>NZ_CP041036.1:3099024-3408927 GCF_006385555.1 Shewanella polaris | reverse complement strand
TCAAGGGATTAAGATTGCTGGCAATCGCGGAGATATTATTAAAGCCGCAGCTGATGGAAGAGTTGTTTATGCAGGTAATGCACTACGAGGTTATGGCAACTTAGTGATTATCAAACATAATGATGATTTTTTAAGTGCTTATGCTCATACGGACAAGATAATGGTTAAAGAAAAGCAATATGTTAGTGCAGGGCAAACAGTTGCAACAATGGGCAGTACAGGGACAAGCCAAGTGATGCTTCATTTTGAAGTGCGTTACCATGGAAAGTCTGTCAACCCATTAAGATATCTACCTAAACAATAATAGTTTAGCAACATAAATAGCGGAGGATAAGCAAGTGAAGTAGATTACATACATAAAATTAGGTTTGGGAGAGCAATTATGAGCCGCAAAAATAGTACTGCTTCAGCAGAACAACTTGTCGATCTAGCTAAACAACCACAAGAGGTTGCAACCAAAAAAGGCGATTTGGTACAACAACTCGACATTGAAGAAAAAGTCCAAGACGACCTTCAAAAAAATCTTGACGCCACTCAATTATATTTAGGTGAAATTGGTTTTTCCCCACTGCTTACGGCAGAAGAAGAAGTGTTTTTTTCACGTAAATCCCTCAAAGGCTGCGCAAAATCTCGCAACCGAATGATAGAAAGTAATCTCCGTCTTGTTGTTAAAATTTCCCGCAGGTATAACAATCGTGGTTTAGCACTGCTAGATCTTATTGAAGAAGGCAATTTAGGCCTAATTAGAGCTGTGGAAAAATTTGACCCTGAACGTGGATTCCGTTTTTCGACTTATGCGACTTGGTGGATTAGACAAACCATTGAACGCGCGATTATGAATCAGACTCGCACTATCCGTCTTCCTATTCATGTAGTAAAAGAATTGAATGTGTATTTACGCACAGCAAGGCAACTTGCCCAAAAATTAGATCATGAACCTACCGCTGAAGAAATTGCCGAAAAATTAGATGTATCGACCGGTGATGTCAGTCGTATGTTAAAATTAAACGAAAGAATTACCTCGGTAGACTCACCATTAGCTGGCGACAGCGAAAAGGCATTATTAGATGTTATTGCCGCTGATGATTCGGTCGGTCCTGACCATCGTGTACAAAATGAAGATTTATCTAAATCAATTGTTGGCTGGTTAAATGAACTGAACACCAAACAACGTGAAGTGTTGGCAAGACGTTTTGGTTTACTTGGATACGAACCTTCAACATTAGAACATGTGGGGGCAGAAATTGGTCTTACACGTGAACGAGTTCGTCAAATTCAAGTTGAAGCGCTAAAACGCTTAAAAGATTTACTTGGTACGCAAGGTCTGTCTGTTGAGGCACTTTTTAGAGATTAATAAATAGTTAATACTTACTTTGGGTATTAAATGAAAGATGACCATCGAAAGTTATTTGATAGGGAATCTGAATAAATACAATTTAAGGCGATAGTCGATAGTCGATAGTCGGGTTAATAACCTATATGGGCGGTAACAATTCAGACTCATGTTTTTAGGTTTATCCCGTTAATCGTTGTGAACTTAAACGATGTAGGGTTAAAGTTAATTTGTTGATAAATAAAATGTATTTCCCCATATGCTATTTGCACATTTACCATGTGGTTAAATATGCTTAACGCGGATTCAAAACGTCTATTCACTCCTTTCTAGCATCTCCTCGCTATTTACATTTGCCTATTATTTTAAGCCTATTGTTGTGTCATTCTAACTCTCATTGTGTATGTATTACCTTTTTCGATAAATACAATGTTGGTGTGGAAGTCTTGTCAGACTTCCACAGACCTATTATTCCGAGTTATAGCAAGCTTTGGTATTGATTAGCTTTGGCTATTTAAGCGCTTCAATTCATATAAATAATCTAATGCTTGTTTAGGGGTTAAATCGTCAGGATTAATTTGTGCTAGCTTTTCCAATGCAGCTGAAGGCTCTGGTATTGGCGGTAATAAGTTCATACTGACTTGGGTCGGATTTTGCTGCGATAAACTCATATCGCGGTTTTCAAGTTGATGCAGTTTTTGTTTTGCTGCTTTAATCACTTGAGCTGGAACACCTGCAAGTGCCGCAACTTGTAACCCATAGCTTTTACTTGCCGCACCTTCTTGCACTGAATGCATAAAGGCAATCGTGTCGTCGTGTTCTATTGCATCTAAGTGGACGTTAATCACTGATGGTAACAGTTCGGGCAGTTGGGTTAGTTCGAAATAGTGAGTGGCAAATAACGTTAACGCACTCACATTTTTTGCTAAATATTCTGCAGCAGACCACGCGAGGGCTAAACCATCGTAAGTCGAGGTTCCGCGACCGATTTCATCCATCAACACTAAACTGTTTGCGGTCGCATTATGTAAAATGTTTGCGGTTTCAGTCATTTCAACCATGAAGGTTGAGCGACCCGATGCTAGATCATCTGAGGCACCAATACGGGTGAATATCCGATCAACTTCGCCAATTTTGGCTGAATCCGCGGGGACAAAACAACCAATGTGTGCCATTAATGTAATGAGTGCTACCTGACGCATATAGGTCGATTTACCGCCCATATTGGGACCGGTGACAATAAGCATTTGACGTTGCGGTGTTAACGCAACAGGGTTTGCAATAAAAGCCGCTTGACTGACCCTTTCAACCACAGGATGACGACCTGCGTCAATATGAATACCAATATCGTCAGTCATTTGTGGGCGTTGGTAATTAAAGGTTTCTGCTCGCTCTGCAAAATTACTGAGTATATCTAGCTCTGCAGCGGCGCTAGCAAACTGTTGTAACTCTTGTAATTTTGGCAGCAATAAGTCAAATAGCTGTTCCCACAGCTGTTTTTCAAGTGCGAGGGCTTTGCCTTGGCTTGAGAGTACTTTTTCTTCGTATTGTTTTAATTCTGGGGTGATATAACGCTCTGTCCCTTTCAGTGTTTGCCGGCGTTGATAGCTCAGAGGCACTCTGTCAGCTTGTAAACGACTAACTTCAATATAATATCCATGAACTCGGTTATAACCCACTTTTAAGGTGTTAATTCCAGTTTGCTGTTTCTCGCGGGCTTCAAGTTCAACTAAATAATCACTCGCGCCTTCGCTCAGCTTACGCCATTCATCTAATTCATTATTATAGCCAGTACGGATAACCCCACCATCACGAATTAACACAGGAGGATTATCTACAATAGCGCGCGTTAATAAATCGTGCTGTTCTGGGAAATCACCTAACAATTGCACTAATGCGCTCAATCTAGGTTGTTGACATGTAGCTAATGTTTGCTGAATTTCAGGTAGAAGTGTTAACGCCTGCTTTAAACGTGAAAAGTCGCGAGGTCTGGCACTGCGTAGTGCTAAACGAGCCATAATACGTTCAATATCACCTAAGCTTTTTAGTTGTTCATGTAACGTTTGATATAGGTCGAGTTCAATGAGTTCATTGACGGCATTATGGCGATCTTGAATCGTTTGTCTATTACGAAGTGGCTCATGGATCCAGCGCTGTAACATACGGCTACCCATAGGGGTTGCGGTATTATCTAATACCCACGAGAGGGTATTTTCTCGTCCGCCAGACAAGTTTTGAGTTAACTCTAAATTACGTCGCGTCGCGGCATCTAAAATAATCGATTCCGATTGATTAAAACGCACAATCGAGTTGATATGCGGCAACGCCATCTTTTGTGTATCTTTTACATACTGCATTAAGCAACCAGCAGCTTGCAGCGCCAAGCGGGCATCTGTAATCCCAAAACCATGTAAATCTTTGGTACCAAATTGACTCAATAGTAAATTCACACAAGTATCGTAATCAAACTCCCACTCTGGACGGCGGCGGATCCCTTTCATATTATTGATTAATAACATGTCAGTAAAATCTTCACTGTAAAGTAATTCTGCAGGATTGGTGCGTTGTAATTCGGCTTCTAATGCTTCACGAGTGGGTAATTCTGCAACCACAAAACGGCCTGATGAAATATCTAAGGTTGCATAACCAAAACCGTTTTTACCCTGATAAAGCGCCGCCAGTAAATTGTCTTGTTTTTCTTGCAGTAAGGCTTCGTCTGTTAAGGTGCCAGGAGTAACGATACGCACTACTTGGCGTTCAACTGGGCCTTTTGATGTGGCAGGATCGCCAATTTGTTCGCAAATGGCCACAGACTGACCAATGTTAACTAATTTTGCTAAATAGCCTTCGACAGCATGATAGGGAATGCCAGCCATGGGAATAGGATCGCCGCCGCTTTTCCCGCGAGCCGTAAGCGAAATGCCCAGCATTTCAGATGCGCGTTTAGCATCATCGTAAAACAGCTCATAAAAATCACCCATACGGTAAAATAATAACATATCAGGATGGGCGGCTTTTAAGCCTAAATACTGACGCATCATCGGGGTGTGTTTTTCTAAATCGCTGGTATCAATCACTGTCATTATGAACACTTCACTATTAATCGTTTTTAAGTCGTAAATCTTATGAGGCTAATCTTAACAATATTTGTCCTCAGGGTATAAATAGATTCATATAAAAATCTGCGAAGATAATATATTGATGTAAAAAGGCAATTATCAAAGGTAAGAAAAAAATTACGATCAGCACTTGATACTGTATGACTATACAGTATACTGATGAACATAATGAAATGGTCCACACCATTCCGCCTAAGTACAAATAGCATTTTACTAAACGTATTGAATGCCTTAAGAGGGTTTTATAATGAAGGTTGATCCAAATAAAGAGAAAGCACTTGCCGCCGTGTTAAGTCAAATTGAAAAACAATTTGGTAAAGGCTCAATTATGAAATTGGGCGAAGATCGCACAATGGATGTTGAAACTATCTCTACAGGTTCACTTTCATTGGATGTCGCCCTAGGTGCTGGTGGTTTACCATTAGGACGTATTGTTGAGATCTATGGCCCTGAATCATCAGGTAAAACAACATTAACACTTGAAGTGATTGCTGCAGCACAACGCGAAGGTAAAACCTGTGCGTTTATTGATGCAGAGCATGCACTTGACCCTATTTATGCAAAAAAGCTAGGCGTAGATATTGATAACCTACTTTGTTCGCAGCCAGACACTGGCGAGCAAGCATTAGAAATTTGTGACGCATTAACCCGTTCTGGTGCTGTAGATGTTATTGTTGTCGATTCTGTTGCTGCATTAACGCCAAAAGCCGAAATTGAAGGTGAAATTGGTGATTCACATATGGGCCTTGCTGCTCGTATGATGAGCCAAGCAATGCGCAAACTTGCTGGTAACCTTAAGCAATCAAATACTTTGCTTATTTTTATTAACCAAATTCGTATGAAAATTGGTGTGATGTTTGGTAGTCCAGAAACAACTACTGGTGGTAACGCACTGAAGTTTTACGCTTCTGTTCGTTTAGATATTCGACGTATCGGTGCCATTAAAAACGGTGATGAAGTTATCGGTAACGAAACCCGCGTAAAAGTCGTTAAAAATAAAATTGCAGCACCATTTAAGCAAGCTGAATTCCAAATTCTTTATGGATTAGGTATTAATCGTACCGGCGAGTTGGTTGACTTAGGCGTTGCACATAAGCTTGTTGATAAAGCAGGTGCTTGGTATAGCTACAAAGGTGAAAAAATTGGTCAAGGCCGTGCAAATGCAGGTAAATTCCTGACTGAAAATCCAGCTATTGCCAATGAAATCGACACCACTTTGCGTGCTATGCTATTAGCTGCTCCAGGCTCATTAGGCTCAAGCACTGACAGCGACGAGAATGTTGATCTCGAAACTGGCGAAGTTTTCTAAGTTAGTCCGCAAAATCTATCGCGGTAGCGCATGTTGCGCGCCGCGAATATTCCCATCAAGAAAACCTCTCTATGTTTAATAAAAAATCAAAAGGCATTGATGAGCAATAAATCTAGTCGGTTCTAGGTTATTGTTAATTTGATTTTTTTAGGTGATATGTTTTATTACATTTAAACGTTTTATCAATTAAGCCCGTGGTGTTTGGGTCTTTAGGTCGTAACGCAACAATAGTTAATTAACATTGTGATTTTAGCGGTCGCGTTAAGTTGAGTAAAACTCTTGTTTTGGTCAAATAATATATTTGCTCAATTATGTTCCTGGAAGACCAATCAATAAGCCTTTACCCTAGGGTAAAAAAATGATCATCCTGTTTATTTGTATTCGATATTTAACGCTTGTCCCTCTTGTTTATACTGTTGTATTTAACACGCCATACAACCACTCATTCCCCTATAGGCACACAAGGTATCATTTTTTACTGCTATTATAATCGATTCACTCATCTCGCTTCTTTCGCCAAATTCAGTATATAATGCCTACATTTACAGGCTTGCTTGCCAAGCTCGTTACTTTTGTATTTTCTATATTCAGGGCCAATTAATGTTTCAGACTACAGCAGAATTAAGAAGCGCTTTTTTAAAGTACTTTGAAGATAACGGACATCAGGTTGTTGATAGCAGCTCGCTCGTTCCCACCAATGACCCAACACTGTTATTCACCAATGCGGGTATGAACCAGTTTAAAGACGTGTTCCTCGGAATGGATAAGCGCAGTTATACACGAGCGACCACATCTCAACGTTGTGTGCGTGCTGGTGGTAAACATAACGATCTTGATAATGTAGGCTATACCGCTCGTCACCATACTTTTTTTGAAATGTTAGGTAACTTCAGTTTTGGCGATTACTTTAAAGAAGATGCAATTCGTTTCGCATGGACCTTTTTAACCGAAACACTCAAGCTACCAAAAGAGCGTTTATGTGTCACCATTTATGAAACAGATGACGAAGCGTATGACCTTTGGACTCAAAAAATTGGTGTAGCCCCTGAAAATATGATTCGTATTGGCGACAATAAAGGAGCTCCATTTGCGTCAGATAACTTCTGGCAGATGGGTGATACCGGTCCTTGTGGTCCTTGTAGTGAAATTTTCTATGATCATGGCGATCATATTTGGGGTGGCCGCCCTGGTACTCCTGAAGAAGACGGCGATCGTTTTATTGAAATTTGGAACATCGTATTTATGCAGTATAACCGTCAAGCAGACGGTGAAATGTTGCCATTACCTAAGCCTTCTGTCGATACAGGCATGGGCATTGAACGTATAGCTGCCATTATGCAGGGCGTACATTCAAACTACGAAATTGATATCTTTAAGCAGTTGATTGCTAAAACAGCCGAAATTATTGGCGTTTCAGATTTAGAGAACAAATCATTACGCGTCATTGCTGATCATATCCGTTCTTGTGCATTCTTAATTGCTGATGGTGTGATGCCATCAAATGAAGGCCGCGGTTATGTGTTACGTCGTATTATTCGTCGTGCTGTGCGTCATGGTAATAAGTTGGGTGCTACTGATGCGTTTTTCTATAAGCTTGTTCCTACGCTAATCAGTGTAATGGGCGATGCAGCTAATGGTTTAAAACAAACTCAAGCCATTGTTGAAAAAGCCTTAAAAGCGGAAGAAGAACAATTTGCTCGAACTCTTGAGCGTGGTTTAGTAATTTTAGATGGTGCACTGAATTCTCTACAAGGTAATACTTTAGACGGTGACACTGTATTTAAACTTTATGACACCTATGGTTTTCCAGTCGATTTAACTGCTGATGTGTGTCGTGAACGTGACATTAATGTTGACGAAGCAGGCTTTGAAGTTGCAATGGCTGAACAAAGAAGTCGTGCACAAGCCGCAGGTAACTTTGGTGCAGATTATAACAATCATTTAATTATTGATGCTGAAACATCATTTAGTGGTTATACCGAGTTAACTGGGCAGCCGAACGTGATTGCTTTATATGTTGACGGTAAACCAGCTGAGGCAGTGGTTGCTGGGCAAGATGCCGTTGTTGTACTAGATGACACTCCGTTTTACGCAGAGTCTGGTGGACAGGTCGGTGATAAAGGTCAACTAACGGCAGATGGCGTAGTATTTACTGTTACGGATACCCAAAAGTTTGGCCCTGCAATAGGTCACCAAGGAAAGTTAACTCAAGGACAATTGGTTGTTGGCCAGCAGTTAACTGCACAAGTAGATAAAAAGTTACGTCACCGTACTCAGTTAAATCATTCTGTGACTCACTTATTGCATGCTGCATTGCGCCAAATACTGGGTTCTCATGTCACTCAAAAAGGTTCGTTAGTTAACCCAGAACGTTTACGTTTTGACTTCTCTCATTTTGAAGCTGTTAAACCTTCTGAGTTGAAAGCGGTAGAAGATTTAGTTAACACCCAGATCCGTCGTAATCATGAACTTTGCACCGCTGAAATGGCTATTGATGAAGCCAAAGAAAAAGGCGCAATGGCATTGTTTGGTGAAAAATACGATGACCAGGTACGCGTTGTTACCATGGGCGATTTTTCAATCGAACTGTGTGGAGGTACGCATGTGGGCCGCACTGGTGATATTGGGTTATTTAAAATCACTTCTGAGGGTGGTATTGCTGCAGGAGTGCGTCGTATTGAAGCGGTTACGGGTATTGCTGCTATGGCTTATATTGCCGAGCAACAAGCTGTGCTAGATGAGGCTGCACAGTTGCTGAAATCAGACAGTGCTTCTGTTGTCAGTAAATTAAAAGCTCAGTTAGATAAAGTGAAACAGCTAGAAAAAGATTTGTCTCAGTTAAAAGATAAATTAGCCGCTGCGGCTAGTGCCGATATGGCGGGTGATGCTGTTGATATCAATGGTGTTAAGGTGCTGGTTAAGATGCTTGATGGCATAGACCCAGGCTCTTTACGTGGCCTACAAGATGAGTTAAAGCAAAAACTTAAGTCTGCCATTATTGTGCTTGGTACTGCCAAAGACGGTAAAGTAAACTTAATAGCAGGTGTGAGCAATGACTTAACCAAACGAGTCAAAGCTGGTGAGCTTGTTGCCATGGTCGCCCAGCAAGTAGGCGGCAAAGGTGGTGGACGTCCTGATATGGCTCAAGCCGGTGGCTCTCAGCCTGAGAACCTTAAAACAGCCTTGGCCTCAGTTGAACCTTGGATCCGTGAGCGTTTAAGCTAATAAGTCGGTAAATTAGGGCTTATATTGGTGCTTAAGTTATAAAGTCTATGATATTCAACTTTATAACTTGAGTGCCAACAGTAGATTTGGCATAGTGAACTCACTCGCGAACAGTAAAAGCGTTTATAGGTATTGTTAGGTGATGATTTTCGATAAGTCTTTGGACACAAATCATTATTGATTTTATTCTAGTTATTTTGGTTATTGTTTTTACTGTATTGATTTATTTAACTGCGTGGTGATTAGCAAGTGTGATTAATTTGTTACTTATTGCGTATCAATAGATGATTTATCGTCAAATTTACGATTTTCGAATAGATGGTGCTTTATAAACCGACGTATTTAGAAATAGATACTATTATTTTATGTAAAGCAGACCTTATAATGAACGCATATTACGGACAAAGCGTGTTATGCAGATTGAACTAAAGGAGCAATAGAATGCTAATTTTGACTCGTCGTGTAGGCGAAACATTAATGATTGGTGATGAAGTCACCGTTACTGTTCTAGGTGTAAAAGGTAATCAGGTACGTATCGGTGTTAACGCGCCTAAGGAAGTTTCTGTTCATCGTGAAGAGATCTACCAACGTATTCAATCTGAGAAGTCTGGAACACCTTCTGAAGATGGTAATTTCTAATATTCGGCAGATTGTGTCGTCGATATAATTAAAGTCAGCATTTGCTGACTTTTTTGTTTGTTCAATACCACTTTTATGTATTAATAAATGTGAAATTTCAGTGATTAACAGGTTTTTTACCAGCCTAGCATTCAAATTATTTTGATTATTCTCGATTCAAGGCTTATGTCGCATTATTTGACTTTTTATATGCATTAGTACAATACAATCAATACAAACCCAGCCATTATTTATTAATGTTTGTGGAATAGGGATTTTGTAAAAACAACATGGTAAGTTCAATAATGCCCTGAAAGATGCAATTTAGTAAAAAGGTAAACTTGCCACAATCACGAGTGACTTAATGAAGCTGATATTGTTGGTGATGATGTGAATAGTTATAAAAAGTAATGCAGTTTTCATGACTATTTGAGGCTATTATCTCCAATGTGCTTAAAAACACTCCAAATGAAGTTAGGTTTCCTAAAAAGGGTTTGACTTATTTTCGTCAAACAGTAATATGTGCGCCAAGAAACGGAGAGGTGGCCGAGTGGCCGAAGGCGCTCCCCTGCTAAGGGAGTATGGGCTTTAAATCCCATCGAGGGTTCGAATCCCTCCTTCTCCGCCATTTCTTACAATAGATATACGATGCGGATGTAGCTCAGCTGGATAGAGTACCTGGCTACGAACCAGGCGGTCGGAGGTTCGACTCCTCCCATCCGCACCATTATCTATTAAAGTGTTAAATATGAATGCGCGTGTAGCTCAGCTGGATAGAGTACCTGGCTACGAACCAGGCGGTCGGAGGTTCGACTCCTCCCACGCGCACCATTCATATTTCACTCAACCCAATTTATGCGCGTGTAGCTCAGCTGGATAGAGTACCTGGCTACGAACCAGGCGGTCGGAGGTTCGACTCCTCCCACGCGCACCATTTATTGCGGAGAGGTGGCCGAGTGGCCGAAGGCGCTCCCCTGCTAAGGGAGTATGGGCTTTAAATCCCATCGAGGGTTCGAATCCCTCCTTCTCCGCCATTCATTCATATGTAATGTTGGTATTTTTTTATCGTACTAACTATAGCAATGCCTTTGAATGATATGTTGTACCGATTTTGCGCGTGTAGCTCAGCTGGATAGAGTACCTGGCTACGAACCAGGCGGTCGGAGGTTCGACTCCTCCCACGCGCACCATAATAAAAAAGCCCTGCATTTATGCAGGGCTTTTTTTATGTTAATTTGTCCCGTCCTGAGATAAGTTGACACTTACCCCCTCAAATTATCTTCATCATTAGATGCTTCTTAGTCATATCGTTGTGGATCTGACTTAGCCGCCTTTTGTTATTACATCTTTATTCATTGTGTTTGTTTGATTGAGAATATTTATGTATATGTTTGCGTCTGTTTAGCGGTAAGTGATGTTGTTTCATGCTTATTGATGATGAATTTATTATTTAGCTATTAGAAAATGCTACTTAGTTATGGGATCTTCATTTTATCGGCTTTATTTTTACTGATTGTATAGTTGCACTGTCTTTGTGCATGTCACTTGGTAAGACCAATTTACAAAAAGATAGCATTATTGTGGTATATTGTTTATATTTTGTGACAAGATTTTGAGCTGATGTCCCGCAAGTGGGGGGATTCAGCTCATAAAAACCTGAATTAAATAAAGCTTGAGTTGAATATTTATGCTTGCTGAATTAGCGCTTGTTTAATAGGTAAGTCAAATAGGTGTGGTGAATTGATAAATATTAATTCTTGCACCGATTTAGCGCGCCTAAACCAACTTATCTTAATTTAACTGTTTGACAAAAAAGTGAGGACACATGACATCAATATCTGAGCAGTTATCCGATGCGCTGGGCATTATGATAATGGGCATGGGCTTAGTGTTTATCTTTTTAAGTATGTTGATCATCGGTATTGGTATTGTTGCTAAGCTTTTCCCTGCGCCTATAGCGGCAGCTACAGCTGCGCCTGCAACTGCAATACCCAGAGCACCGGCACAGGTAGCTTTAAATCCTAAGCTAGTTGCCGCAATCACCTCTGCGATACATCAATACCGCGCGAAATAAATTTGGAGTCATTATGAGCAAGCCATTAGCACTAACCGATGTCGTCCTGCGTGACGCACACCAATCAATACTGGCAACACGTTTACGCCTCGACGATATGCTACCTATCGCGCCGTTATTAGACAAAGTGGGGTTTTGGTCACTTGAGTCATGGGGGGGAGCAACGTTTGACTCTTGTATTCGTTATCTTGGTGAGGATCCTTGGGACCGCATTCGTGAACTAAAAAAAGTCATGCCTAATACACCGCAGCAAATGTTACTGCGAGGGCAAAATTTATTAGGCTATCGTCATTATGCAGACGATGTTGTTACACGATTCGTTGAACGTGCTCACACCAATGGCGTAGATGTATTCCGTATTTTTGATGCAATGAATGATGTACGTAACCTTGAAACCGCAGTTAAAGCAGTTAAAAACGTTGGCGGACATGCGCAAGGGACGATTTCGTTCACTACTAGCCCTATTCATACGATTGATACTTGGGTCGACATGGCAAAGCGTTTAGAAGACATGGGCGCCGATTCATTATGTATTAAAGATATGGCGGGTTTACTTAAACCGATGCAAGCCTATGAGTTAATCAGTCGCCTAAAATCACAAACTGATTTAATGGTATCGATGCATTGTCATGCGACAACGGGTTTAAGCACTGCTACATACCAAAAAGCCATTGAAGCTGGGGTTGATGTGCTTGACACTGCAATATCTTCAATGAGCCAAACCTATGGGCACAGTGCCACAGAAACCTTAGTGGCAATGGTTGAGGATACTGACAGAGCAACCGGCTACGATATGGTGCTGTTAGAAGAGATAGCCGCTTACTTTCGTGAAGTACGTAAAAAGTATGTCCGTTTCGAAGGTGCACTAAAAGGCATCGATTCACGCATTTTGCGTGCTCAAGTACCTGGCGGCATGTTAACTAACATGGAAAACCAATTAAAAGAGCAGGGTGCAGCAGACAAAATGGATGCCGTGCTTGAAGAGATCCCTCGGGTGCGTGAAGATCTTGGCTTCTTACCTTTAGTTACACCTACCTCGCAAATTGTTGGTTCACAGTCAGTGATCAACGTGCTGATGGGTGAACGTTACAAGTCGATGACTAAAGAGACCGAAGGCGTTCTAAAAGGCGAATATGGTGCTACGCCAGCGCCAGTTAACGCCGAGTTGCAAGCCAGAGTGCTAAAGGGTGAACAGCCTATTACCTGTCGTCCAGCAGATTTGATTGCACCAGAACTTGATAAGTTACGTGTAGAACTTACAAAAACAGCTAAAGAGCAGGGCTTTAGCCTAGCAGCTGAATCAGATGATGATGTGATGACTTACGCGTTGTTCAATCAAATTGGTCTTAAATTTCTTAAAAATCGTGGCAACCCGGATGCGTTTGAGCCTGTCCCAAGTGCAGATGATTTACAAGTGAAAGCCGATAAAGGTCCACAAACGTATACCGTTGACGTAGAGGGGCAACATTTTGTCGTCGAAGTGAGCGAAGGTGGCGAAATAGGGCATATCGCGCCAGTCTCAGCTGCACCAGTTGCCATGGCTCCTGTGGCTTCAGCGCCTGTTGGCGAAGTTAAATGCACTATGGCTGCACCGTTATCGGGAAATATTTTCAAAGTGTTAGTTAATAATGGTCAAGCGGTTAAAACTGGTGAAGTGATCATTATCTTGGAAGCGATGAAAATGGAAACCGAAATTCGTGCTCAAGAAGATGGTGTTGTAACTCAGTTAGCGGTTAAGCAGGGTGACAGTGTAACTGTAGGTTCAACATTGTTATCACTAGCATAAGAGGTCGAAATGGAAGGATTACTGGCTTTTTGGGCTGAAACGGGTGTGGCTAACTTTACTGGTGGCCAACTGCTGATGATGGCTGTTGGTTGTTTATTGTTATTTCTAGCGATAATTAAAGGTTTTGAGCCGTTATTATTATTACCTATTGGGTTTGGTGCCATATTAGCTAACATTCCTAATGCAGGTTTCACCGATGAAGGTGGTTTGCTGTATTACGCTTATCATGTCGGCATTGAAACTGGGGTGTTCCCATTGCTCATCTTCATGGGGGTCGGTGCATTAACTGATTTTGGGGCGCTAATTGCTAACCCTAAAACACTTTTGTTAGGGGCTGCGGCACAATTTGGTATTTTCTCTACCTTAATTGGTGCTATAGCGCTGAATCTTGTACCTGGATTTGAGTTTAGTATGCAAGATGCTGCTGCTATTGCCATCATTGGCGGTGCAGATGGTCCAACTGCAATTTTCTTAGCCTCTAAGTTGGCGCCAGAGTTACTAGGCGCGATTGCCGTTGCTGCATATTCATATATGGCGCTAGTGCCATTAATTCAGCCGCCGATAATGAAACTGCTCACCACTAAAGCTGAACGCGAAATTAAAATGGAACAATTGCGTGAAGTCAGTAAGAAAGAGAAAATTATCTTTCCACTGATGGTACTTGGCTTAACCATTTTGTTTTTACCCGCAGCAACACCATTAATTGGTATGTTCTGTTTAGGTAATTTAATGCGTGAATCAGGTGTGGTTGATCGTTTATCGAAAACGGCGCAAAACGAGTTAATCAACATAGTGACTATCTTTTTAGGTCTTGCTGTTGGATCTAAGTTATCCGCCGATCAATTTCTGCGTATCGAAACCTTGGGTATTTTAATCCTTGGCGCGGTTGCATTTAGTATTGGTACTGCTTCAGGGGTATTGATGGCCAAATTAATGAGTAAGCTCTCCGGTGGGAAAATTAACCCACTTATCGGTGCAGCAGGTGTTTCTGCAGTGCCAATGGCTGCTCGAGTGGTGAATAAGGTAGGTTTAGAGGCTAATAACCAAAACTTCTTACTCATGCATGCAATGGGACCAAACGTTGCTGGTGTGCTGGGTAGTGCGGTTGCAGCTGGTGTGTTGTTGGCTGTTTTAGGTTAATCGTTAACGATTAAGTTTAAAAGCCAATGCAATTGCATTGGCTTTTTTGTTTTTATTCCATAAGTAAAGTAGATATACCTGTTTAATTTATGTTGGTGTACTTAATTTTTAATACTGAGCGGTTGTGACGTTATAGTTGTGAAAGAATTATTGACCCTTATTAGAATTAGTCTTTATCTAATGGCTGTCAAAGATAAATAATAAAACCTGTATACATTACAAGTTATATTGATATGGGAAATAGCATCGGGGGTTACTGTTGAACTTGGCTGCTAACCTTTAAATCAAAAACAAAAAATCGATTACGTTATTAAAATGTTAATAATTGTTTTGTTCAATAAACATACTAGTCTAGTTTGAAATATGTCGATAATTCACTTGGATTATTCGTTTGTTAGCTTACTTGTGTGCCCATTATATTGAGTATTATTAATCGAAAGGTAATATGTACTGAAGCCAATTTTTAGTCAGAAACTTATTAGCGTACCTCTTTGTAGGTATGTAAGCGGCCGTTTTTATTCATAATTTTATATCAGCAAGACATGTCCCTAAAATAATAATAGTTCGACAACCCGTTAATTTTAACGGTCAAAAGTCGCAAATTTTGAATTGCCATCAATATCTAGTCAAACAAGTATGTAAAATGCAAGATATGTCACGGAAACTGAACAGTGAACTTATTAAGGTTACGGCCAGTTAACTTGCTAGCCATATATTTTACGTATATTTAGCAGATTGATAACTCAACTTAAAATAAATATTAGGAATGTAAGATGAATAATAAATTGCTTGCTAGTCAAGTTACGGATAAGGCTTGCCAAAATTCTGTTGTGACCAAAAAATGGGCTTTATCAGCATTAACTTGTTCGTTGTTATTAGCCATGGGCAGCGCTAATGCCGCAGACACCAATGTTAATACAGTTGCTGATGCAATCACTCAAGGTACAGCAAAAGTAGACTTAAATTTGCGTTATGAATCTGTCGATCAAGACAATGCGTTAAAAGACGCAGATGCTTTGACCTTACGCACTCGTTTAACCTTTGCTACGGCTGAATATTACGGGTTAAGTGCCTTGGTTGAATTTGAAGATTCTCGCAGTGTGGCTGGGGTAAATGACTACAACGACGCGATTGGTAATAATACAGATTATTCTGTGATAGCAGATCCTGAAACAACTGAATTAGACCAAGCTTTCTTACAATACAAGCGTAATGGTTTTACTGCTAAAGCTGGGCGTCAAGTTATCGCCATCGATAACCAACGTTTTATCGGCCATGTTGGCTGGCGTCAAGATCGCCAAACATTCGATGCAGTTACCATGCAATATGCGATAAACGATTTTAGTGTTGATTATGGTTACATCTACAAGCGCAACCGTATTTTTGCAGAAGTTAAAGACATTGATTCAAAAGATCACGTTATTAACGCATCTTACAATTTCGGTTTGGGTAAACTTAGCGCATATAGCTACTTACTTGAAGAAGATACCAACATAGACAATGGTATCGACACCTATGGTATTCGTTTTGCGGGTGCTAAAGATATCGATAAAATTAAACTACTTTATACGTTAGAGTACGCAACTCAAGATACTGATACAGAAACAACATCTTACTCTACAGATTATATGCTTGGTGAAGTAGGCGTTGGCTTTAGTGGTTTGACCGTTAAGCTTGGTTACGAGCTATTGGGCTCTGACGATGGCGAATATGGTTTTTCAACTCCGTTAGCGACTTTGCATGCGTTTAATGGTTGGGCAGACCAATTTTTGGCAACACCAAATCAAGGATTAGTTGACACTTATGTGTCAATTGGCGGCAGTGTGGTTGGTGGTAAATGGGCGCTGGTTTATCATGATTTTGAAGCAGATGAGTCAAGTGCCACTGTTAACGATTTAGGTGATGAAATTGATGCGGTATTTAGCTTACCAATTGATAAGCATTACACCGTAGGCGTTAAATACGCATCTTATTCAGCGGGTGATGCTGGAGCAGGAAAAGTTGATGCCGATAAAGTATGGTTATGGGCAAACGCTAAGTTCTAATTTTATTAGCATGATATAACAAAAAACGAGTATCAGTTGATACTCGTTTTTTTATTGTCATTAATCTTGTATGACGATAGAACTGCAATAAGAAGCGTAATAAAAACTAAGACACTACTTGCTGTTGCGGTGTTTCATTTGAGTAAAATTGTTCTACATCAAGCTGACCTTCGCTTTTACCAATCACCACCGCAGTCATCATGTCTCCGGTCACATTAGTTGCAGTGCGGATCATATCAATAATACGGTCTATCGCGGCGATAAAGGCAATCCCTTCAAGCGGTAAACCTATTACGCCTAAGGTTACGGTTAACATCACCATCGCGCTACCTGGCACTCCTGCGGTGCCTACAGAAGCGACTGTGGCCGTTACCGCAATTAGCATGTAGTCGGTCATATCAAGCGGAATACCGTAAATTTGCGCAATAAAGATCGCCGCAATGGCAGGGTAAATGCCGCCACAACCATCCATATTCATGGTCGCACCTAATGGGAGTACAAAAGCACTGTAGCGCTTCGACACGCCCATCGCTTCGGTACTTCGTGTGCTGGCCGGTAAAGTACCGAAGCTTGATGCGGTACTAAAGGCCACAACTTGTGCTGGTAAGGCTTTACGGAAAAACTGAACTGGGCTAAGACCTGCAGCAAATTTCACTAAACCGCCATACACAAAGATAATATGAATTAGCGCGGCAATATAAATCGCAATAATAAACTTACCTAATGGTAATAATGTACTTAAGCCATATTCGCCAACAACCCACGCCATTAAGCCAAATACACCAATAGGCGTTAGTTTTAATACCATACGTGTTAATTGAAACATCACTTCAGCACCCGCTTCAATCACGTTCTTTAACGGCGTGGCTTTCTCGCCGACAGCATTAATGGCGATACCAATTAATGCTGCAAACACGATAATTTGCAGTACATTACCTTCTGCCAACGAGGCAAATGGATTGACTGGGATCATGTTAAGTAATACTTGTGCAAATCCAGGAATATCACGCTCACGCACTTCCGATGTCGCTAAAGCTAAATTACCGCCCATGTCGATTAGGCTTCCGACCGTTAAGCCAATAAATGACGCAATGGTGCCAGTAAACATAAACATGGCCAAGGTTTTAAAGCTTAAGCGTTTTAAATTACCTTGTGAACCCAAGGAGGTAATGCTGACCACAATGGCACAAAATACTAAAGGAGCAACGAGCATTTTTATGGCGCTAATAAACAGATCGCCAAGGGGTTTTAATATCACGGCTGACTCGCCTAATCCGACCCCTGTAAGTGTACCCAATACAAAACCTGCAATGACTTTCTGCCAAAAAGGGATACGATTGAACGTTTGCAATATCATGAAAATTCCAAATTATGTCATTGTGACGTCACTAATCTTATTAGGTAACGTTGTTGTGCGTGACTCATTGTGTTCACTAATGAGCGATGAATTACCAAGAACTACACCATCTTATGGTGATTTTTAGTAGTGGAACTATTTAGTTTATATTAAGACCGAACTAGATGCTGATGCTAAATAATGCGCTAATAAACCCGCTAAGGTTAATTAATATTAATTGTATTGTATGAAGTGATCCAATGACAAACAACGTTATTTTGTTATAACTTATATGAATAAACAAATTTGTTATTATAACTTTAAATTTATTACTAATAATTAACTTATTAAGGCCTATTGTTCAATTTATTAAATTGAATCTGCAAACGTGAATCATGGATGTTTTGCCGTTATAGCCTGTGTAGCGTTTGGGTCGCTATGTTGATATGAGTGAGTTAACGTTAGAGGTTTGCGGGTTCAAAATTCTGCAAGATAGGTTCAGCTAGATCCATGTTCTGTGTAAATATCCATGGCGAGAACTGCGATAAAATCTGAAATGAAACTATTAATGCGCAATAAGGTCTATTAATGACGAGTTTATGGTTAATGTTTAGCGGTGCGTTTTTGGCTGCAACCTTATTGCCGGGTGGTTCCGAAGTGTTACTCGTGGCATTACTTAATCAAACGCCATCGTCATGGTTCGAATTATTGATGTTGGCCAGTATTGGTAATACGTTTGGCGCGATGACAAGTTATGGTTTAGGTCGAGCCGGACGGCTTGCTAAAAGTCCACAAGATATCCAAAGTCGGCAATATCGTTATGCTCTGGCATGGCTCGAAAAATATGGTATGTGGGCTTTATTACTATCTTGGTTACCCATCATCGGTGATTTGTTATGTCTGTTGGCTGGTTGGTTAAAAATTCCTATAGTGCCAGCATCATTTTTTATGTTTTTCGGTAAGTTACTACGTTACAGCGTAATTGTGTTTTTAGTTCTTTATACTGTTGAGTAACTTTATACCGTTATTTTTTCTGTGATTATATTTATCTTAATGAAGAAAGGAGTCGATTTTGAAATTAAATTTGAATAAATGGATATTAGCTGCAGCAATCAGTGCTGCATTAAGTGGCTGTGCATTCGACGCGCATCAATCGTCAAATTTGCCACAAGGTGTAAGTTTAATTGAAACGGTTGCACCTTCTGAAAATCAAGTCAGTATCCCTTATAAAAAATATCAGTTAGCGAATGGCTTAACGGTGATTTTACACCAAGATAAGTCTGATCCTTTAGTTCATGTTGATGTTACCTATCATGTTGGTTCTGCTCGCGAATTAGCTGGTCGTAGTGGTTTTGCGCATTTATTTGAACACATGATGTTCCAAGGCTCACAACATGTAGCCGACGAACAGCATTTCAAAGTTGTTACCGAAGCGGGCGGAACACTAAATGGTTCTACCAATACTGACCGAACCAATTACTTTGAAACCGTGCCGAGTAATCAACTAGAAAAAATGCTCTGGTTAGAATCAGATCGTATGGGCTTTTTGTTACCTGCACTCACGAGTGAAAAATTCGAAGTACAACGTGAAACGGTTAAAAATGAACGCGCACAACGTATTGATAATCGTCCTTATGGGCGTTTAAATGAACGTTTTAATCAAGCATTTTATCCAGCCGGTCATCCGTATTCTTGGCCTGTCATCGGTTGGCCAGATGACTTAGATCGCGCCACCGTTGATGACGTGAAACATTTCTTCCAACGTTGGTATGGGCCTAATAATGCCACTTTAACTATTGGTGGTGACTTTGATGAAGTGCAAACATTGGCGTGGGTAAATAAATATTTTGGTGAAATCCCTCGTGGACCAGAAGTCAAACCAGAAGCTAAAACCGCAGTCACGTTAGATAAAACTCGCTATATCTCGATGGAAGATAAGGTTCATTTACCGCTTATTTATATCGGTTTTCCAACCGTTTATGCGCAACACAAAGATGAAGCTGCATTAGATTTGCTGGCTAATATTCTCGGTGGTGGTAAAACCTCATTAATATATAAAAACTTAGTTAAAGATGGTTATGCGGTACAAGCTGCAGTGAGCCATCCTTGCCAAGAGCTTACTTGTCAGCTGTCACTTTATGCCGTAGCGAATCCTGCCAAAGGCGGTAGTCTTGCAGAACTCGAAACCAAAATAAACCAAACGATTAATGAGTTTGAGCAACGCGGTGTCACTGACGACGATTTGCAAAAAGTCAAAGTGCAGTTTGAAGCCGATACCATTTTTGGTATGCAAAGCGTAGCGGGAAAAGTATCAACACTTGCTGCTAATCAAACTTTTTTTGGTAAGCCTGACATGGTGGCATCTGATTTAGCCCGTTATGCCAATGTCACTAAAGCCGATGTAATGCGAGTATTTAATACTTACATTAAAAATAAGCCAATGGTGGTGATGAGCGTGGTACCAGAAGGGCAAACGCAGCTAATTGCCCATGCAGATAATTTTGAACCGAGCATTATGCCAATTGCACAAGATGCGGTAACCGGATTAACCAATATCACTTTTGCAAAATCATCATTTGATCGCAATAAAATACCGTCATCAACCGCAGCGCCATTATTGACTGTGCCACAGTTATGGGACAGCAAGCTGGCCAACGGCATTAGTGTTATGGGCACTGAAAGTGATGAAACGCCAACGGTCGAATTGCTGGTTTATTTGGATGGTGGACATCGTTTGTCGCCGATCAAAAAAGCTGGCCTAGCAGAGTTGACCGCCTCGATGCTTAATGAGTCAAGCACGTTACGCAGCAGTGAAGAATTGGCTGGTGCGCTTGATATGCTTGGGTCATCAATTAGCTTTGGTGCCAGTGATTCACAAAGTTACATCAAGGTATCAAGTTTAACTGAAAACTTAGATGCGACGCTTGCTATTGTTAAGGAGCGCTTATTTAGTCCTGGCTTTTTAGAGGCTGACTTTGAACGATTGAAGCAGCAGCAACTACAAGGATTACAACATCAAATGTCTGATCCTAATTATCTAGCTCGTAGTGGTTTCGCTCAATTACTCTACGGTGCAGATAGCCCAAAGGGGATCAGCAGTGATGGCACCATGACATCAATTTCAGCGCTAACACTTGATGATGTGAAACAATTTTACCAGCAGCAATATCGTGCTGGTAATGCGAAAATGGTTGTTGTATCGGATTTAAATCAACAACAGATTATGCCGAAATTATCGATGTTTAATGAATGGGAAGGTGAGGCTACTCAGGTTGCAGCCTTACCTGCATTGCCTTCACACCTTAAAAACACCATTTATTTGATTGATAAGCCTGGGGCTGCTCAATCTGTCATTGACATTGGTCAAGTATCATTACCTTATGATACTACTGGTGATTATTTTAAGGCCTATCTGATGAACTATCCGTTAGGGGGCGCATTTAACAGCCGTATTAATCTCAATCTACGTGAGGATAAAGGTTACACTTATGGCGCTCGCACGCAATTTAGTGGCGCCGAAGATTCAGGGCTATTTATTGCGTCTGCTAGCGTCAAAAGTGATGTAACAGGTTTAGCATTGGCTGAGTTTGTTAAAGAGATTAACGCTTACCAAGCGTCAGGCATGAACGCCGAAGAAAGCGCCTTTATGCGCAGTTCGATTGCGCAAAGCCAAGCGTTAGAATACGAAACACCGTATCAAAAGGCCGGCTTTTTAAGGATGATTCAACGCTATCACTTAGATAAAAACTTTACTGCCAAGCAAGACGAAATAATTAACACTATTTCGATAGATGAATTAAATAAACTTGCCGGTAAGTTATTAAATATCAATGATATGGTCATTTTGGTGGTCGGTGATAAAGCAACCGTTGCACCGCAACTTCATGAACTTGGATATCAAGTTAAAATAATGACACTTGCTGACTAGTTGAACACTTGATACTTATAGGGTTAACACCAGCCTTGAAATACGCTAATGTTAACCGCATATAGTCTTAGCTCAATCTATTTTATAAATAGGTTGAGCTAAATTATGTGTTTTAATCGTAAATTTCATACAGTGTCAGTTTATCAACAAATATCATATAATGTTAAAGGCTCCATCATCGGTAACAACGACTGTTACCGTTTTTATTTAAGACCCACAAACAAACTGATTTATACTGAGTTACATTTTTCGCTTTCCAGTAATAATCTCGTTTATTATCCGGTCTAGCTATTTACTCGCAATGCGAATCCATAAAAGAGAGTAGTAAATTGAAGTCTTTCAATGAAAAAGTCGAAAACTTAAGTGACACTCAAGGCCGAGCTGCATTATTGGGCATGTCACGTGGTATTGAACGTGAAGCATTGCGTATCGATGGAAATGGTCACTTAGCACAAGATGAACACCCTAAAGCACTCGGTTCTGCTCTGACTCATTCGCGTATAACCACTGATTATAGCGAATCCTTATTAGAATTTATTACTCCAGTATGTCACAGCATTGACGAGCTATTAGAGGGATTAACTCAAACGCATGCTTATAGTGTTCGAAACCTTAATGGCCAAGAACTCTGGCCTGTTAGCATGCCATGTTATGTGGGTGCAGTTAGCGACATTCCCGTAGCACGTTATGGAACCTCCAATAACGGTAAAATGAAAACCTTATACCGCAAAGGATTAACCCATCGTTATGGTGCGTTAATGCAGATTATTTCTGGGGTCCATTTTAACTTTTCTGTTTCACAAGAGTTATGGCAACGTCTATATGACGATAAAATTGCTAACGGCAATGGCAGCGCTTGTTGTAGCAAAAGCATTAACTTTGAAGATTTCGTTTCTGAATCTTATTTTGGCCTGATCCGCAATTACCGTCGTTTAGTCTGGGTGTTACCGTATTTATTTGGTTCAACTCCGGCATTATGTAGCTCATTTATAAAAGATCAAGAAGTTGATTTTGAGTTTAAAAAAACCGGTAAAGGCACGTTATATCTACCTTTTGCTACATCATTACGGATGAGTGATTTAGGTTATACCAATAAAGAACAAGATACGTTGAATATCAGCTATAACTCATTACCTGACTATCTTGAAGGCGTTGGTGCTGCGATTAAAATGCCATCGAAAAAGTTTGCTCAAATAGGTGTCAATGTTGATGGTGAGTTCCGTCAACTCAATAGTAATATTTTGCAAATTGAAAATGAGTTTTATGCACCAATCCGCGCTAAACGTGTCACCCAAAAAGGTGAAAAACCTTCGCAAGCTCTATCCCGTGCAGGTGTTGAATATATTGAAGTACGCGCCTTAGACGTAAATCCATTTAGCCCAGTTGGGATAGACGCAACGCAAGTGCGTTTTTTAGATTTGTTTTTATTGCATTGTTTATTATCTCCATCTAAAGATACTGATGCCGTTGGTGAAGCTGAAATTGCTGCCAATTTAAAAGCAGTGGTATTAGAAGGGCGTAAACCTGGACTCACTCTGCAACGTAATGGTGAGGCCATTAGTTTAAAACAATGGATGCATGAGCTTTTTGATGAGTTAGCAATCTTAGCTATTTTACTCGACGGTGAAGATAGCCATGCTTACCAAACCGCATTAAGTACTTGGTCTGAAGCCATCGATGACCCAGACAAAACCTTATCAGGTCGAGTAATACAAGAAGTGGTAGTTAAGGGCACCGATCACAGTGTTTGGGTTAAAACGTTGGCTGATGATTATCACCAATATTTAAGCCAGTACCCATTAACCGACGAGGTGGTTCAGAGCTATAAAAATGAAGCAAAACAGTCGTTGCTTGAACAGCAAAAACTAGAGGCTCAGCCACAAGCTAATTTCACGAGTTTCTTAGAAGATTATTTTAGTGATGTGGTTCCTGCGGGCACTTTTGAGGCTAAATAATAATGTATCTTCATTCATCTTGGCGAGCATCGGTTGTCGTAGTTGCAGCACTAGCCTTACATGGCTGTGCTTCATCGCCTGATGAAATGGTAGAATGTGGTACTGTATCGAGTTATTTACCTCTCGATAACAGTGCCAATTTATACCGAGTGGTTGTGACTCATTTAGATGGTGTCCCCGTCATTTCAAGGCCGAATTATTTGTTATCGCCAGGTCAGCATGAATTTACAGTCGCTGAATTGATTAACTCACCCGCATTGAAAGTGTCGTTATCGGCGCGAAAAGTGAAAGTGTTTATGGTCGATGTCGCCGTCGATCAGCGTTATCATATTGCAGCACAATTCAATACCGACAAAATCTATATTGGCCAAAATCAAGGCTACTGGCAACCCGTGATTTGGCAGACAGAATCCCATCAATGTGAAATGAAACAGTAATACCCATTCCATTAATTATGTGATCAATCAGAGTCACTCAGTTTTTTCAGTTTGAGGCGCATTGTTGAAAAAATGGCTGTTCCCTTGTAAAACAATGCAACCAAAAGATGTAAGCATAATTGCATTGATTTTTAATTGATGTAAAACTAAGTCTTGAATCAATATCTTAGGTACTGGTAGAGGTGTTATGAAGTGTTTTTTAGGTGTTGTTAGCGCAATCGTATTATTGTCACTAACAGGCTGTGCTACCTCGCCGCCAAAAGAGCCAGATAATCTGTGTGCTATTTTTAAAGAACATCGCTCATGGTATGACGCAGCCGTCGACACCAGAGAAAAGTGGGGAGTGCCGGTACATGTTCCCTTAGCAATGATGTATCAAGAAAGCTCATTCAAACACAATGCAGCCCCTCCAATGGAATACTTTTTAGGCTTTATCCCCACAGGACGAGCCAGTGACGCTTATGGTTATGCACAAGCTAAAACCATGACTTGGGACGATTACGTTCGCGAGACAGGTAACAGTTGGTCTAGCCGAAGTGATTTTGACGACGCCATGGATTTTATGGGATGGTTTATTTATAAAACCCATAAAATTAACGGCGTGTCGAAGTGGGATGCTAAAAACCAGTACTTAAACTATCATGAAGGTTGGGGCGGGTATAAACGTGGTAGCTATAAGGCAAAAAAATGGTTAACGCCAGTAGCGAATAAAGTCGATAAACGTTCAAAACGCTATGCTGCTCAGTATCACCAATGTAAAGAAGATTTAGATTCTTCATGGTTATGGCGAGTGTTTTTTGGTTAGTATTAATGCCGTATCAACATTTTGTAGCATTTAGAATGAGAGAGTAATTAATGGCCAATCTTAATTGATGGGCCATTTTTTATTAAATAATACACCAAATTAGTGGTGTATTATTTTAACTCAATTCAAGCTATATATTGTTATGAACAAAAAACGATAAAATTGATTTGCAGCAAAGCAACTATTCATAACTAACAGCAATTACTAACAACTACGCCAACTATTGCTAACGATTAAAAGTAAAAACCATTTTATTCTTTAAGCTAATTTGAGTTAACTTTTTTGGTTTTCGTGAGTATTTTTTAAATTTCTTTTTAAAAATTGATCAACTAATACCATTTGCGAATCGACTTTATCTACGACATTACCACCGAGGTGGACCATATCTTCACCTAATTCATGACTACTATTAACTAATTGCGACACCACAACAACGCTTCTATTGACTTCATTAGACACCTGAGATTGTTGCTCAACGGCACTGGCAATATGGTGAGTCATGTCGGTGATTTGCTCTACGGCAAGGCGTATTTCATTAAGTGCGACACCCGCTTGCTCAGCTTGTTCAACGCAAACATTGGCATCGTTGAGCCCTTGTTCCATACTTGATACCGCAGAGCCTGTACCTTGTTGTAAACGGCTTATCATATCGTGGATTTCTTTAGTCGACGTATGAGTGCGTTGAGCTAATGAGCGAACTTCATCTGCTACTACAGCAAACCCTCGACCTTGCTCTCCAGCTCTTGCAGCCTCAATAGCAGCATTGAGGGCGAGTAGATTAGTTTGTTCAGAAATGGCTTCAATGACATCCAATACAGAACCAATATTTTTACTGTGCTGTTCTAATTCAGTAATAACACTAGAGATAGTACCCAG
Source organism: Shewanella polaris (assembly GCF_006385555.1). Classification (NCBI taxonomy): domain Bacteria; kingdom Pseudomonadati; phylum Pseudomonadota; class Gammaproteobacteria; order Alteromonadales; family Shewanellaceae; genus Shewanella; species Shewanella polaris. The sequence continues at coordinate 3,382,941 of NZ_CP041036.1, read as the reverse complement.
TTGATTAGACATTTTTTGGATGGATAGAACCATTTTCTTAACCACATCATCGCCTAATGTAGTTTGAGATAACGCACTATTTGATGATTGAGCTGCCTCTGCACAATTTGAAGCCATATCAGTTAAAGTAGCAGTCATCTGTTGCATAGCGGTTGCAACTTGTTCAATTTCAGCCATTTGTGACTGACTGTTTTGTTGAATTTCACTTCCTTTAACGGCAGATTCTTTAGCACTAGCTGAAACCTGCTCACTAGAGTCAAGTGTTCGACCTAACACAGCCCTTAGTTCAGATGCTTGCATTTGCAGTGCTAAATCAATTTTTGCAATATCATCTGTTTTCCCAGTATAAACCGCAGAAGAAATTGGGTTGTTGTAAATTGTGCTGGCTTTTTTTACAAGTAGATTAAAACGTTTGAATGCTATATTTAATGCAATCAAGCCACTGCCATAGGAAAGACCAAATAGCCCCAGGTTCATTAGATCACCTTGCCCAGCAAGATAAGCCATAGGTAACATTGCTATAGTAAAAGTGCCATAGACTTTAATCGGTAAGGATATTTTACTAGGGGTAACAAAATGAGTCTTGTCTTGTTTTAAGTGTGCGTAAATTGTTTCGGCTCGTTTTATTTGTGCACGAGTTGGTTTGGTGCGAATTGATTGATATTCAACGATTTCACCCTTATATGAAATAGGGGTAATAAAAGCATCAACCCAATAATAATCGCCATTAGCACAACGATTTTTAACTAAACCTTTCCAAGGATCTCCTTGTTGAATATGTTGCCAAAGATCTTTAAATGCAGCGGCAGGCATGTCTGGATGACGTACCATGTTATGTGGTTGACCAACTAAATCTTGTTGTTCAAATCCCGCGACGGTACAAAAAGAGCTATTGGCATATTTAATATGACTTTGAGTGTCAGTAATCGATAGCAAAATCCAGTCTAATGGATAATCATATTCTTTTTGTGTTATTGGCTGATTATTTTTCATTTATATAAGCTCCTAGGAATAGGGCCATTTCTATCCTTGAAACGGAATTAACATTTGTTATAAATGTAATATTGTTCGTATTGAATTCATTAAAAGCAAGTACTACTTGATTGAGGTTATTAAATCATAATTCGCTATAAAGGATTCTCTAATTAATGAGTTTTTAAAGTACTAGCTTTATAGATATTATAAATTACATAATCTGATTACTATTTTTCTAACTATACACGAAAAATCAAATGTTACTAAAATGTATTAACAGGTCGTACCTTTTGTTGTGGATTATATTTTTTTATTATAATTAATAGATATTGGACATTGTTTTTAATATGTGATTGCGTTCTAAGAAGAATGTTCTCTTCAAATTATTATGGATATTAAATAGAGAGTTAACATTGAAATCATTAGATAATTTTTGATAAAGAATTAAGGATTAACATTGGTTTTATACTTGGGATATATATTGAGAGTGGTTGCAATTAATCAGCAATTTTAATTATTAGAGATTCATTATATTTATCATTAGTAGGAGGATGTTGATTATAATTGTCGAATAGTCATTATTAATCACCTACATTTTTAAAGGTTAAAATACATCAGTAACCAATATGATGCTAATCGAGTATAATAAAAAAAGAGCCTAGGCTCCTTTTTTATTATACTTATCCGGTAACCATATTGGTCGAATTTACTTAGTCGATTTATTTGATAAACTCTGCCAAAATCCAATTTAATGGTGCTTGATATTGCTGTGGCATCCAATTTTTAAGTTGGTTGATACTGTCAGTGAGCTGAGCAGTATTATGCACAGAAAGATTTAAATGACCCACTTTTCGACCCACGCGAACTTCTTTGTTGTACCAAAATAGTTCTGCATTAGGCAGGCTTAACCATCTATCGTCTTTATCAACGCCAATTAAGTTTATCATCACACATTGAAAATTTACTTGCGGCTGATGCAAAGGTAAATTGCACAAAGCACGTAAGTGCAGTTCAAACTGGTTAATGTGACAACCTGCTTGAGTCCAATGGCCAGAATTATGTACCCGCGGGGCTAACTCATTCACCATTAAGTGTTCACCCACACGGAAACACTCCATTGCCATCACACCCACATATTCAAGGCCATTCATCACTTTGCTGAGCATGGCTTCAGCTTCAGCTTGCAAAGGGGCTAAACGGGTTAATGGTGCAATAGAAGCCATTAGAATGCCGTCTTGATGTAGGTTAAGCGTCAGTGGGTAAAATAAACAACGGCCATCTTGAGTGCGAACCCCAACTAATGACACTTCTTCATCAAAGTTAATCGCTTGTTCTGCGATGGCTTCATTGCGCCAATCGGCAGGAATGGTTGTCGCTTCTGTCTGTTTTAGCCAATGTTGTCCTTTACCGTCATAACCGCCGGTGCGGCGTTTTAATAATACCCGTTCACCATAAGCTTTATGCAGGGCTTCGGTACTGGTATTGTCATCAACTAATTGCCAAGGCGAGGTCGCAACATCTAATTCATCTAAGAGACTTTTTTGGGTAAAACGATCCGCTAAACGGCCAAATACTGGGCCATTAATAAAATGTGGGTGTTGGCTGAGTTGTAAACTAAGTTGAGACTCAGGCCATTGCTCGCGTTCAGCGGTAATAATGTCATCAGCTTCTAATGGTAATTTAACATTTGATGGTGTCATAATATCAACCGGACGCACATTAATACCCAGTGGCTGACCAGCGTGACTGAGCATGGCGCCTAATTGACCATCACCCAATACCCATAATTTTTTTGGCAACGTCATTAGTCTTCTCTCGGATCGGGATTATCAAGGATCGAGCGAGTTTGCTCATCACGAAATGCGTCTAAACGCTCAGCTAAAGCAGTGTCGCTAATTGCCAAAATTTGGCTGGCTAATAAACCTGCGTTAAATGCACCAGCTGTACCAATCGCCAAGGTGCCAACAGCAATCCCTTTAGGCATTTGTACAATAGACAATAGACTGTCCATGCCAGATAGCGCCTTGCTTTGCACTGGGACACCCAATACTGGTAAACGCGTTTTCGAGGCGATCATGCCGGGTAAATGGGCTGCTCCGCCTGCGCCACCAATAATGACTTTATAGCCTTTATCTGCAGCAGAACTTGCAAATTCCATAAGCTTGTCTGGTGTTCTATGAGCAGAAACAACTTCAACATGATAAGGCACTTGTAACTTATCCATAATTTCAGCGGCGGCTTCCATTGTAGGCCAATCACTTTTCGAACCCATTACAACAGCAACTAGGGCTTGCATGTTAACTCCTTAACGTACTTATTCTATTAGTATATTTAGTTAATTCGCTCAGTAGGAAACGGCGGCGGTCAACGTCAATATTAAGGCGATAAAAAAGGGGCTAGATAATAGCATAAGCCGTGCTCTGTTGGCTGCAATTTCAGTGTTTTATGAGGCTAACACTCAATTTCTAAATACGAAAACTCTTTAAATACATTTTATTTAAATAACCCTTTTACTCATCGCGCTCGTTATTAGCCGTATACAAGGTCACTTTGCGTACGTAACCAATATGAATAACAGGTCGATAGATAGGGGTATAACCATGAACCATGTCCATAAGCAACTCACTCGCAGTACATTAGCCATTGTTATTAGCGCGATCATAGTCAGTGGTTGTGCGCAAGAATCAACAGACACGGCGAAACGCAGTCTGCCTCAATCCACCTCTAAAACTCAATCTGCTAGTGAAACTCATTCAACTTCACAAGACAACCTCGAGTTACATGAGGTAGTGGGATTAGTGAGGGCATCGGAGCCACAAGCTGATTTATACATTCGAGTTAAACAACAATCTAGCAGCGCTAAAGCCAATGCAGCATCAATTGAGCAGCGCACGGTTAGTGGTAAGTTTATCGGCAGCAATAGTGTTCGCGATAAGCATATCCGCGTAAGCGATCGCAATTTATCATCAGTACCCATTGCTAATGATAAGTTTGAATCAGTAGTGCAAAACGGCAATATGCTTGCCGCTGAAACGCCAGTATCGACGTTTTCAATTGACGTTGATACTGGCAGTTACAGCACCACCCGTAGATTAATTAATCAAGGCCAACTACCAGCTAAGAATACTGTTAGGGTAGAAGAGCTCGTCAACTACTTTAGCTATAGTTACCCTGCACCGACAAGCACTGAGCAACCATTTAGCGTTAATACCGAACTGGCACCATCACCGTACAATGCTGACACTCAGTTACTGCGCATTGGCATTAAAGGCTTTGATGTTGCTGCAGACCAACTTGGCGCATCTAATTTGGTGTTATTACTTGATGTGTCAGGCTCTATGTCGTCTATTGATAAGTTGCCACTATTGAAACAAGCCATGCTGATGCTGAGTCAGCAATTATCGGCGCATGATAAAGTGTCGATTGTGGTGTACGCAGGTGCCAGTGGTGTGGTGCTTGACGGGGTTGCAGGTAATAACTTTACCGCCATTAAAACAGCCCTAAATCAGTTAAATGCGCAAGGTGGCACTAACGGCAGCCAAGGTATTCAGTTGGCGTATCAATTAGCGCAAAAGCACTTCATTGCAAACGGCAGTAACCGAGTCATATTAGCCACAGACGGTGACTTTAATTTGGGGATGACAGATCATCAGCAATTGGTTGATTATGTAGCCAGTCAAAGCAAAAACGGTATTGGTTTATCCACACTTGGTTTTGGTCTGGGTTCAGGTACGGCAAGTTATAACGATCATTTATTGGAGCAATTATCGAATAAAGCTAACGGTCAATATGCCTTTATCGACACCTTAAATGAAGCACGAAAAGTACTAGTGGATCAACTCAGTGCCACCTTGTTAACCATTGCTCACGATGTCAAAGTGCAAATTGAGTTTAACCCAGCAGTGGTGTCTGAGTACCGACTGATTGGTTACGAAAACCGTTTGTTAAATCGCAGTGACTTTAATAACGACGCCGTCGATGCTGGCGAGATTGGTGCTGGTCATACCGTTACCGCCTTGTACGAGTTACGCTATAACGACAGTCACAATCGATTAGTCGACCCATTGCGTTACGGCATCGAAAAGCCCGCTGTTGAAGACACAATGGTAAGCACCGATGAATTGGCCTTCTTAAAATTACGATATAAAGCGATTGGCGAACATACCAGTCAATTAATCGCTTATCCTATTAGCCGCGATAAGCAGCTGACGCATCTACACCAAACCAGCGATGACTTTAGATTTGCTGCGGCAGTCGCAGGATTTGGCCAGTTGTTAAATCAGAATGATTATGTCCACGATACTGATTATGCTAACTTAATTACTCTGGCCGAATCTGCAATGGGCCAAGACCGTTTTGGTTATCGCCATGAGTTTGTACAAATGGTAAAAACCGCAAGTGTACTCGATAGACAGGTTATGATTACTGAGCCAGACACTCGTTCGGTAAGCCAATAAATGCGTCACAAAAAGGATTAAATGGTGCAAACATCAATACACCCTAAGGATGAGTCGTCAATTCCCCAAGTGGGAAGTGACGAGCAACTGATGCTCGACTACCAAGCTGGTGACGTACGTGCGTTTGAAGCTTTGTACCTTAAACACAAAGGCCCTTTGTATCGTTATTTTGTCCGTCAATTACATGACCAGCAGTTAGCAGAAGACTTATATCAAGACACTTGGGGAAAAGTGATTAACGCAGCAGTGCAATATCAAGTCACCGCAAAGTTTACCACTTGGTTGTATAAAATAGCTCATAACTTATTGATTGATCATGTGCGCGCGGTTAAGTCGCTTGATAAGGTCACGGCACTTGATGAAGATCTAACTATGGATAGTTTAGAAGCTGATGATCAAGCCTCACCTGAGCCACAAGTTCAGCAACAGCAACAAGCAGATATGATGAAATCTTGTATTGCTAAACTGCCGCCAGTGCAAAAAGAAGCCTTTTTGCTTAATATCGAAATGGGCATGACGGCCGCCATGATAAGTGAAATCGCCAACGTCACTTTAGAAGCAACTAAAAGTCGCATTCGCTATGCCTATCAAAGTATTAAACAATGTATCGCTAACCAATGGCAGGAGACGTCATTATGAGTAAGCAAACTGATCATGAGCCTGAGTTCACCGTATTACAAACCGAAATTAATAAGGCCTATCACCAGCAAACTCTGGAGCAACCATCTGATGAACTCGATGAAGCTATTTTAGCTAAAGCACGATCGAGTGCTAATGTGTCAGCAAAGGGGGAAAAGATTAAAAAGTCACTATGGCAACGTAATGCTTGGTTATTTTCAAGTGCGGCGTCGGTATTGCTGGTGGCCGGATTGTTTATGCTCAGCCCAAGTTTACAACAACAAATAGGTGTAGACCTTGAACAAGGTCTACCCACTCAACCAGCCTTATCGAAGCAAGCTGTACCCCAACAAGTAGAATCGCTTTCAGTTGTAGCCGCTGCCGAAAAAGCCATTGCTGTTGAAGGTTTGTCGATGAAAGCCAAACATGCTGCAACTAATAGTGAGTCATCCATTAATGATTCAGAAAATAGTGATCCAATCACTGAAATATTAACTATCAAATCAAGTGAGCGGCCTACACTAATGAGTGCATCGCCGGCACAAGTTGTTACTGACAGTGCAAAACAAGCGGAGGCAGCTAAAACCAATGATGTTGCAATGCAAAAAAAGACCATTGAATTTCAGTCACAACGCAATGACAAAGAGATACAGTTATTGAAACAGCAAAATGAAAACGCATCAAAAGGTATTATTCAACTAGATACACCTGATGTGGCCTTAGCTCGCTTACAAGCCCTAATGGCAGCCAACAAACTTATCCAAGCCGAGCGTTATATGATTACTATGGATCAACGTTTCCCTGAATTATCAAATCCATCACATCCACTTTATGAGCAATATCATAAGATTAAAATACAATTAACCTCGAAATAATCGAAATTAAAATAGGCTAAAAACAATAACGGCTAAGCCAATATGGTTTAGCCGTTTTTAGTTACATTTTTGTACTGCTAAATCCACTGCAACTCTGATAACGTTAAAGAATAAATAGAACAGCCGATTCGATAACACGTTTATTCATATTCTCGACGCTAATAAGGATGCTCCTCACCATGAAACTCCGTCGCTCCGTTACGCATTGTATGCTGGCTTTAGGCACTTTAGCTTGCTCATCAATGATATTTGCTAACGCTTCAAATCAAGGTTATTACCGCGCCCCCGCTTTGCATGATCAAACTTTAGTGTTTACTGCAGAGGGGGATCTGTGGACTACTGAACTCAGTCAAAACAACAACCAAACTAAAGCCAGTCGCTTAACCAGTTTGGCGGCTGAAGAAATGGATGCAACCATTTCAAAAGATGGTAAGTGGGTGGCTTATACAGCTAATTATGAAGGCGCAACCGAAGTCTATGTGATGCCTATTCAAGGTGGCGTGGCTAAACGGGTTAGTTTTGAAAACAGCCGTGTACGTTTACAAGGCTGGACCGCATCTGGCGAAGTATTATATTCCACTGATAATGCATTTGGTCCTGCTAACTTTTGGGTACTTAAAACGGTTAATCCACAAACCTTAAATATCACCAATTTACCTTTAGCTGACGCCGTAGAAGGTACAATTGATGATAAAGGTGAATATGTTTACTTTACTCAATTTGGTCTGCAAGTCAGTGGCGACAATGTCAAAGTGTATCGTGGTGGTGCAAAAGGTGAGATTTGGCGTTATAAGTTAGGCAGTAAAAAAGAAGCTCAGCAATTAACGGCAACACATGAAGGCTCAGTTAAACAGCCGATGTTATGGAATAATCGAGTCTACTTTGTGAGTGATCAGTCTGGGAATGACAATATTTGGTCAATGACCGTAGACGGTAAAGATATTAAGCAGCACACCCAATATACCGACTGGCAAGTGCGCGACGCCCAACTTAATCATGGCCGAATTGTGTTCCAGCAAGGTGCCGACATTAAACTGCTTAATTTGGATAATCTGCTTGAGTCCACTCTCGACATTGAACTCACCAGTGACTTTGCTCATCGCCGCGAGCAATGGGTAAATGATCCTATGGATTATGCCACTTCAACGGTATTCGCCCCTCAAGGCGATAATGTAGTGATTACCGCTCGCAGTCATGTTGCTATTGCCAGTAATGATGGCCGCCGTTTAGTACAAATAAACTCACCCGCCGATAGCCGAGTTCGCGATGCACTATTAAGTGACGATGGGGAATGGGTGTATGGCATTAGTGACGCATCTGGCGAGCAAGAAATTTGGCAATATCCAGCCGACGGTTCAGCAGGGGCAAAACAGCTCACCAAAGATGGCAATACCTTACGCACCAGTTTATCGTTATCACCTAATGGTCGTTATTTGGTTCACGATGATTATATGGGCAATGTGTGGTTATTGGATTTAACCCGTAACGATAACCAGAAAATCATCAAAAATGGCGAAGGTCTTGGTCCTTATCAAGATATTAACTGGTCTGGTGATAGTCAATTTATTGCCCTAACCAAAGCAGAAATTGGAAAGCAACGTCCTCAAATTGTGTTGTATTCAATTAACGATTCAAAAGCACAAACCGTCACCACAGATAAGTATGAATCTTTTTCGCCGAGTTTTAGTCCTGACGGTAAATGGTTATATTTTCTGTCTAATCGCGAATTTAAAGCTAATCCAGGTTCGCCTTGGGGCGATCGTAATATGGGACCTATTTTTGACAAACGCACCCAAATTTTTGCATTAGCTTTAAATACTAAAGCGTCATTTCCATTTGCGAAACCAACTGAATTAACGATCAATAAAGACGTTAAAAAAGCAGATGAAAAAGATTCTGATTCGGTGAATAAAATTAAAGTTGATTGGGATGGGTTAAATCAACGTTTATGGCAAGTACCAGTGGATGCTGGAAATTACAACAGTTTAACGGTCGCTAAAGACAAACTGTACTTACTTGATAGTAATCAACAAAGTAGTGAATTAAAACTCGTTAAGTTTGAACCTATAAGCCCGAAAGTTGAATCCTTTAGTGAAGATGTGGGTCAATACTCATTATCAAAAGACGGCAGTAAATTAATGCTGCGCAAAAAATCAGATCCTAAAAATATCATGATTGTCGCTGCCGGAGACAAACTGCCTAGCGATATATCTCAAGCCAAAGTCAGTACTAATCAATGGCAATTAAGTATTTCGCCACCGCAAGAATGGCAGCAAATTTTTGAAGATGCTTGGTTGATGCATCGCGATTCGTTTTTTGATCCGAAAATGCGTGGGGTAGATTGGCAAGCCGCTAAAGCTAAGTATCAACCTTTGGTCGATAGACTGACCGATCGTAATGAGCTCAATGATATTTTCATGCAAATGATGGGCGAACTGAACTCACTGCATTCACAAGTGCGTGGTGGTGATATTACTCGTGACACTGATGCCGCCAAAGCTGCTGCTTTAGGCGCTAGACTGACACAAACCGATAAAGGTGTAATCGTCAGTCATATTTATCAAACTGATGCTGAGTTACCATTGTCTGTATCACCACTTGCTCGTATTGAAGTTAATGCTAAAGATGGCGATGTGATTAAGACCATTAATGGCAAAAATGTCACCAATATTGCTGAAGTGACACAATTGCTACGTAACCAAGGCAATAAACAAGTGCTATTAGGTTTACAGCGTGGCAAAACACACATTAATACTATAGTGACACCACATGATATTGGTACCGATGCCAAGCTACGTTATTTGGACTGGGTTGAACATAATGGCGATAAAGTGGCTAAAGCCTCCAAAGGAAATATTGGCTATTTGCATTTATACGCTATGGGTAGCGGTGATATAGAAAGCTTTGCTCGCGAGTTTTATACTAACTATGATAAAGACGGGTTAATCATTGATGTTCGCCGCAATCGTGGCGGTAACATCGACAGCTGGATTATTGAAAAGCTATTGCGCCGAGCTTGGGCATTTTGGCAGCCAACTCATGGCAGCACGAATGCAAATATGCAGCAAACTTTCAGAGGCCATTTAGTGGTGTTAGCCGATCAAATGACTTATTCAGACGGTGAAACATTCTCCGCGGGGATCAGAGCGTTAAACATTGCGCCTATTATCGGTAAGCAAACCGCTGGCGCTGGAGTGTGGTTATCGGGCCGTAATTCCGTTACAGATAAAGGCATGGCTCGAGTGGCAGAATACCCACAATATGCCATAGACGGTCGTTGGGTGGTTGAAGGTCACGGGGTTGAGCCCGACATTGAAGTCGATAACTTACCTTATGCTACTTTTAGCGGTAAAGACGCTCAGCTCGAAGCTGCAATTAATTATTTAAAAGATGAATTAGTGCAACAGCCTATTAAACCATTACAAGGTCAGCTAATACCTCCCAAGGGGCCTGCGGCAGACATTAAAGCGAAATAAGTTGTAAAAGAAAAACGCAGCTAAAAAAACAACCCTCCTTAAACACTGTTTTTGGAGGGTTATTTTATGGCTGTAAGATAGTCGATTATTGGGCGATATTAGGGTCTGTTGATCTTTGCAGGTTAAATTTTGTTCGAGATAAAAACGTTTTAATCGAGGCGAGCGGATTGCTGCCTAGCAATCTAAGCTAAATTCGCTCAACAAAGAGTAAAACGTTTTTAGCCGAACCCTTCGGGCAGCGTTTGTTGGTCATTTTTACTGCGTTATCGACTTTTTATGTAGAATAACTACACCACAAAGTCTCTGCCTTGTACAAATGACCAACAATTCACTGCAAAAACAATCTTGAAAGATCAACAGGCCCTAATGTTTAATGTCAACTTCACAGGCTAATGAGTTAGCAATAAAACAGTTTGCATGCGCCTTTTCATGAATTTTTGCCAATGTATCGTCATCTACTTCAACCCCTTCAGCAAAGATCACCTTAGGTTCAAGCGTCATTTTTACTACAGCAATTTTCCCTGCGGCATTTTGGCCTAAATCTGCAGTGGCATTATCAATATAACTCGCCACAGTAAGCCGTTTTAAATGAGCAATGGCTAAAAAGGTCAGCATATGACATGACGATAGCGCCGCCAGTAAACATTCTTCAGGATTCACTTTATCTGCATTGCCTTTGTATTCAGGAGCAGATGAGGTTTGGATGGTTTGTCCGCTGCCAAACTTAACCTCATGGTCGCGATTAAATTCACCTTCTTCACTAGGTGAAGATTGCCAATTGGTTGTTACTTTAAAGCCCATTTTGTACTCCTAAAACCACATAAAAGTGGTGTTTATAACGACTTAACGTTTTTAAAACGTACAATATTCATCGTTATATTGTATTCTTTTAATGGTAATTAATATCTATATATTCAACACCAAGCACCGCCTATTGTCTATGAACTCGGTCGAATAAATGTACATAAACATGTCCTCAAATCACTACAGCTAACCTTGCTGCCTGAGTGATTAACACTAAGCGTTGACGTCTAGGTCAAGATATGATGTTTCTCTGTTTAAAAAGAAAAACCAGCTTGCGCTGGTTTTTCTTTATATAAGCTTTGTCTATATTTTAATAAACCAATATAAATCAGTTGATTAAAGGTTTTAAAAAAATCAATCACCTTTATCACTTATCGAGTAACCTCAAACACTGAACGCTAGTTGTGTTATTTATTCTGATTAAGCTTCTTCGGTAGTCAATTTGGTAATTAATTCAGCAATAGTGGCAGGTTCTTGGGCGCCAGAGATTAAATACTGTTGATTAAACACTATGGCGGGCACGGCTTGGATCCCACGGCCGATCCAAAGTTGCTCTTCCTCTTTTACGGCAGCTTCAAAGCGTTTGTCAGTGAGCACTGCGCGTGCTTCATTAGTATCTAAACCGACTTGCGCTGCAGCTTCAATTAAGACTTCAATATCATCTGGGTTTTTCTGCTCAGTAAAGTAGCTGCTGAATAATGCCAGTTTCAATTCAGTTTGCTTACCAGACTCTGCCGCCCAATACAGTAGCTGATGGGCCTGAAGAGTGTTGTAAATACGTGATGAGTCAGAAAAGTTAAACTCAAAGCCTAAATCGGCACCCATTTGAGTTAATCGTTGACGATTTTGCGCACTTTGCTCAGGTGTAGAACCGTATTTTTCGGCAATATGTTCACCTAGGTGTTGCCCTTCAGGCCCCATTTTTGGATTAAGTTCAAAAGGATGCCACTGAATGTTAACGTCTAAATCATTGAATTGACTTAATGCTTGCTCAAGTCGGCGGTAACCGACAATACACCAAGGGCACATTACGTCTGAAATTATGTCAATTTGGAGCTGCTTAGTCGCCATGAATGTTCCTGTTAATGATTAATTCGACTTCATTTACCAAAGTCTGAAAAGATAATAAATGTATAGTTGCTTATAAATTAACTGCTTTTAGCGGTAAATTGAATGGTTTACCATCACTTGTGTAAACAACACAAAAATTGCAATCTTTAGAGCTGAATTGTGTCTATACTTAATCAGTAATCTGATGTTTAATCAATGTAGGGGTTAGGTTAATTTGACATATCCCATGCACGTTTAATATTGATATAGCCATTAAAGTGTTCAGGTAGAGATAAAACACATTTTAGGCTTGAGTACTTGTGATACAAAGCACATGTCCGATGTCTAAATATGTCTGCCTACATTTGTACAACAACACGATTTATGTCAGCATGTAATTGTAATACGCGACAAATTTGGCAAGTAAATTCTTTTAAGGACAATCTATGAAAATAAATCTTTCTGGTCACCATGTTGATGTTACTGATACTGTCAAACAACACGTAGATGAAAAATTCGCTAAAATAGCTAGCCATTTTCCAACACTTATTTCGCTAGATGTCATCATTGCCAAAGAGCATGGTGAATTTGATGTAGAAATTAGAACTAACTATGAAGGAACTCGCATTGCGGCTAAAGGAACTGACTTAGTCATGTATCCTGCTATTACCAGCGCAGCTAAAAAATTAGATGCAGCGCTAAAGCAACGTAAAGGCCAATTAAAAGCAGATTTGCATGATAAACCAGATGTTACTGCGCCTGAAATTGCTTACGAAAAAGTTCAAGAAATGGACCTAAGTTAACCATACTCGTTTTTTCAATGAGTCCCAAAAACGCAGCCTACGCTGCGTTTTTTGTTTTAATTTTATCGAAAGCGATAATCAAGTCAACGTCAGCAAGAACGAATATAAGGCTGATGAAAATAAAACCTAGGTGCTAGAAGCTAGTGAATGTTTTACTTAGATTGATATTATGCTAAGAAAATATCCAATACTGATAAACATGAATACCTTAACCGTTTGCTTCATAAACCTTTCTTTGCCTCAACATAGTGCAATGTCGCAGCCTTATAAATACAATCTAGTTCGATGACAGACCATATTGTTTTTTGATGACAGTTAATGATAAGTCGAGATCATCGAGTAAATGACAGCATTCATGCGGTAGTGATATGTTTATCGAATAATTTAACTCATAGGCCGATAGAGCCTGCTTACTGAGGATATACTTGGTTTCTACCATTCTTTTTAGCTTGATACAGATACCGATCGGCATTATTAATCATCTCATCAATAGTTTGATTATCGGTTAACTGTGAAATTCCGATACTCATGGTCAGGCTGATGTCTTGTTCATGACAATACACGCTATGACGTTGTACGTTAATGCGAATTTTTTCTGCAATGACAAAAGCTTGTTCAGCTGAAGTTTGCGGGAGAATAAACAAGAACTCTTCACCTCCCCAGCGCGCAACACAATCTTGCTGTCTTACACTTTTTGTAAATACTTGTGCTAGCTCAGTAAGCACCATATCGCCGCAATTATGACCATATTTATCGTTGACCATTTTAAAATGATCAAGATCGCAGAGCAAAATAGACAAGGGATCGTCGTTTCTTGATGTTCTTGATTTTTCTTGCTGCAAAATGGTTAACGCATTACGTCGGTTAGCCAGTTTCGTTAACGGGTCTGATAACGCTAATTGTTGATATTTTTTGCTTAATTCCAATGCACTTTTGAAGGATATCATTCTTAAATATTCATATAATGCGGAGAGGAAAGTAGTGGTTAGAAATGACAATATTAAACGTAGTTTGAATTCCATTGAATAAGTTACATGCGGGATACTATCAGTAGGTAAAAATATAATAATAGCAATAACAGTCAAGAAAAACGCAAGGTTAATTAGACCAGATGTTAACCCCAGTATATAAACGGATACTGGCGCCACAATAAAAATCCACAATGGCCCCGTTTGTTCGACCCCGCCAGTAAACACCAAATAGAACATTAATAAATACAATGAGTAAATCGTAATATAAGAGCTAAGTTTAAGTGTGTGGTATTTTTTGAGACTAATGTAAGCGAAACAATAAATCATACTGGCGAAGAATAGCGTAATGGTTAACTCATGATTACTATTAAATAAGCTTATGAATCCCATCATAAAAGTCATTGACATTCCGACGAGTGAAAACAGGGATATAACGCGAGTTTGCTGTTGGTCTGCGTTATTTTCAGTTTCATTGTTCATAAATGTTAGCAATGGTTAATCCTTTAAACACTTTGTGGCAGAAGTGAAACTACGATTGATTTCAAAGATGTTTCATATTCAATAACAATATGTATAGACGTTACCATTCAGATTGCCATGAATTGAACTTATATCAAATGATCTTTTTAAAAGTGCTCAACGAGATTGCAATGATGAACACAATAATAATGCTAAATGTTATAACAAGCTTTACGTCAGATACCAAGTATTATGGAAGACTATGTCTTACCAGTAAGGCTTGTAACAGTGATGAGACGAAGGGGAAAAGTGCTCTGCTTGATTGTAGAGCGTTATTATTTGCTTTATCGGTTCTGTTGCCAAGCGTTCTAGCACTTAGGCTTAGAACGCTTTAACAGACTTCGTTTGAGTTATTCTTCGTCGTTAATATCTGCATTGTGGTAAACGTTCTGTACGTCATCACAATCATCAAGAGCGGCTAAGAACTTTTCAAAACTTTCAACATCTTCACCAGTGATTTCCGTCATGGTTTGTGGCACAAATGCTAAATTCTCTACCTTAAAGTCAATTTCTGGGAAGGCTTCAGTTAATACAGTACGGGCATTGTTAAACTCAGATACTGGCGCATATACGCTGATGATGCCATCTTCTAGTTCTACATCGGCAACGTCGACGTCAGCCATCATAAGCAATTCAAGAATGGCTTCATCGTCTTCGCCATCAAACACAAATACTGCCTGATGTTCGAACATGTGGCCAACCGTACCTGGGCTACCTAATTTGGCATCATTCTTAACAAATGCTTGGCGAACCTGAGTAAATGTCCGATTACCGTTGTCTGTTAAGCAGTCAACAATTACCATGGTTCCACCAGGACCAAAGCCTTCATAGCGGGCGGTATCATAATCTTCACCACCACCACCACGAGCTTTTTCAATGGCACGTTCAATAACGTGTGCTGGAACTTGATCTTTCTTCGCACGGGCAATCAAGCTTCGTAGTGCAAGGTTGCCATCTGGGTCAACACCACCTTTAGCACAAATATAAATCTCTTTACCGTAACGTGAGTAAATACGTGTCTTTTGGCCAGCGGTTTTCGCCATGGACTCTTTTTTATTTTGATATGCTCTGCCCATCTTAATCTCGTTTTATTAAATGTTTAAGGCTAAAAATTGTCATCGATTCTAGCAGGAATAAGTTGTGCTGTTTAGGTGCTGGCTCTAAATTTTATATAAATAGCCTCGATAACAGCATAAATCTTACCAATTTTAGAGTCTACATTTCATAAAGTCTTGGTGCATTATTCTTACTTACACCTCACGTGTGTTAACTTTATGTATCAATTGTTTTGAATCGATAACACTATTTGATAGTATGTCTTTGTTTAAAACAAACCATAAAATAAGGGAAAGGATCTCTCATTTGGTGAAACCGATATTAATAGACCATCGTTTCACCTATTTATCCTGAGATGTGTTGATGAATAATATGATCAATATCATTTAAACAATTAACCACTAAGCTTGAACTGAGAGTCCAAATATGAAATCTGAATCTGCCGAAGCAGGTCAACCACCAATTTCGACGGTAACCGTGTTGTATTATGATGCACCAGTCGGCCTTGAAATGTTCAATGCAGTGCTGACTGATTTACACATCAGCCAAACAGGCCGTGTGATGATCCCAGAATCATTTCGTCAAGGTAAATCGATTATTGCAGTTCTAGAAGGCGAGTGTAAGATATTGAATTCATTAGGTGAACGTGTTTATGCTCAGCGCGTAGTGACTTAACATTATGATTCAATGATGTAAATTTAAAAAAATAAGACACCATAAGGTGTCTTTTTTTGTGCTGTTTGAGATGTGTGTAGCTTACAATCGGAGTGTTACGCTACAACGAATTATTGCATAATAAATCGGCCAACAATTTATCAGCCAAAGGCTGTAATACTTGTGTGTTAGGTTCAGTGTGAGCCACGGTCCGTAAACCGTATATTCCCATCACCAAATATTGCGCTAAAAATTGACTATCGCTTTCTTGTGATATCAACTGTTGAACTTTGGCTGTTTCAAACACCGATGTTAATGATTGATGCCAAAGCTGCAACATTTGGCAGGTTATTTGTTTAATTTGTTCATCTTGCTCACCCATCTCACTTAATGATTTGGTCAGTAAGCATGACTGAGTCGCATCACAACTTAAACACTCTTGTACAATCACCGCTAAGTAATCACCTAAGTTGTCTATCGCAGAGTGGTCATTAGCAAATAATTGCTCAAACTGGTCACTGCGATGTTGTTGATATTGTTCAATCGCAGCAATAAACAAGCCTTTTTTATTATCAAAGGCACAGTAAATTGAACCTGGATGCAACCCCGTGGCTTTAGTGAGATCTTGCATGCTGGTTTTAGCGTATCCATTGACTAAAAAGGTGCCCATGGCAGCACGTAAAACTGTTTCTCTATTAAATTCAGCGTGTCTCATATCTGCTCACTTTTGGTCAACAATAAAGCGTGATAACTCATAACACTCAAGTCTAACTAAATTTGAATATACATTCAAAATTTACTTGAATGTATATTCAATTAAGATTAATCTTGAATGTATATTCAAGATAGGAGTTAGTCAAATGCTGGCCAATTTATTTACACCTTACAAACTCAATGACACCTTAACATTATCAAATAAGATTTTAATGGCACCGTTAACGCGTTGTATGGCAGATGATGATCTTGTGCCGACGCAAAAAATGGTAGATTACTATGCTCGCCGTGCAGACGCGGGTCTTATCATCAGCGAAGCGACCATTATTCGCCCTGACGGCCAAGGTTATCCAAATACCCCAGGCTTATTTACTCCAGCTCAAATTAATGGCTGGCATGTTGTCACCGATGCAGTGCACAAAAATGGCGGTAAAATGTTTGCCCAGCTTTGGCATACTGGTCGAGTTGCACACCCACACTTTTTTGGTGGTGGCGAGGTGTTATCTGCTTCAGCACAAGCGGTTGAAGGTACTGTGCCTAGAATGCGTGAATTGGTTTATCAAACGCCAAAACCTGCCACGTTAGACGATATTAAGCAGTTAGTCGCAGATTATGCTCAAGCCGCTGAAAATGCGATTGAAGCCGGTTTTGACGGTGTTGAAATACATGGTGCAAATGGTTATTTAATTGACCAGTTCTTACACCATGACAGTAATCGTCGTGATGATGAATACGGCCAGACTCCAGAAAAAATGTCTCGTTTTGCCTTAGAAGTCGTTGATGCTATTACAACCAGAATTGGCGCAGACCGCACAGGGCTTCGCTTATCTCCTGGTGCTTATTTCAATATGGCCGCGGATCCGCGTGACCGTGCAGTATTTGATTATTTATTACCAGAATTATCAAAACGTAATCTCGCATATCTACATGTAGGGATTTTTGACGATTCAACTCAGTTTGATTATTTAGGTGGCAGTGCATCTGCGTACATGCGTAGTGTTTACACTGGTACATTAGTGGGCGTTGGCAGCTATACCGCAGAAACGGGTAGCGCTGCAATTGAAGCTAATAAATTTGACTTGTTAGCTATTGGTCGTCCATTTATCGCTAACCCAGACTATGTGGCAAAAGTGCGTGATGGCGGTGAATTAGTCACCTACACCGACAACATGCTAGCAGAACTGATTTAAGCCTGTTTGTTATTTTTTGTTTGTTGTTTTGCGTTAACCACTTCAAGTGAAGTGGCTATACGTAGTTTGTAGGAATCCCTTTCCCATGCTTATGTTAGGCGCGGGGAGTGGCGCTAAAATCATCAACCCCTATTTTTGTTTTTTAGCATCCGTCTTGACCACAGCTTTAGCTGTGGTTTTTTTTGTTAAAGTTTGTAAGACATTTGTCTCAGTGAGTGTAGTCCATTACTATGACGACAATTTTCGCCAAAGAGAAACATGATGCAAACACTGCAGCAATTAAATAATGGTTCGTTAAAAGGTTATCAACGGATCACTATCGCAGAACAACTGACAGAGTTTCCAGATAAGTTGTTTGAGTTAGCTGATACTTTAGAAGTACTCGATCTTAGCAATAACCAATTGTCATCATTACCCGATAACTTTGCTGACTTGCATCAACTTAAAATCTTGTTTATATCGAATAACCTATTTGAACATCTTCCTGCTGTATTAGGCCAGTGTCCAAAATTAGAAATGATAGGCTTTAAAGCCAATCAAATTCGCACAGTATCTGAAGCATCTATTCCAAAACAAACCCGTTGGTTAATATTAACCGATAACCACATTGAGCAATTACCAGACAGTTTAGGTCAATGTTATCGTCTCGAAAAACTTGCGCTAGCGGGTAACCTATTAACCACACTGCCTAATAGCATGGCAAACTGTCATCAATTAGCCCTAATCCGTTTGTCTGCTAACCAGCTCACCAAGTTACCCGATTGGCTATTTGAGCTACCTAACTTAGCGTGGTTGGCTTTTGCGGGTAACGCATTTAGTCATGTTGAACATTGTGATAATACTCGGGTACCTACAGTGCCATTAACTCAGTTTAATTTAGGCCAATTACTCGGGCAGGGCGCATCGGGATTGATTTATCAAGCAACTCACCGCGTTGAACGTTCAAATAAAACCAGCTTTAGTAGTGACGCTAATGTAGCGATTAAGTTGTTTAAGGGCATGGTGACCAGCGATGGTTATCCAGCAGATGAGCTCGATTGTTGCTTAACCGCTGGCGAGCACCCAAACTTGATTAATGTGGTTGCACAAATTAATCAACCAGAGCAACTGGGTTTAGTGATGCAACTTATTCCGCCAAGCTATGGCAATTTAGGTTTACCGCCGTCATTACAAACTTGTAGTCGCGACACTTTTGAGCCCGAAACCGTATTTACCTGGGCACGCATTACTCTTATAGCTAGTCAAATGGCTGATATTTTGGTTCATTTGCATCAAAATGGTATAAGTCATGGTGATATTTATGCCCACAACATCATGATAAATACCCAAGATAACGTGCTGTTTGGTGACTTTGGCGCCGCATCAAATTTAAAGCAATTTCCCCCACAGCATTTGCAATTAATGCAAGCGATTGAGGTTAGGGCGTTTGGTTATTTGGTCGATGACATGCTAAACCTCATCGATAACCCCTACACACCACAAGCGGCAATGTTGCGTGAATTAGTGCAAGATTGCTTGCATCACAGTTTATCAACAAGACCGAGTTTTAAAGCGCTGTTACCACGTTTAGCGAGTATTGCTTAACAGATAAACACACTCGGGCTAAGGCATGATTAGGTTTAACCTGCCTAGTTGTTTCTTAGTTTGAGTGAATAGCTCTAGTTAATGGACTGAGTTAATCGTTCTGCGAATAAAGAATACCGAATATGGTCTTTAGCCACACACTGGATTATAATCAAATTATCATGTCGTAATGAAAGGCTAGCTCACTGTGGAAAATAAAACTGCACGTTTTACTGTATTAATGGACCCGCTAAAAAAGCAGGCATTTGAACAGCTTTGTGCCGCTCAAGATCTCACCCCATCACAAGTCACCCGTCAGCTTATTCGCGAATATCTTGAAAAGCATGATGTGAGTTTTGGTGACAATCAAAGTCGTCCCAATCCACAAGTAAAAAGCTAAGCTTCAATTCGCCTATTGTTATGCTATTGGCTATGCTAGCAGGCACGTTAACGGGTAAGCAGATCAGCTGGTTTATCACCCTAGGGTAGTCAATTTGTGATAATAGCATTATAATGCCATTACAATATTCGGCAGGGTAGAGACTTTTCTATTTAACGCCAATCGATAAAGCCTGTCGAACTGCGTATTAGCGCGATTAACTTGTTCGACAACTGCAAAGAACACAGAGAGTAAAGATATGAGTGATGTAATTCCGCCATGCCCAAAATGTGAGTCTCCGTATGCTTATTCAGACGGCACATTATTAATTTGCCCAGAATGCGCCAATGAATGGAACCCAAATGAAGAAGTGGTTGATCCTGACGCAATCATTTTAAAAGATGCTAACGGCAACTTATTAGCAGAAGGCGACAAAGTCACCTTAATCAAAGACCTTAAAGTAAAAGGTTCATCACTTGTGCTTAAAGTGGGCACTAAAGCAGTGATCAACCACTTTGTCGACGGCGACCACGACATCGATTGTAAAGTTGATGGCAATGGCCAAATGATGCTGAAATCGAAGTTTGTTAAAAAACAAAGCTAATAGCGCTTTCCACATAATCTAATTAATTTTGTGCTTTTAAAAGCCTGCCTAGTGCAGGTTTTTTTGTGAGATAAATAAACGCTTAAGTTATTCATTTTTTGCATATAACGTAATATATTTTTAGATTAGAAATCTGCTTGCCAGATATTGCTAACTGAGCGTTCCTTAAGTTCACATATAATTGCTTCAAAATGAGTATCGGTTCGACAATATTGAAGAGGCTTTTCAGAAAATTCATATAGTATCGAGGTTTCCTTACTTTTAAGGTTATATTGTTTTAACTTTCCGCCTTGTTGGTAAGTAAGGTTATTACTATTTACTTGCCAATTATTCCAATCGGTAACAGGGATATCTTTAACTAATACAAACTCTTTTTCAGCTGAAATCTCTTTATAAAATATCCCTTTAGAACTGAATTTTGTGTAAAATAAATATCCATTTTCAACCTGTCCACTATAGCCTTCGGTATTTGTCATTATTGCGGTTTCTTTTGTTGTAAGGTTAAGTGACCAAAGATTCCAGTTTCCATTTTTCTCTGCACTAAATAATAAGTGTTGATTTCCTATAAAGCTAACGTAATGCACATTGTTAAAATCAAAATAGACTCTATTCCATTGCATTGAGTTAATGTTTAAAAGGTAGATTTTATCATTGATCGACGCCACGATTTTACTGTCGTCTTTGGACCACTCTAATGTTGTAAGGTGTCTGATTTTTTCAGGGAAATGAGTTTCAACAATCTCTCCACTTTCTAATCTTATTAGTACCTTAGAGGTTAGAGGTGTTTGACTGAAAAAGATTATACGTTCTGAAGTATGAGCCATAGCAGACTTCCCATTTACACCAATTAAATTAGTTAATTGAGTTTGGTTAAAATGAGTTAATTCTATTTTTACGAGGTTTGATTGTGAATCACTTTTTTCAAATAACAATGCGTGATCACTTTTTTTAGAAAGCCTGCCAAAGCCAATAGTGGATTTGACCTTAGTGGTGAGTTGTTGCGATAAATCAATATTCAATAAGCCTTCAGAATTACTGGCTAATAGCTGTTTTGAACGCCACCATATAATCGACCGAATATCTTTCGGCACATTTTGGTGTTGAATAATTTCTTGAGTATTTAAATCATAAAGCTGTAATTGATCAGTATCTTCACTCTTGTATTCAATCATCGCTATTTGCTGTTTGTCAGGTGAAAGTTCAAATGCTGTATAGCCTAACCCGTTACTTGTTGCGCCGGGTATGGTTAATTGTTGAATCCTGAGACTGGAAAGTGAGATTGAATATATTGAATACGGATGGCTTACCTTACTGCGGTAGCGATAGTAAACAGTATTAGTATCGCTATTAAACACCAAGTTATTAATGATTGATTGACCGCAATGAGTGATTGTTTTGATTAATTGAGTTGCGATATTAATTAAAACGATTTCACATTCTCTCTCATTAAGGTTGTTTAGTCTTGCTGCCAGTAGGTTAGTGTCATCATGAGGAATCACATCTGTGTAGTAATAACTATCGTCAGTGACTGGAAGTGATTGACCTTGTGAGTTTAATTTTTTTATCTGAGCAAACGACTGAGGGTCAGGTTTATATAAAACAAACGTGTCGTGAGTTAAAGGGTCAAAATATGGATTGAAGGTGCTGTTATTTGTTGTTGTAATCGGATTTTTTTGAGTAATTTCAACAGGGGGTAAATACTCAATATGAGATGATTTTGAGAAGATATAAATGATGGAAAAACTCACCAGAAAAAGAAAAGAAATAATGAATGTAAACCGATACTTTACAATTGTTTTACGACTATTATTTGATGGTTTTGTAGTAGTAACGGATTGAGTCACTGAAGATTTTGTTACCATATCTTCAGTCATTTCAGAGGTGATTTTCTTAACTTCAGCAATAAATTGATATCCCACTTTACTGACAGTTTTAAGGTATAAGGGTTTTGCTGTATCTCGCTCGATGATTTTTCTTAATTGGCCTACAGCTCTATTTACTGCCGCTTCAGAAACAACTCTTCCTTCCCATACAGTATTAATTAACTCATCACGTGATAATGCTCGATGGCTATTTTCGCAGAAAAATATTAACAACGTAAATAATTTAGGTTCAATATCAATCAATAAACCTTCTTTTATTAAGGTAACTTCTTCAGTGTTAACTTTAATGTTATCAAAGTAGTAAATCATATTTTCCTTGTGTTCTTTCTATCCATTACCATTTCATTATAAAAAAATCATCACTCGATTAAGCAAATAAACCAAGGAGTTGAGACTGTTTATTAGATTACAGTAATTTAAAGGATATAAGAATGATAGCGCTAAAATCAAAATTTAACCGATGCTTAATATTACCTAAATACCTTTCTATTCAAAAAGAGTTGCGAGCTTTCTCAGCAACCGGTTTTATTCTTTCAATGACCTTACTAGGGCTGGTTGGCTGTGGTGGAGGTTCTGATTCTAAGTCTGTGACTACAACTACAACTAAAGAGCAAACTGAAACTTGCGTAGGGCAGGCTTTATTAGAGGGGGCTAGCTGTCTTAAATTTCAAAATCGCGAGGCGGTTGTTTATAAGCCTATTGAGGATCCAACAGCTATCGCTTTACTTCTTCATGGTGCACCAGGGCATCCGAATAAAGTTATGCAACTTTTCGATGCTCAAATGCTCAGCAATAAAATGTCTTGGCTATCAGTTGCACCTCAAGGCGGTGCGGGAGGAACTTGGGGATGGAGCAGCTTAAATGATGGTGAGGAAACCAGTAACTTGGACGTCGATTATGTGAGTGATTTATTGGATGAGTTAGCTGCGCAATATAATGTAACGTCAAATAAAGTGTATATTTTTGGTTATTCTGCGGGTGGTTTTATGGGGTATAAGTTGGCTTGCCTTATTCCTGAAAAGTTAACTGCTGTTATTACATTAGCAGGTCAATTTAGAGGGGACTTTGAAGCGTGTCCTACATCGACAGCCGTAGCGCTGCATCATTTTCACAGTCCATCTGATACTGATGTGCCAATGGAAGGCAGAACTTTTGGAGATATTACATCGGTTGAAAATACATTAAATCATTGGAGACTGATCAATGGTTGCGCTGAAACTTCAACTATCACCGAGAATGCAGGAGTGACTTCGACAAGTTCTGCAACGTTGACAACGCAATGGGATAACTGCATCAAGCCTGTTAGCTATTCAAGCATGGCTAATGTAAACCACGAGAGTAGTTATTTATCGGAGGTGTTGTATGACATTTATAAAGGAAGCCTTTAAGTTTATTTCAACAACAGTGTTGATTTTCATCGTACTGATAGCCAATTCGGGTTGTAACCAAGATAGTCCAATGGTTGCTGTTGTTAAGAATGATGTGACTCAAGGAGGCAGCGATAATCAAGCGATTTTAGAACAAAATTTACCAATACCTAATAATCAGAACACAGATCAGTACCGTATAATTTTATATGGAAATAGTCATGTATCAGGTTTGTCAGGTTTAATCACTGACTTAATAAAAACGGGTAAACCACAATCAGAGGCTGAAGTAGTTGTTTATGGTGGTGGCTATCTTGTGGACTCCTACGCTAAAGATACAGCACAAGAAAGGTTAGAAGAGGGAAGTTGGACACACGCTATTTTTCAAGCTCAAAAGTACTCTCAATCACAATCTGTCAGTTATCCAACCATTGCAGCACAAAAATGGCTTGATAAGGCTAAGTCATTAGGGGTTACACCGATATTGTTTCCTGAGCATGCGCAAAAAGGCAATATTGCCGAAGGGGATTATGTTTTGGGTATTCATAAAGCCATAGCATCATCTCAGGATACTTGCCTTGCACCAGTTCCTTTAGTCTGGAAAAGGGTTTTGCAAATATCGCCTGGGTTACCCTTGCATCATAATGATGGAAATCATGCAGCTTACTTAGGTAGGTTTTTGACCTCGTTAGTTTTTTATGAAGTCATAACTGGGCAGTCTGCAGATTTGTTACCTTACATTCCTTCTATTGAAGTAACGGAAGAGATTCAAACACTATTTGGACAACTGGTATCAGAGGTGATTGCAATGAAAGATCCATGTGGCTCTTTCTAACATCTGGTCGTTATTTTTAATTATGACTGTATTTTAGGCAAAATAAGACCACCTATTGTAAGGTGGTCTTATTAGAATTTAGTATGGCGGCTAACAATTAACCTAACAAGCCTAGCCATTCTCTAGGATTTTTGTTGCTACTCCATGAACTTATTAATATCTCCCCACCAAACCATCAACACCAGCTTTAACACATGGAAACCAGCACCACAAAGAAACCACTCCACGAAATCCGTACTCTTCCTCACCCTCCTGCGGGCTCTTTATGTTAATTTTTTTCAGTTTTATAGTATTGCAGTTCATAGGGCTAACCAGCGCAGACACAGGGCCTTTTGAATGATCGAAGATCTGAAAAGATCGCGATTTATTTCACTGTTTTACAGTTCTAAATAGACGTATCTAAAGTTTATTAGTGCTTGTAGCCCGCATTTCCAACAGGATTTGTCTATTTTTGGTGAGGAGTTAGAAGATCTGGTTAAAATTAATAAATATATAAAGTTAAATAAAAACAATTGTTTATATATGTTTAGAGGTGAAATTATGTGATTGTTAAAAATGAGAACACTAAGTGCGCTAAATCATTTTTGGACAGGAATTGCTTAGAGTTAAAGCTCTTAAAGTGATGAATCTCATTAGGGAAAGTATGGCAAGCGGATATACAGTAACGCTAAGTTAAGCGGGAAAATACAGTTAGGCTAAACCGCGCGGAGCGCGAGCCTAACTGTAATTTTTCCGTTTAAGGCCTTGTTGATATGTTTAGCTACCAGCAAACATTAGCGGTAGTGCAAATACTGTTAAGTGAATTACTTTTGGGTATCTGTAACTAAATAAGCTTATTAATGTTCCCGTTATAAGTCCCATTAAACAAGGCAAAATCAGTTCTAAAGATTCACTATCTATTAGAAAAGTCTTTGTATAATAAAAAGCAAGTAAGCTAAATATTAAAAAAGAGATAAATGCTGTAATTTTCCTTTCATTTTGACTGTAATCAGCATTTTTTTTACTAAATTTAGACGACATTAATTAGTTAGCTCCATTTAACACATATTTGTATAGTGCACATGCGCGTATATGGCACATGCTCATGCATATTTAATAAACCAATTATTTAAGCCTCGCATTAGCAAGGCCATTGATTAATAAGCACTCTAGCAAAACAATGCTGAAATAACGAGCAGACTTAATTGAAAAAGTGCACATTAATACAAAGGTCTTGGTGAAAGCAATCAGTTAGTGTCATGAATGGATTAGTAAAGGTAGGCTAACTGACTGGTTATTTATCAGGACAGCTTACCAACTGAAACTCACTTTGGGGCATTTATGCGTTAACTAGTAAGGAAACTGCTTTAAGTGTGGATTCATTATGAGTAGAACAATGTTATTGGCTGTCGCTACTTTGTCGCCATTAGACAAACAAAAAGGGCTTAGCATTGCTGCTAAGCCCTTCTATAAATTGGTGGAGGCGGCGGGACTTGAACCCGCGTCCAGAAAGCCTACATCCTCGGCACTACATGTTTAGTCTCTCTTTTATTTAACCAAGCAGTCTCCGAAAGACAGGATGCTACTTGGTGAGTCCGGTACTATTTCGCGGTTCACCCCCGGACGGAGTTCCCTCGCTAGCACACTGTAATATGACCATCAGAATCCACTGTCCACGTGCGAAACGTGTGGTTGATGGCTAGCTAGCCTAAGCTGCTAGAGAGTAGTTAGAGTCGTTTGCAACTATAACGGTGCGGCTTTTTACGAGGCCAACCGCCCCTCGACATGCTCCTTGGGTTTCGTGAATCCTGTCGAATCCAGAATCGCCCCCAATTGACGCAATTATAACGTGTTGTTAGGTGAATACCTAGCGGACATTAACAAATTATAATCGTTTGTTCACTATCTGTTCATTATAGACCTTTGTTGGTTAAAGACTTATAGGCACTATTGGCTTCAAAGGTCTATTAACGAGATTAAGCACTTTCTTTGTCTTTTTTCATTACGCGAGCTTTTTCAATTTTCCATTCGCGTTCTTTGGTGTCTTCACGTTTGTCGTGATCTTTTTTACCTTTACCTAAACCAATTTCAACTTTTACCCAAGCACCTTTACGCCAGTACATTGATAATGGCACTAAGGTGTAGCCTTGGCGTTCAATTAGGCCGGCAAGTTTGTCAATTTCTTTGCGCTTTAACAGCAATTTTTTAGTTCTGACTGGGTCACATATTACATGGGTAGAAGCAGTATTAAGCGGTTGAATAGTACAACCATGCATAAAGGCTTCGCCTTCTTTAATATAGACGTAACAGTCAGATAAGTTGACTTTTCCCATGCGGATGGACTTAACTTCCCAACCCATAAGTTGTAATCCTGCTTCGACTTTTTCTTCGATGCGGAATTCAAAAGTTGCACGTTTATTGCGTGCAATGCTCGCTGAGGAATTTTTTGTTGATTTCTTTTTTACCATTTTATTACCGTTCTGATTGTCGTTGTTGACCGAAGGATGGTGCTGGACAACCCGCAGTGAGCCCATTTGATAAACTCTAATATATAAGAGATATGGGGGAGATTTATGATATTACAACGATTATACCCAGTTTCTTGGTGATTGTGTTATTTCCAACGAGATTTAACCACTCTCTAAGATGCCTTTTTTATTTAACGTGATAAAATCGAACTATTGTATTAAGGATAGTGATGTCAGATGCCCAAAATTTCCAAGAATGTACTGGTTAGATTTAGTGCCTTACAGATGTATGATTTAGTCAATGATGTTGAGTCATATCATGCTTTTTTACCGGGTTGTGTCGGCGGGAAGGTACTTGAATTTGATGGTGAAACCATGTTGGCCTCGGTTGATGTTAGTAAAGCGGGGATCAGTAAAACGTTTACTACACGTAACCAAGTGATTGAAGCTAAATCGATTACCCTTGAACTAGAAAATGGCCCGTTTAAGTATATGCACGGCTTATGGAAGTTTACTGAACTGACCGAAGATGCTTGTAAAGTTGAATTTGATTTAGATTTTGAATTTTCAAACGTGCTCGTTGATATGGCGTTTGGTAAAGTATTTAGAGAGTTAATGTCGTCGATGGTGATGGCATTTACTGACAGAGCAAAGGTGATTTATCGTGACGAATGAAACAGAAAAATTCTCGGTAGATGTCATTTACGCATTGCCTAAACAGCAAAAGATTATTTCGGTGATGGTGTCGCCGGGAACCACATTTATTGAAGCGGTTAAGCAAAGTGATATGGTTAAGTTTTTTCCTGAGATTAATCTTGAAAAGGTTAAGCTTGGGGTATTTAGCCGTCAGGTTAAACATGATGAGGTTCTTGTACCTGGGCAACGAGTTGAAATTTATCGACCGTTAATTGCCGACCCTAAAGATGTGCGTCGCAAGCGTGCTGAAAAAGCCAAAGATGAAGGCCGCATTAATAAAATTACTGGTGCTAAAGTTAATTAACCTCAATTCGTAAGACGAAAGGTTAAGTTTTTGGTGGTTATATAGCAAAAAAGCAGGATTCTCGTGAGAGGTCCTGCTTTTTTATTCACATAAATCACATGTTATTGTGTGATTTATGTTGATTCATTATTTTGTTCAGCTTGAATGTTTAACTCTGGACGTAACTCTTCAACCAAAGGTTTACTGTCGGGGCGAATTTCAGGTAAAAGCGGTTTAACTTCAGGCTCGTTCACCGATGGTAATGAACTTTCTTCAAGTGGAGTATTAAATTCCGGGCTGAGATCATAATCTCCAACAACACTCGAAATTTTGTCTCCATCAAAGTGAATGATTAATTCTTTATGCGTAATACTGGCATCTCGACCACTTTTGAAATGGTATACATAGTACCAAGTGTCATCTGAGAAGCTGTCGCGCAATACTGGGCGGCCTAAAATATATTCAGCTTGTTCTTTGGTCATGTCTATACGAAGTTTGTCGACTTGCTGTGTTTCCATGTAATTGCCTTGCGGCACATCTGGCTTGTAAATCAACCAATCAAAAACACTGCATCCGCTAAGAGATAATGTAAGCGCTACTGCGCTTACAAGGGTAAGACGTTGTTTTTTGTTTATCATTGTCTGCGCTAGTTCCTAAATTCTGTCGGTCATCATACCCAAGCTGTCCCCATTCTGACAAGGGGCTATGAGAATATGTTGTGATTTTGAGTCAATTTAACGTGCTAAGTTCCATTTTAGTGTGACAAATATATTTATCGAAAACTTTGAACTTTATTCAACCTTGTATAAATAATGTTGGTATGATGTAGTTCAAATGTGATGATATTCAATTGTTTGATTTAAACGCTCGAACTAAAACTTATAAATATCAAGTACTAAATGGCGTAAGCTGTTGATTATTTGAACATATGCTTTATTTTAAACAGTAATGATTACAACATAAGAAACCACGATGACGATTGAGCAATCACAGAACACAATATTAACTAGCCCAAAGAAAGGCAATCTTGTTTGTGTTGGCACTGGATTACAACTTGCCGGACAAATCGGTGCATTGAGTTTGAGCTATATTGAGCATGCTGATGTGGTGTTTTCACTCGTGCCTGATGGATTTTGTGTACGCTGGCTTAAGTCTCTCAATGCTGATGTCCGTTCACTTCAACCTTATTATGCTCAAAAAGATGAGGTCAAAAATCGTCGTGATACTTATGCCGAAATGGTGGATGTTATCTTAGACGAAGTCCGCCTCGGCAAGTTAGTTGTATGCGCTTTATATGGTCATCCTGGTGTATTTGCTTGTGTAGGGCATTTATCCATTAAACAAGCTCTCGGTGAAGGTTTTGGCGCTAGTATGTTACCGGGTATTTCTGCGGAAGCTTGTTTGTGGGCTGATTTAGGCATTGATCCTGGAAATCGTGGTCACCAAAGCTTTGAGGCTACGCAGTTCATGCTTTATAACCATGTGCCAGATCCGACTACGCACCTTTTACTATGGCAGATAGCTCTTGCGGGTGAACATACCTTGACTCAATTTAGCACTACTACAGATAAATTGCAGATTTTGGTTGAACATTTAAATCAATGGTATCCGCTTAATCATGACGTCATTATATATGAAGCGGCAAATTTACCTTTCCAATCACCCATTATAGAAAGTATGACGCTATCCGCGTTACCAGATGCTAGATTAACGATGATTAGCACATTATTAATCCCTCCTGCGAGTAAGATGACTCTTAATGATGAAGTATTGGCCAAGTTAGGCATAACAGCTTTAGATATTGGCTAAGTAATTTTATTAAACAAGCTGCTGATGAGGGGGCGGTGATTGTGTGATAATGATGTTACATTAGTTTAATTCAATATCGTCAAAAAAATGTAAATATTTTATGTAACAATGACTTGTGATATATAATCATGCTATTTTAAGATGGTTTAACTGAGACGCTACTTTGGCAGGCTCTATTATCCAGTAACGTTAAAGATGGCTAAAAAATAGATGTAAATTTTGCTTATCCATTAGCAATATAATTTGAAAAATAAAAAGGTCACCATATGTCAAATATGAATAAATTCTTTACTCAGCTTGGGACTAATGCTGCTTTATTGGAAGCTTATAAGCTTGATCCTCGTGGCATTATGAAGGCGAATGGATTAACAAAAGAAGAAATTGAAGCTGTAATGTCTGGAGATAAAGCACAAGTTAGCAAGTTGTCAGGTGATAAAGAAATGTCCATGTATTTGCTTGTAGTAAACCCCACGGAATAATGAAGTTGTCCTCAAAAATATTGTACTCTGTTATCATCGCACTGTTTTTAAGCTTTGCGGTGAATGCTGATAGCACCGATTATGATAACGAATTAGATTCTATTGAACGGTCATTGCAGACAGATATCAATATTGCCATTGATAAAATTGATACTATATTATCCTCAGAATTATCATTAACCCCACAACAACATAGTCGTCTCTATGGGTTAATAAGTGCCAAATATATTTATTTAGGTGACTTTGCTAAAGCGGATGAAGTGTTAAATAAAGCGTTGTCGTTCAATCCTAGAGGGGAGCTGTTGACAAATATTTATTTATTTAAAATTACCGCAAATATAGGACTGAGTAACTATCAAGAAGCCTTTTCTCTTTTAGAAAAAAATCTTGCTCGTATCGATAATTACCAAGATCCTAGAATAAAAATACAGTCATACAGTCGTTTAATGAATGTGTATTTAGAGCTTGGTGCTTATGATGAGATACTACGGATTGCACAATTATCATTGAATTTAAATCAAGGCAAAGACCCTAAATATCAATGTTATTTGATGTTGTACCACGCCGTGGCTCATTTAAAGTTAACTCATTTTGACCAAGCAGAAACATTGTTCAAAGATACACAACTTTATTGTAAAGATAATGGTTTTCCATTGATAGAAATTATGTCTATCAAAGGACATGGTAATGTGCTGTTTGATAAAGGGTTATATGCTGAAGCTGAACCATTTTATCTTGTTGCTTTAGAGCGCTATCAAAAGTTTAAATTTGAAGTCGAAATTAACGAAATACAATCTTATTTGAGCGTTATTTATTTTCATTTAGATGATTTTCAGCAAGCTGAAATGTTTGCGCAATTGGTTAATGCTTTACCTAATAAGCCCAGTAATATGCAGGTAAAAAAGCGTGTTAATGAAGTGCTTTCTTTAATTGCAGGTAAGCGAGGTCAGTTTGATAAAGCATATCAGTTTCAAGTTGTTGCTTCTGCACTTGATAAGCAATTACTTGATGAACAAAAAGTAAAAGAAAATGCCTATCAAATGGCTCGCTTTGATAGCGTTGAAAAAAATCGTGAAAATACCAGCTTAATTCAAGATCATGAGCTGCTAATGAAGCAAAAAGATTTATTTATGAAAGAGAAAAGTTCGTCAGTCATGTTCTCTACCTTGCTTGTTGGTTTGTCTGTTGGATTATTGTTGTTACTGATAGCTGCTTGGTTACAACGTAATCAATTCATGAAACAAGCTCAACGTGATGGATTAACTGGTATTCTTAATCGACGTGCAGGGCAAGAAATTGCCGAGAATCAGTTTGTTCAAACCCAAACTCTTGATGAACCATTTTCGGTATTATTATTAGACTTAGACTTGTTTAAACATATTAATGATCAATACGGTCATGCAACGGGTGATTGGGTATTAAAGAAAGTGACTAATATGATCAGTGACATGCTGAACCCGACTGATATTTTTACCAGAATGGGTGGGGAAGAATTTGCTATTTTTATGCCTAAGCAAACAGAGTGTGTTGCAACTGAATTTGCTGAATATGTTCGTAATGCTGTCGCCAACATTAATACTCGTTTTTCTGGACATGAGTTTACCGTTACCGTCAGTATTGGTGTCAGTAGCGTTGGTAAAGATGATTTAAGCCTCGATCCTTTAATTCATCGTGCTGATATGGCCTTATATCATGCTAAGGCTATAGGGCGTAACTGCGTTGCTTGTTATACCGATGAGTTAAAATAATTCCCTTCATTGTCTGTGTTGAGTTAATGCTTAACTGGCATGACAAGCCTAAGCATTCGCGTGTTTAGGCTTTTTTATTATATAAAGGCTAATAAGCATGATTTTATCAAATGGTCTGTTTAGGCTAGAGCTTTAAAATTATTCATCCACATTTTTTCCGTAACATTGCAGGTCGCTTCTATGATAAAGCCAATGCTAGGTTACAAGCGCACACTTAATAATAAAATTGCTAACACCGCCTTTATCTGTGCGAGTATTTAGTTTGTTAACCCTTGCTCTGTCGGCTTAGCGTTGTCCTTCATGACCCTCATCTCATTTATCATAACTAACCGCTTAACATTCCTGCACGACTCACTCGTCCTAGCCTCTGGGTTGCTAATGCTAAAAACCTTCTTGGCGCATTTATTGTCGGTCTTTATGACATTTATTGGTTTATTTGAAAAATAATTTAATTATTTTTTCAAATAAACCAATTTACATGACCTTGTTGATCGGCCTACGTAACTCGTATTTTAATCATTAAAACACTCGATATTTTTAACGTTTACGTAAACGTAATAATTAAACGGTTGTTTGAATATTGCTATGTGGTGGGATTGCTTAATCTACTGTTTATTATGATGTTTTATTGATTACGTGCAGGTTAACTCAAAACGTTATTAAATTGTTTAATTCAATAATATAGACCAAAGTTTAGTGAACTTATGTTTACAATATGTTTTTTTATTACAACTGTTTTTACCATTTTAATGTGTTGGTAAATTGGTAAGATGAATTTAAGTTATCGTTTTTTTATAATAAGGTGTTTCATATTTTATTGTTATTTTACAATTGCCTATGGTTTTATTCTTATCTTGGTGCGACCAATTTATGTGATCGTCATCAATGGTGTTTGAGTCATTTGGTAAACTGATAACTGTTGCAATTACAAACGTTTTTGGTTAGTTTTTAGTACGAAACAGACATTTGAAAGTTTTAGGTGATAACCGTTAACTTCACTTGAGTATCAATCGTTAACTGATTATTTGAACTCATTAAACGCATTCATTGTTTAAGCAGAGACATTAAGCTTTACGGATAAATGAGAGTGAGACGAATAGTAATTGATAACAAAATTCATTAATGAAGCAAGACAATTAGCATCAAAACAGACAGCATTAAGGGAGCCATTATTATGACGGCAGAACAATTGGTAGCTCAATACAGTAAGTCCACAGCAAATGCTGATGATTCGGTTAAAACCGATCTTACCTTTATCGGCCCCGCTATTAATGGGCAAGATGAAGTGTTTAATGATGGCGCAGTGGCTTTCCTTGATTCTTTATGTGCCAAGTTTGCAGATGAAGTGCCTAAGCTGTTAAAGCAGCGTAAGCAAAAACAAGCTCGTATTGATAATGGCGAATTACCTGATTTTTTACCAGAAACCCGCGCTATACGAGATGGTAATTGGACCATTCGCGGTATACCTGCGGATTTAACTGACAGACGTGTTGAAATTACCGGTCCAGTTGATCGCAAAATGATTATCAATGCGTTAAATGCCAACGTAAAAGTCTTTATGGCTGATTTTGAAGATTCTTTGGCACCGAGTTGGCAGAAAATTGTCGAAGGACAAATTAACCTTCGTGATGCAGTGCGCGGTGATATTGATTTTACAGCGCCAGAAACAGGTAAGCATTATTCACTTAACCCTGATCCTGCAGTATTAATTGCTCGTGTTCGTGGTTTGCATCTCATTGAAAAGCACATCGAATACAAAGGTCAACCGATCCCTGGGGGTTTAGTTGATTTCGCAATGTATTTTTATCATAACTATCGCCAATTGTTAGCTAAGAATTCAGGACCTTATTTTTATATTCCTAAGTTAGAAAGCCATCTTGAAGCGCGTTGGTGGGCAAAAGTGTTTGCTTTTGCTGAAGAGCGTTTTTGTTTGGAGCCCGGCACAATTAAATGTACCTGTTTAATTGAAACCTTGCCTGCAGTATTTGAAATGGAAGAAATCTTATATGAGCTTCGTTCAAATATTGTCGCATTGAACTGTGGCCGTTGGGATTATATTTTCAGCTACATCAAAACCTTAAAAAACTATCCAGATCGTGTGTTACCTGATCGTCAGGCAGTGACCATGGATACCAAGTTTTTAAGCGCCTATTCTCGCTTACTGATTAAGACTTGTCATAAACGTGGTGCATTAGCTATGGGTGGCATGGCGGCATTTATTCCTGCTAAAGATGAAGCCACTAACGAGCTAGTATTGCAAAAGGTGCGTGGCGATAAAGAGTTGGAAGCTCGCAATGGCCACGATGGTACTTGGGTTGCTCATCCTGGTTTAGCTGATACTGCAATGAAAATCTTTAATGATTACATTGGCGGCGGCAGAACAAATCAATTGCATATTACTCGTGATGTTGATGCACCTATTTTAGCCAGTGAGTTACTTGAGCCTTGTGAGGGTGAGCGAACTGAAGAAGGCATGCGTTTGAATATCCGTATTGCTTTGCAATACATCGAAGCGTGGATCCAAGGTAATGGTTGCGTACCGATTTACGGATTGATGGAAGATGCTGCTACGGCAGAAATATCTCGCACTTCTATTTGGCAGTGGATCAAACATGGCAAGAACTTATCAAATGGCAAACTTGTCACTAAAGAATTATTTAAACAGATGTTAAAAGAAGAAACGGCCAACGTAAAAAAAGAGCTCGGTACTGAGCGTTTTGAAGCTGGCCAATTCACTAAAGCGGCAGCGTTATTTGAACAAATTACTACCTCAGATGAGTTAGTCGATTTCTTAACATTACCAGGTTATGAATTGTTGACCGCTAAATAGCAAGTTAACTATATATTTATTATAGAAAAATATATTTGGTAAGGTTAATCACTTTTACTTTGCCAACTTATTAATCTGGAAGGAGTAATACTATGACTACACAACTAACTCGTCAGCAACAGGTTGATGCAATTAAGAAAGATTGGGCTGAAAATCCACGTTGGAAAGGTGTTAAACGTCCATTTACTGCTGAAGAAGTTGTGGCATTACGTGGTTCTGTTGTACCTGAAAACACAATTGCGAAGCTTGGGGCTGCAAGATTGTGGAAATTGGTTAATGGCGGAGCTAAAAAAGGCTACGTTAACTCACTTGGCGCATTGACTGGTGGTCAAGCTGTACAGCAAGCAAAAGCGGGTATTGAAGCTATTTACTTATCAGGCTGGCAGGTTGCTGCAGACGCTAACCTAGCGGGCACTATGTATCCAGACCAATCTCTTTATCCTGCTAACTCAGTACCAGCCGTCGTGAGCCGTATTAATAACTCTTTCCGCCGTGCTGACCAGATCCAATGGGGTAAAGAAGTTAATCCTGGTGATGACAATTATACTGACTATTTCCTACCAATCGTTGCAGATGCTGAAGCTGGTTTTGGTGGTGTATTGAATGCCTTTGAACTGATGAAGTCGATGATTGATGCTGGTGCTGCTGGTGTTCACTTTGAAGATCAATTAGCGTCTGTTAAAAAGTGTGGTCACATGGGCGGTAAAGTTCTAGTACCAACTCAAGAAGCAGTACAAAAGTTAGTCGCTGCACGTTTAGCGGCAGATGTAAGCGGTGTTGATACCTTGGTTATTGCACGTACCGATGCTAATGCTGCAGATTTGATGACTTCAGATTGTGATGAATATGACCGTGAGTTTGTTACTGGTGAACGTACTAACGAAGGTTTCTATCGTGTTAACGCAGGTATTGACCAAGCTATTTCACGTGGCCTTGCTTATGCCCCTTATGCAGACTTGATTTGGTGTGAAACAGCTAAGCCTTGTCTCGAAGAAGCGAAGAAATTTGCAGATGCAATTCATGCACAGTACCCAGACCAACTGTTAGCGTACAACTGTTCTCCTTCGTTTAACTGGAAGAAGAATTTGGATGACGCTACGATTGCTAAGTTCCAACAAGAGCTATCTAACATGGGCTATAAGTACCAGTTCATCACGTTAGCGGGCATTCATAACATGTGGTACAACATGTTTGATTTAGCCTATGACTATGCTCGTGGTGAAGGTATGAAGCACTATGTTGAGAAAGTACAGGAACTTGAATTTGCTGCAGCTAAGAAAGGTTATACTTTCGTGTCGCATCAGCAAGAAGTGGGTACTGGTTACTTCGATCAAGTAACAACGTGTATTCAAGGTGGTAAATCGTCAGTAACAGCACTAACGGGTTCTACTGAAGAAGAACAGTTTTAGTCGTTAGCTCAACCGTTTTAAAAAGTTCGGTCACTTTGTGACTGTTGTCACCCGTACGGCTCACCTACAGGTCGTGCGGGTTTTTTATCCAAATATAATTGATTATAAGTAATGCTTAGTAGTTGATCTTGATTATTTGGGTACTTCCTGCCCGTAAGCTTTTACAACCACAAATTTGTGATTGCGGCTCTTGTGAGCCGTTTTTTTTCGTTTAAATTTGAGCGAAATATGCTTAACACAGCAACTATTATTCATAATAAATTTATTTTATATTATGAGTTCTGGCATTGCGGTGAATGTTCATTTAAAAGGAAGATTAACGATATTAAATCGGAACTTTATGGCGATGGTTACAACATCGATCCATAAATGATTACAGCTAAGTATTTTTGATGGTCAATGGAGTTTGGCTATCAAACCAAACTTTGTTGATTTAACTTGATAGTTCTCTATTGATTTACTTATTGGACAAAAAGAGTTTTTGCAACAATACACCGCTAATTTATGCAAAACTCCTGTTTTAGACTCTTTTTACAAATGAAATTTTATTATTCCCACACTCAGTAAACTATAAATTATTGGGGTTGTTCTATGTCAGGTAGACAAGGTTTTGGTTTTATTTAAATAGGATAATTGATATCGTTTCACTCACTTAAATGAGCTCACCAATGTGTGTGTTAGATGGATAAAGTAGGGATGCTACTGAACAAGATGTAATGATGGTTAATCTTAGCAAAAATGGTTAGTGGTTCGATCTTCAAAAAAGGGCAGCCATTATATATCGGCAATGGCTACCTTATATCCGTTAACCACTATTGCATAATTAAACTGGTAATTCGCTTCGCTTTATCGTTAGGAATTGGGAAGCTTAAATGATACTGAGCAATTTTCCAGCCATCAACTGTATGCACTAAAGCGCCCGTTCCTCGGCTAACACCATAAGAAGGGCTATAAAGTTGTTCGTCAAACACGATAGTATCGTCAATTTGTAACAAGTGACGTGATTTCACATCGTAATGCCAGCCCTTGGTGGGTTTAGCGTAGCCCTCAAACTCAACCATGTTCCAACGTTCTGATTGATCTGTGCCAATAAATACCGCTTGAGGGTGGTAAAGGCTAAAATAAGTGGTCCAGTCAGCGGCGGCAGCGCTTTCGTGTAATTGGTTTAATAATGCATTGACGGCTTGGCTGTCAGCTTCAGATAAGCCTTGGTTGTCAATT
The DNA here is from genome assembly GCF_006385555.1 of Shewanella polaris. Taxonomy (NCBI): domain Bacteria; kingdom Pseudomonadati; phylum Pseudomonadota; class Gammaproteobacteria; order Alteromonadales; family Shewanellaceae; genus Shewanella; species Shewanella polaris. Next base: position 3,345,226 of record NZ_CP041036.1, on the reverse strand, counting down.
AACTCACTTTTCTGACTGATGTCTTTAATCACCGCTTCACTTTCGGAGCTGACTTGTTGACTCACTTGTTTGTTATTTTGCTCAGTTGTTGATTCTTCAGCTTCGATTGCGTGCAAGTCAAAGGCTGCCACAGTCGTCATTAACACGGCAATAAACCCGAGTCGGTGAATAATTGATTGCATAATATCCTTTTTAACATAATGTTCGATTGTTTTAATTTGATTATTTTACTTAGTATTTTAATGCCAATTTATGGGGTCTAGCTGATAAAATTGGCTCAATTCTTTATATAATTGTTGGTGCTGTTGGTAAAAGTCCACTGGGCGTTCAAAAAATGTTTCACTGATCACAGCAAAAAACTCAGCAGGATTGGTCGCACCATAATAGTTGAATAATGACGGGATATGCTGCTGAGCGCAATACTGTAATTGCTTAAATTCTTGCCCCAAGGTGGTAGACCATGAACGATATGAAGTGATGTCTCGTAAAGGTGGAGCACCATTTGCCGTACCATCTTCTTGATCAAGTTGGTGAGCGAATTCATGTATGACAACATTACTGCCATCAAATGGATCTGCAGCACCTTCTACTGTGCTGTTCCATGACAATACCACTTTACCGTATTCCCAAGACTCACCTAATAGGACATTACGTTGAGATGACTGTACCCCCGCGAGATCAGTTCGGTTTTGTTTAACAATAAATGCAGCTGGGTAGACTAAAACTTGCTTCAACTTAGGGTAATAATCGGTTTTACGGTTGAGTAATAATAAACAGGCTTGGGCCGCGATGGTGACTTTGACTTCGTCATTAATTTCGAATCCGTCACAACCGACAAATTGTTTCTCATTAATAAATACTTGAATATGCTTTTTCAGTTGAAGCTGCAAATCCGTCGGCATGGCTTTGAAGTAGGGAAAGCGTTTTTTTAATATATTGCGCCATAGTGTGGGGAATGGTTGGCTGGTGACAATGTTACGTTGACGGTTCAGGCGCCATTGACTACTGGTAATCCATCCCACGGCTGTTATCGATAGAACGAGCAAAATTACAATCGCGATCATAGAAGTTTCCTGATAGTCGAAGAGGGGCTTAAAATTATGATCATCAATTATTATTCATTGTCTAAGCTACAGGCCTGAATCACCGTCTTTTGTATTTTATAGCTATGTAATGATTAATGGGGCGGTTATTAAACAAATTCAAGCTTTAGCGATAACTAAATTATTATCGGTATGTAAACAATGAATCTTTGCAGTATTCATAATTTACATTTGTATAGGTTCAACAACGACTCATTACAAATATGATTGTCTCTTGGTGAAGCCTCTACGGCCAGTTACAATGACAATAGTGAACATAAAATGTTGGGAACCATAGATAATGAATGAGCAGCAATTGTTAGAGGCGATTAATCAAACCATGCCATTTGGTAAATATGCTGGCCGTAAATTATTACAGTTACCTGAACCTTACTTAGTTTGGTTTCATTCAAAAGGTTTTCCTGAGGGGAAACTCGGTGAGCAATTGGCATTGATGTATGAAGTGAAGCTCAATGGATTAGAAGAAATGCTACAACCCTTGTTGAAACGGTAATAATGGTAAGCAAGGGGAAATATTGGTAATAAGCGAAGGCTTCGATTGTGAATATACTAGATTGGCTTTGTCGCTAGTCTTTACTGGAGTGTAGAATAAGACATTTAAAATTAACGGTATCGTTTTACAAGGCTATTGACGCTTTTATAGGATCTTGAGAACGAAGTCAGCCCTAGTATCTAGGTTGTTAATATTTTTTTCATGTAGAAACTGGTGAACATTTGCCCGCGTTTTTGTTGATAGTTTGTATGTTGCTCAATAAAACCCATTTTTTCAAATAACGCTTTGGATAAATATGATGCATCAACTGTTAGGTTCGGATATTGCTGTTGTAGTGCCCAGTGTTGTAAGTGTTTGTAGAGTGCGCTGGCTACGCCTTGGTGCTGATAGTTGGGATGCACATATAGGCAGTCGATGTAGCCTCGGTATTTAAAATGGGTTTCTAAACTAATAAAACCGATCACCTGTTGGTTGTCTAGCATTACCCATGCTTTATTTCGCTTGTATTGTTGTTGCCAGAATTTAGCTGAACGTGGTGCCGATGACCATACGTTGAGTTTGAGTTTTGGATATCTTGGGTGAACAATACCTTGTACCGCAGTGTGATATAACTGACTGATTTGAATTGCATATGACGCAGAAAAATCAACAATGTGCTTTGATTGTTTGATTGAGTTGTTCATAAAAAAAAGACCAATCGCTAAGATTGGTCAATTATGTAAGGTTTTATCAATAAAACGAACTATTTTTTATCAATATTGCCTACAAACATGATTTTATCAAATGTTCTGTTTAGGCTAGAGCTTTTAAAGTTATTCATCCACATTTGTTCAGAAACTTCTACTTTGTCGCCTTTGCTTACTTCAGTTTGTGGACCCGCAGCCCAATATGTTTCGTTAGCTTCTTTAAGTTGAACATAGGTATAACCACCGCTATTCATGGTGTCGAGAACTTCAGCTTGGTGTAAAGCGCCTTGAGCCCATGCAGAAGAAACACCTAAAGCCAAGGTGGCAGCGGCAGCAAATGCAATTAATTTAGCTTTCATGTATGTATTCCTATTTTGCCTAAAAGAGTTGTTAACAAACAAATAAATTTTACGTTTGCACTATTTAACCATCTCTGCTTATCGTGGTCTGTGATCTACCGCGAATTATTGTTGTCTTTCAGCTGATAGGTGTTAGCAGTTGGTTGTTAAGTGTTAAAAGGTATGAATTTATCGTTTAATCATGATGGCTAATATAATTGACGTTTGCAAACAGTAGTCCATCAATAACACGCCCATGTTGACTGACAAAATCGATAAAAGCTTCTGGTAATGTTTGGTTGTTAATGGGTTGCTGCCAATGGGCATGGAGTAATGCTCCATATCCTTCTTTGCCTGCTGCAGTATAAGAGCTTGATACGCCTAGGTATAATTGGTTCGGTTGTAGTGGTTGCCATTGATCTTGTTTGTAGATTTCAATTTGAGTGATCCGCAGACCTTTAGCTTGCTTGCCATCATAAAAATAACGCAAACCATAAGGGTAGGGGAAACTACCTGCGCCAGTGCCCATTATGCCATTATTGGTTGCGGAGTTTATCGATGACTCTAATGCTTCGATAACATATTTACCCTGAATCTTATACAAGGTCAGTGGCAGTTCAAATGGCAAAATTCGGCCCACAACATCAGCTAATGATAATTGACCTTTGTGTAATGACTGCCTAACACCACCCGCATTATGTAATGCAAAATCGATAGCGGGTTCAATATTTTTAGCGGCTTTATACATACTTCGACTTACCCAAGGTGCAATTTCACTACCATGGGGTAAGTGCTTACTCGGTAAGCGAGTATGGACAAAGTCGCGTGGAATATGAGCAAGAATTTGGTTTTCTATCGCATCTAAAGATGGTCTATATTGAGTATGAATGACAGAGTGAATAACTTCATCATATTGTGCATCTTTAATACAGGGATGAGCAAAAAGTTGTGTTACTAATTTTGCTGCGGTAGTGCTGTCGGTGGTGTTACCTTCTTTAGTCGTTACTGTAATTTGGTCATCGATCATAAAATAATTGTTGCCTAACAATTCGATAACATTACCGTTCTGGTCAAAACATATATCCGCTAAACCAATGGTTTCTGCGTATTTCCCTGCATGCAAAATGGGGGTTGAATTGATTGTTTCGGCATACGGGATATTACTCCAACCTATATCACTTAGTTCACCTTGAAGTGTATGTGAGTGCCCGCCTACAATTAAGCTTATTCCATCAACTTTTGACGCGAGCTCCCGGTCTTGATCTAAGCCTAAATGGCTGAGTACAACAATGTGATAAATACCTTGTTGTTGCAAACGTTGTATTGTTCGTTGCGTCGTTTCTATGGCGTTAACAAAGTGGGTATCGGGATCGGGTCTAGCAATTAAGCGCATTTGGTCTAATGTGATACCAATTATTGCTATTTTAGTGTCATGAAATGGTTTAATTAACACTTTGGCCGTTTCAGTAGAGTCATCAAAATCGTACAGCATTGGATGGCCATAAAGTCGGCCTGCTTTATGGCGGTCTTCCTGGCTTAAATCCATATTACCGGCTAATACCGGAAAATCGATACGGTTTAGAAAGGCTTGAACAGGGCTGTTACCGGCATCGACTTCGTGATTACCGAGCACCATAGCATCAGGTTTTAGCAAGTTAAGTAAATGGGCGTTGGCTGCACCTTTAAATTCTCTAAAGTACAAAGTGCCTTGAAAACTATCACCGCCATGTAAAAAAAGAAAAGGTGATTGTTTGGCTATTGCTTGTTGTCTAGCTTGTTCAATTTGATAACCTAAACGCGCGTAACCACCAGAATGCGCTTCGAGGGTATAGATTTGTTGTTGATTCTCGAGACTAAACTGAACTGGACTGGGTTCAAAATTGGAATGGGTATCATTAATGTGGGCCAAGGTTAACGTGTAGCGTTGCTTCATAAATTCCCTCTTTCATTGGAAAACGATTCTAACATTGTTTTATGAATATGGGGTGCCAAATCACCTTAGAGTTTGGATTTTAATGTAATAACAAGGCTACTTTGATTAATAGGGCCTGTTGATCCTTCAAGGTTATTTTTGCAGCGAAATTGTTGGCATTTTTTACAAGGCAGATACTTTGAGGTGTAGTCATTCTACATAAAAAGTCGATAGCGCAGTAAAAGTGGCCAACAAACGCTGCCCGAAGGGTTCGGCTAAAAACGTTTTACTCTTTGTTGAATGCATCTTTGCGAATAAAGGGTTGCTTAGATGACTAGGCATCAATCCATTCGCCTCGATTAAAACGTTTTTAACTCGAACAAAATTCAACCAGCAAAGATCAACTGGCCCTAGCTAATCTTGGCAAGCATCTGTATAATTCGCCGCCCTGTTACAGGTTTTGGTGTTTGAGTTTTGAGGTTAGGCAGATGAGTGGAAAGAAAATCAATTTATTAGATCTTGATCGTAAAGGACTGCGAGCGTTGTTCAGCGAGATGGGCGAAAAACCATTTCGTGCCGATCAGTTAATGAAGTGGATCTATCACTTTGGCGTCAGTGACTTTGAAGAGATGAACAACATAAACAAAGTGTTGCGTGGGAAATTAGCTGCGCGATGCGAAATAGTAGCACCTGAAATTGCTAGTTTTCAAAAATCTAATGATGGCACCATTAAATTTGCTATCAATGTTGGCCAAGGCCAAGAAGTTGAAACAGTTTACATTCCTGAAGAAGACCGTGCGACCTTGTGTGTATCATCACAAGTTGGTTGCGCCTTAGAATGTACCTTCTGCTCAACGGGTCAGCAAGGTTTTAACCGTAACTTAACGGTATCTGAAATCGTTGGTCAAGTTTGGCGAGTGTCACAATTTTTAGGTTTCCATAAAGACACTGGCGATCGTCCTATTTCAAACGTAGTAATGATGGGCATGGGCGAACCTTTGCTAAACCTTGCCAATGTTATTCCTGCAATGGACATTATGTTAGATGACTTTGGTTTTAGTTTATCTAAACGTCGTGTGACGTTATCGACTTCTGGCGTGGTACCAGCACTTGATAAATTAGGTGATGCCATTGATGTTGCGCTAGCAGTAAGTATTCATGCGCCTAATGATGAGTTGCGTGACGTGCTGGTTCCAGTGAATAAAAAATATCCATTGCAAGAATTTTTAGCGGGTATTCGTCGTTATTTAGAAAAGTCGAATGCAAATCGCGGCCGCGTGACTGTCGAATATGTGATGCTTGACCATATCAATGACAGCACAGATCAAGCGCATGAACTTGCAAAGTTAATGAAAGATACTCCATGTAAGATTAACTTAATTCCGTTTAACCCGTATCCTGGTTCTCCTTACGGTCGCTCGTCTAATTCACGTATAGATCGTTTTTCTAAAGTATTGATGGAATATGGTCTAACGGTCATCGTGCGTAAAACACGTGGTGATGATATTGATGCTGCTTGTGGTCAATTAGCCGGTGATATCCGTGATAGAACAAAACGTTTAGCAAAAAAACAAATGCAACAGAGTCAGATTTCAGTCACAATGGAATAACTTGTTGTTTGCACAGATAATAGGCTTATAAATGAAGCACGGAATGCAGAAAGTTTGTCTGTTTACCTTAATCGCCTTGTCTACCACTGCTTGTGTGACTGAACGTACTTACAGTGGTACAGATACCCCTGTAGCGGAACGTCAGTTTGATAGGCAGGGGGCTGCGAGAGAACGAATGCAACTTGGACTCACTTACCTAGGTCGTGGGAATAGTGAACAAGCAAAGTACAATTTAAATAAAGCCGTTGAATATGCGCCGAATATCAGTGAAGTACATATGGCAATGGCATATTATTATCAAACTGTTGGTGATGTTGAACGAACAGAAGCGTCATACAAAAAAGCCATTAGTCTAGATGATGTGACAGGCGATGCGCGAAATAATTTTGGGGTTTTTTTATGCCAGCAAAATAAGTTTGTTGAGTCTGAAAAAATGTTTCTTGCTGCAATTGAAACACCTAATTATACCCGCACAGCATCGAGTTATGAAAACTTAGGCGTATGCAGTCGTAAAGCAGGTAATAAAGAAAAAGCGCGACAGTATTTTAATATGGCGTTAAAGTATGATAAAAGACGGAAAGTAACATTACTAGAATTAACCGAGTTAGCCATGGAAGATGCTGACTACGGCAATGCGCGCGCGCAACTTGCAAGATACCATCAAGTTGCTAGCGAATCAGCAGAAAGTTTAGCCTTAGGGATTAAGATTGAGCGGGCGGCGAATGATGTAGAGGCCGTAAAACGATTTGGCATTTTATTAATTGCGAAGTTTCCTGCATCTCCACAAGCCAAAAATTATAGAGCTAACTTGAATTAATGACTAAAGAATTCGAAGAAGAACAAGACGCTGGAAATGCGTCGTTGTTAAAAGATGTTGTTACTGCTGGCGCCATTTTAAAAGCGGCTCGCGAAGCAAAAGGTATCTCTATTGAGACCGTAGCAACCCAATTGCATTTACGCCCCAAGATCATTAATGATCTTGAAAATGATATTTTCGTTAATATTGCCTCCACGACTTATGTTAGAGGTTATATTAAAAATTATGCTCGCATTGTTAATGCGGACATAAGCCAAATTCAGCAATGTTTAAGCCATCAATTACCTGAAATTGTAGCACCAGCAATGCAAAGTTTTTCACGCAAAACCACTCATCAAGCGCGTAATAGTCGTCTTAATTTAGTGACTTACTTGATTGTTGCGGTATTAATTGCGTTGTTAGTCTTATGGTGGGTACAAAAGTCCTCGTTATTGACCAATGTTGATTTTTCGCAGCCAACTGTTGAAGAAATTGCTGCTGGAAGTAACAAGCTTGAACCGCATCAGATTATTAGTAGTGAAGCCGTAACAACCAACACTAATGAGTTGAATCAGGATAGTAGTGATAGTGTCTCTGATAGCGCTAATAATGCCGCAATAGAGGCAGAAGATAAGCTTATCCAAACAGCGCAAAACGCGGCGAGTGCCGCTACAGAATTATCGAATAATACACTTAATACCAACCCCACATCTACAATATCAACAGATACCAATGTAGACGGTGTAGAAAGTGTATTAACCATCGAACTCTCCGGTGATTGTTGGGTTAATGTGACAGATGCCAACGGCAAAGTGATGGTTGACGGTGTGAAGAGTGCCGCATATCGTATTGAAGTCAGTGGTAAAAAACCTTTTAAAGTGATTCTTGGTGCGCCTCAAGTTGCCAGTATCAGTCTCGATGGCGAAAAGGTCAGTTTAGCTGAATTTGCCAATGGTCGAGTCGCAAGATTAACCCTGCCTAAAGCGTCATAATGCTTTAGCAACATCAGTAGAGCATATTTGCATGTATAACGAATCCCCAATCATTCGCAGACCATCCACACGTATTTATGTGGGCAACGTGCCTATTGGCGATGGTGCACCGATTGCTGTGCAATCGATGACCAACACTAAAACCACTGATGTTGAAGCCACAGTGGCGCAAATTCGTGCATTAGAAAAAGTCGGTGCAGATATTGTCCGTGTTTCTGTGCCAACGATGGATGCAGCTGAAGCTTTTAAGATTATTAAGCAGTCTGTCAATGTGCCGTTAGTTGCTGATATTCATTTTGATTACCGTATAGCGCTTAAAGTGGCTGAATATGGGGCTGATTGTTTGCGTATTAACCCAGGTAATATTGGTAATGAAGAACGTATTCGCAGTGTTGTTGAGTGTGCTCGTGATAAAAATATACCTATCCGTATAGGCGTTAATGGCGGATCGCTTGAAAAAGATTTAATGGACAAATATCGCGAACCAACGGCAGAAGCATTATTAGAATCAGCAATGCGTCATGTCGATATTTTAGACCGTTTGAACTTTGATCAGTTTAAAGTCAGCGTAAAAGCCTCTGATGTTTTCCTTGCCGTTGAATCATATCGTTTACTTGCGAAACAAATTCGCCAACCTTTACATTTGGGTATTACAGAAGCGGGTGGCTTGCGCGCCGGCTCTGTCAAATCCGCTGTTGGTTTAGGTTTGTTATTGGCTGAAGGCATTGGCGATACTATACGTATTTCATTAGCCGCCGATCCAATTGAAGAAATTAAAGTCGGTTTTGATATTTTAAAGTCTTTACGGATCCGTAGTCGTGGGATTAACTTTATTGCTTGTCCTTCTTGTTCACGCCAAGAGTTTGATGTCATTAGTACCGTCAATGAACTTGAACGTCGTCTTGAAGATATTACTACCGCAATGGATGTCTCTATTATTGGTTGCGTTGTCAATGGCCCAGGCGAAGCATTAGTGTCTGATATCGGCTTAACGGGTGGTTATGCCAAGAGCGGTTATTATGATGACGGAGTGCGTCAAAAAGAGCGCTTTGACAATAAAAACATTATCGATGGTTTAGAAGCTAAAATCCGTGCAAAAGCGAGTATGATGGCCAATCGTATTGCGATTACCGACAAAACCGAATAATCATTAATCCTTTGCATCGCAACGTAAACCTTGTGGATGTTGAAGGCATATTTACATTTTATTAGCGCGAGCTAATTCAAACATTGGACCCGTTAACAGTGGCAAAGCAAATCCAAGCTATTCGCGGCATGAATGACATTCTGCCAACGCAAAGTCCTTTATGGCAAAAAGTTGAAGCTGTATTGCGTTCATCCGTAAGTGCATTTGGCTATAGCGAAATTCGTACCCCTATTGTAGAAAGTACCGATCTTTTCAAGCGCTCTATTGGTGAAGTTACTGATATTGTTGAAAAAGAAATGTACACTTTTGAAGACCGTAACAGTGACAGCTTAAGCTTGCGTCCTGAAGGGACTGCTTCAACAGTGCGCGCAGGTAATGAGCACGGCTTACTCTATAACCAAGAACAGCGTTTATGGTATATGGGACCGATGTTTCGTCATGAGCGACCACAAAAAGGTCGTTATCGTCAATTCCACCAATTTGGTGTCGAAGTCTATGGTATCGGCAGTGCCGATATAGATGCTGAAGTCTTAATGTTATCTGCCCGTTTATGGGACCAGTTAGGCATTAAAGAACATGTCGCATTAGAACTAAATACCCTAGGAGACTCTGCGGAGCGCGCTGCTTATCGTGATGCCTTAATTGCTTTTTTAGAGCAACATAAAGACAAACTCGATGAAGATAGCCAACGCCGGATGTATTCAAATCCATTGCGAGTGTTAGACAGTAAAGATCAACAGGTACAGGCCATTTTAGGCGATGCACCTGCGTTGATGGACTATTTGGGTGAAGACTCCAAGACACATTTTTCAACTTTGTGTGAACTCTTAGACGCTGTAGGCATCCAATACACCATTAATTCACGTTTAGTACGTGGTTTAGATTATTATAACCGTACTGTATTTGAATGGGTTACCACTAGTTTGGGCTCTCAAGGTACCGTATTGGCGGGTGGACGTTACGATGGTTTAGTCGGCCAACTTGGTGGGAAAGATACACCGGCAGTTGGATTCGCTATGGGACTTGAGCGCATTGTGCTCCTGCTTGAAACCCTTGAGCTGACCAATGATATAGCTTCCGAAGTGGATGTTTATGTCACAGCAATGGGTAATAATTGCGAAATTGAAGCGATTAAAGTCGCTCAAGAGTTGCGTCAACAGTTGCCAACGCTTAAAGTCATGAGCCATTGCGGTGGTGGTAACTTTAAAAAGCAAATGAAACGCGCTGATAAAAGTGGTGCACAATTTGCGTTGATCATTGGTGAAAACGAAATAGCCAATAATCAAGTCGCTATTAAGCCGTTAAGAACAAACAACGAACAACTATTGGTTACGCGTGCTGAACTCGTAGCTAAAATAGCAGAACTGATTTAAGAACTGATTTTAAAGGGGAAGTGCAAGTGGAAATTTATAGCACAGAAGAACAACAAGTAGATGCTATCAAGCAGTTCTGGAAAGATTATGGTGCTTCTATAGTCATTGGTGCCGTAGTAGGCCTTGGTGGTCTATATGGTTGGAATACTTATTCCGATATGAAAGTAACCGCCGCTGAAGATGCTTCAGAGTCATTCCAGACTATTGTGGCGCAATCGACTAATCCTGCAGCGTTATTGGTTCAGGCAGAAAGTTTTGCAACTGAACATGATTCACAAGGTTATCAATCGTTGCTCGAACTGATGGTTGCTAAATCAGCAGTGGAAGCTGGTGATTTAGCGAAAGCAGAAGCATCATTTACTAAAGTGATTGCCGCAGAACCTGGTTCTGGTTTAGGTATGGTAGCGATGATCCGTTTAGCGCGAATTCAAGCTGAACAAGACAATTTAGGTATGGCATTAGCCACACTAGAGCAAGTGACTGATAAAGCATTTTCTTCACAACGTGAAGAATTAAAAGGCGACTTTTTAGTGCGTCAAGGTGATTTGGATAAAGCCAAATTAGCTTATCAAGCAGCAGTGGATAATGGTGGTGCACTAACCAGTCCAGCGTTGACCATGAAGTTAGACAATCTAAACAAGGCATAAGGAATTTAGCCGATGAAGTCGTGGTGTAAAAATCTACTTGCCGTTGGGTTAAGTGTTGCTCTTATGTCTGCTTGTTCTTCAAGTGATGTTGAAGAAGAGCCTGTAACTGAACTTGTTGATATTCAAGCAACCGTGTTTCCAGAAATTAGCTGGGACACTAGCGTAGGCGATGGTGTAGGCGATTATTACTCGCAGCTTCGTCCTGCGGTTCGTTATGGAAAATTGTTTGTTGCTGACCGCAGTGGTGTTGTCGTTGCATTTGACGAAACAACGGGTGATGAGTTATGGAAACAAGATTTTAATGATGCTTTTAAAGAGCAGCTTAAAACCAAAACTAAAGGTATTCGTTTAGCGGCTGGTGTTACAGCTGCACGTAATAAAGTCTTTGTTGGTGGTGAAACTGGTTTATTAGTCGCCCTTGATGAAGCAACGGGTGACGTTGTGTGGTCAGCACAAGCTAATGGTGAGTTATTATCGGCACCCACAGTGGCAGAAGATGTTGTTGCAGTGAATACCAGTAAAGGCGCATTTGAAGCATTTAATATCGATAACGGTGAAAAGTTATGGACATATGAAATGCAACTGCCAAACCTTACCTTACGAGGTACAGGTTCTGCGGCATATGAAGCAGGCGGTTTCTTTGTAGGCACTGCAGATGGTAAAGTTGCCGTTGTAGTTAAAGCTAATGGCCAAGCTGCTTGGGAACAAGCTGTTTTTACTCCAGCAGGTGCTAATGAGTTTACCCGTATGGCTGATATTGATATGACGCCATTAATTTTGGGTGAAAATCTGTATGTTGCTAGTTACAATGGTAATTTAGTCTCAATGGAGCTTCGCAGCGGTCGTGTGGTTTGGTCGCGTAAATATTCAAGCTTTAATGAGTTGGCTGCAGCAGGCATTGGCCTATATTTAGTCGACGATCATAGCCGTATTTACTCTGTCGATCGCCGTAATGGTTTAGAGTTATGGAGTAATACGGAACTTCAAAATCGTGAATTAACTTCTCCTGCAGTGTTAGATAATTATATTGTAGTCGGTGATTTTGAAGGTTACTTGCATTTTATTGACCGCAATAGTGGCAAAATTGTTGGCCGCATTCAAGTTGATAGCGATGGACTATATGGTCAGCCTTTAGTGGTAGGTGAGAAAATTTATGTTCAAGGTCGCAGCGGTAAAGTTGCAATTGTTACCTTGAACAAACAAGAGCAAATGAATGATGAGGAAGATACCGAAACTGATGCGGAATAAGTGCTAGCACTATTGTTGCGTTAATTAAGGTATAATGTCCTTACTAGAGCCCCTGGAAGTGTTCCGGGGGCTTTTTATTGAAAAGTTTTTTAGAGGCAAAATCATGATCCCTGTAGTGGCCCTTGTTGGGCGACCCAATGTCGGTAAATCGACATTATTTAACCGTCTTACTCGTACTCGTGATGCGTTAGTCGCTGATTTTCCTGGCTTGACACGTGACCGTAAATACGGTCGTGCATTCTTAGCTGGCTACGAGTTTATCGTTGTTGATACTGGCGGTATTGATGGCAGTGAAGAAGGGATCGAAACCAAAATGGCTGAACAGTCATTGGCCGCGATTGAAGAAGCTGATGTCGTATTATTTATGACTGACGCTCGTGCGGGTATGACGGCTGCCGATTTAGCGATTGCTCAGCATTTACGTAGCCGTGACAAAGTCACCTTTGTTGTTGCTAATAAAGTTGATGGTATTGATGCCGATTCTGCTTGTGGTGAGTTTTGGTCTTTAGGTCTAGGTGAAGTCTATCAAATGGCAGCGGCGCAAGGTCGTGGTGTCACTAACATGATTGACTATGCGTTAACGCCTTATGCTGAAGCTATGGGTATTGTTCGCCAGCTTGACGAAGAAGGCGAGCAGGTTGAACGTGAATATACTGAAGAAGAAGCTGAAGCGGAACAAGAACGTTTACAAAACTTACCCATTAAGCTCGCTATTATTGGTAAGCCTAATGTGGGTAAATCAACACTGATCAACCGTATCCTCGGTGAAGAACGTGTTGTTGTTTATGATGAACCAGGTACCACCCGTGACAGTATTTACATTCCGATGTCTCGTGAAGGTAGAGAGTATATATTAATTGATACAGCAGGTGTTCGTCGTCGCAGTAAAGTAAATGAAGTTATCGAGAAATTCTCGGTAATTAAAACCTTGAAAGCAGTGGAAGATGCTAACGTAGTCTTGTTAGTTATCGATGCGCGCGAAGGTATTGCAGAACAAGATCTTGGTTTATTAGGTTTTACCTTAAATGCAGGTCGTGCATTAGTTATTGCGATAAATAAGTGGGACGGTATTGATCAAAAAGTCAAAGACCGTGTTAAAAGCGAACTTGATCGCCGTTTAGGTTTTATCGATTTTGCCCGTATTCACTTTATTTCAGCATTACATGGTACTGGTGTTGGTCACTTATATGAGTCAATTGAAGAAGCCTACGACAGTGCTACTCGTCGTGTGAGTACATCAATGCTTACTCGTGTGATGCAAATGTCGCAAGATGATCACCAACCACCATTGGTTAATGGTCGTCGTGTGAAGCTTAAATATGCTCACGCTGGCGGTTATAATCCACCAATTGTGGTTATTCATGGTAACCAAGTTAAGAAGCTACCTGATTCGTATAAGCGCTATATGATGAACTACTTCCGTCGTTCATTAAAAGTGGTTGGTACACCAATTCAGTTACGTTTCCATGAAGGTGCTAACCCGTTTGAAGGCAGAACTGAGAAATTGACCGTCAGTCAGGAGCGTCGTCGTAAGCGCTCAATAAGTCATATCCGCGATCGTACTAAATAACTTAGTATTGGAATGTCGTAGTATTAAACTACGTTATTTATTGCTCAAAAAGCCTGACTTGTTCAGGCTTTTTTGTAGGTGTCTCGCCCAAGAGGGTAGCTCTTTAATATGAGTCATTCTGAAGCAGTGCCATAGAGTCAAGATTGGATAAAACACCATGCAGCAAAAAATTGCCGGTTATCATCTGGATGAAGAACATCATTGGGTCGCTGAATTAGGCTGTGGCCATTTTCAACATGTGCGCCATAATCCACCTTGGACAGTTCGTCCTTGGGTGACGACGGTAGAAGGTCGGCAACAACAATTGGGGATGATTCTTAATTGTAAAAAATGCGATGTTGCGGCACCGCCAGATAGTCTCGGTTAAATTGAGTTTACCTATCTTAAGACGTTAAATCACCAGTGGCTCGACACCACCATAAATACGCGGCAATGTAAGTACATATCATGCTGTCCATTACCATTGATAACCAAAACCCATCGACAAAATCTTGATTGGCATGACTCAATACCAAGCTAACAAAAAACAGCTTTTCAATGAGCGCAATGCAAAATAGCGGCTTTATCCAAGTAGAACGCACCATCGCAATAAAAAAGCTACATCCCACCATTAATACCATAAATCCCCAGTGCTGAATAAATATCGTGTCACTGGGCTGATGGGTTAGTTGATTAAGATTTTCGACTGCCCACTGCGGGAATAAGGTATAAAGTCCGCCTAATGACGTGCCTATCCCTGCGAGGAATAATGCCACCGGCCGAGTTTTTTGAAAAAAATGAGTCATGTGTGATTCCGTTCATCGTTATTTTATCGTCATAATGTCATGTTTTAGATTATTTTTCGATTATTGTTATTCATAAGTGATTGTTAAGATTTTGGCGTGATAATGGCCCCATCATCGCAATCCTATCGAGGTTTTTATGCAAACACAGACTACATATCCGCTACTTCATCGACTCATTCATTGGGGGCTGGCATTGACCATGATGGTAATGTTATTAACTGTATTATTAAGGCTTGGGTGGATGGAGAAAAACCATATGGCCGCCATCATTCATCAAGGCTTAGCGAAAATCGATGTGATGATTACCGACAAGCAAGCTGTGAGTATAGCTAAAAGTATTCGTGGTGTTATGTTCCAGTGGCACATTTATTTTGGTTATGCTGTCGGCGTATTTGTGTCAGCACGGTTTATTTATATGGCTAAGTTTGGTCTGCATTATCCATCACCATTTTCACCCCAAGCGACAACCAAGCAAAAGTTTCAGGCATGGGTGTATTGGGTGTTTTATGCTGGCGTAGCGTTATCGGTAATAACAGGTTTGTTACTCAAGTTTGGTCCTGAAGCTATAGAACAACAGGCTGAGACAATTCATAAGTTGGCATTATGGTATTTCATCCCTTTTATTAGTTTACATTTGGCTGGCATTTTAGTGGCCGAATCGGGTCACGAAAAAGGCTTAGTATCGAAGATGATTGGTGGGTAGCTTCCCTGTTAATGAGTTAGGGTAATAGTAGCTCTAACTCGCTATTTAGTTTGCTCAGTTTCGTTACTTAAGTAAACCTTAAGATTGATAACTTACTTTATTGTCTATTAAGTCATTAGGCAGAAATATAATGTTAAAGAAGTTATTTTCACACTTAGGGAAGTTTAACGTTGCTGCATTTAGTTTGGCTTTAGGGCTTGGACTAAGCATAACGGCTCAAGCCGCGCCATCATTAGATAATAAGGTGATGGATCAGCAAGGGCAGTCGGTCAGTTTACAGCAATTTGCCGGTAAAGTTGTTTATGTTGATTTTTGGGCTTCTTGGTGTGCTCCGTGCCGTAAATCATTTCCGTGGATGAATGCCATCCAGGCTAAATATCAACAGCAAGGTTTAGAGGTTGTAGCCATTAATCTTGATGTTGATACCGCATTAGCCCATGAGTTTTTGAGCAAGCTGCCAGCACAATTTAATCTTCGTTTTGACCCTGAAGGTGATATTGCCCAAGCATTTGAGTTACAAGGTATGCCAAGTAGCTTTTTGTTTAATCGTAAAGGTGAATTAGTCCAAACTCATATGGGATTTTTTACCGAAAACATTCCCGCCTACGAGCAAGAAATCCAAATGTTGTTACAGGAGTAAATTCATGACAAAAGCGTTATATCACCCCTTTGCCAAGGCTGCAGTGGCATTAGCTATTGCCAGTAGTTTGGTTGGATGTTCTAGCCTAGGTGTACAGCCTTGGGAAAAAGACCAATTAGCTCGTGCCGATATGGCTTTGAATAGTGAAAAACTCGATCTCGCATTAGATGATCATATTTATTTTAGTAAAGAAGGCACCAGTGGTGGTCGTTCATTAGCGGGCGGAGGTTGTGGATGCAACTAACATCTAAGCAAAGTATTGCCAGTGCATTGGCGTTAGCAAGTTGTAGTTTATTGAGCCAACAGGCCAATGCTGCAGAACCTATTCCTGCCAATGATGATTGGAAGGTAGATGCTGCCATTATGTACTATGGCGAGCAAGACCGTGTACAAGCTACTGAAGCCATAGGTAACGTACAAAAAGCCTTTGGTGATACATCTCTATTGGATATGAAGATCGTTGTCGACAGCTTAACTGGTGCGTCGGCTTCAGGTGCTGTCGCTCAAGCTGAAAGCCAAACCTTTACTCGTCCATCGGGTGATGGACAATACACAGTTGCTGCTGGTGATACTCCGCTGGACGATACTTTTCATGATACTCGCGTTCAGTTAAGCGCTAATTGGCAAGAAGTGATCAATCAAGATTGGACCGGTAATATTGGTGTATATGGTTCGAAAGAATTTGATTATTTATCCATGGGTATTAATGGCGGCCTTGAGCGTAGTTTTAATAAAAATAATACTACGTTGTCGTTATCGGGTGCCTTTACCAATGATGTTGTCGATCCCGTTGGCGGTCGCCCTGTTGCAATGTCAGAAATGGTGTTTCGTGGCAATTATGACAACGATGCCGATTATCAAGCGGCCTTTGATCAAACTCGTTTAGCCGGTGATGATACTAAACAAACTAGCGATATTATGTTTGGTGTGACTCAGATTATTAATCGTAATTGGTTGATGCAAGCTAATTATGGTTTATCAAGTGTGTCAGGCTACATGACTGATCCATATAAAATCTTAAGTGAAGTTGATATTAATGGTGTAACTCAATCCTACCGTTACGAGAATCGTCCAGACTCACGTCTTAAACACAGTGTATTTTTACTCACCAAAGGTGCATTGGATTCAGGGGTAGTTGATTTTTCATATCGCTATAGTACTGATGATTGGGAGATTCAATCGCATACTTTAGAAACGCATTACCGCTATAATTTTAGCCCAACTATGTACGCACAATTGCACTTACGTTATTACCAGCAGCAAGCCGCTGAGTTTTATCAACCATTTTTGATGAGTGGCGATGCAATACCTGAATATGCCAGCGCGGATTATCGCATTGGTGATATGACGGCTTACACCATAGGGCTTAAATTTGGTCAGCATTTATCTGGTGGCCATGAACTAAGTTATCGTATTGAGTATTATCAGCAAAATCCTGAAAATAATGGCACTGAGATACCTGGTCAGCTACAAAACTACGATTTATTTCCTTCTGTGAAGGCGATAGTAGCTCAAGTGAGTTATTCGTTTTAAGATGAACGTATCATCAATAAACAGAGTAATTTAATTTGCTTGAACCAATCAAAACAATGTCAAAAGCCCCAAAGGTGATGAGCTTACAGCCTCGTCCTTGGGGCTTTTTAGGTTCATTTAGCGCTATGGCTAGTCCGTGTGAATTATTAATGGCGGTTGATGACGAGCACATAGCGAGGCAAATGCTGAACATTGCTTATGATGAAGCAAAGCGTATAGAACATAAATTCAGTCGTTTTATTGAAGGTAACGTGGTGTGGCAGTTAAACCATGCCCAAGGTGAAACCACACCGATCGATGCCGAAACAGTGCATTTATTTAAATTTGCTCAACAATGTTTTCAATTAAGTGAATCGGCATTCGATATCAGTGCTTGTCCATTAATTGCGCTATGGCGCTTTGATGGTAGCCATGGTGTGCCGTTACAAACTGAGATTGATGCAACCATGTTAAAGGTGGGTTTTGCTCGTATTGCATTAACTGACAACAGCGTTTGTATGCCAGCAGACATGAGTGTCGATTTTGGCGGTATCGGTAAGGAATATGCGGTTGATCGCACCGCACAAACTTTAGTGAATCGTTGGCCAAATCATTCGGTATTAGTCAACTTTGGTGGTGATATTGCTTGCCCTATTATCAAAAGTGATGGTTGGCAGGTGGGGATTGAGAACCCTCATAAGCTTGATAACGCCGCCGCACTTTTAACCATTCGCCAAGGGGCATTAGCCACTAGTGGTAATACTCGCCGCTATATTGAGGTAGATGGTAAACGTTATGGGCATATTATTAACCCCAAAACAGGTTACCCCATAGAGCTGGCACCATTGTCTGTGACAGTATTGGCGCCAAATTGTGTTATGGCAGGCATGTTAGCCACTATGTCGATGTTAAAAGGACCGGATGCGGAAGATTTTTTACAGCAACAAGGTGTCGACTTTAAGGTGTTTCGTTAATGATTAAGGATAATGAATGCGGGTATTATTAGTAGAAGATAATAAGCTTTTAGCGCAAGGTATCGTCATGAGCTTAGCTAAAGAAGGCATTCAGGTTGATCATTTAGCATCATTTCATCAAGCTCAAGTTGCCTTAAACAATGAAGATTTTAGTGCAATTATTTTGGATCTTAGTTTACCCGATGGTAATGGTGCGGACTTATTAAAACAGTGGCGCAAAAACGGTATCTCGTTACCCATTATTGTGTTGACCGCAAACACTGATTTTGACACCCGCTTAATGTGTTTAGATATTGGCGCCGACGATTATTTAAGTAAACCTTTTGATGTAAGAGAGCTGATTGCCAGACTAAAGGCGATTATTCGTCGTCAACATGGTTTAGACCATAACCAATTCAGTTATGGGGCATTAACGATTGATTTCACTCGCTGTGAAGTGCATTTTCGCGATCAACTTATTTCACTTTCTCGGCGTGAATATCAACTATTGTTAGAATTCGCTCAATCGGCAGGGCGTGTATTAACCCGAAATCAGTTAGAGCAGTTAACTTATGGTTGGGATGAAGTGGGCAGTAACTCGATAGAAGTGCATATACATCATTTACGTAAAAAAACCGCCACTGAATTAATTAAAACCGTACGTGGCATCGGTTACATTTTAAATGAGATAGTGTAATTTATTTGGGTCTATTGGGCTCTGTATACTTACCAGTAAATTGATGAACTTAATGCAATAAGGATATTATGTTTTCGTTACGATTATTATTAAGTTTGATCATGCTGGTGGGAATTGTACTCACGGTGACCTTTTCGAGCATATTAAGCACCCGTGATGCCAAACATGAAGTTGAAGAGTTATTTGACGCACAAATGGTGCAAACCGCTAAAATGCTTGAACAGTTTTATGTGGATCAGCTTACAGAAGACCAGTTGGCACAATTGATCTCTCAGCCGATCTTATTTCATGTTGACGATTCGAAAATTGAAACATTTGCTGAGCAAGCCAATCCTAATACCTTGTCTTATGAACACAAATTATCCTTTCAATTATTGTCTAGTACCGGGCAGATACTGGCGTATTCTGACAGTTCTGGCGAGCAGCAATTAACCACTTTTAACCCCGGTTATGATACTCGTATAATTGACCGTGAATTATGGCATGTGTACAGTTTTTTCTCTGAGCCGCATCAGGTATGGATTGTTACTGCACAACGTGATGATGTTAGGCAAGAGTTAGTGTCATTAATCATCAGCAACACTTGGCGAGCGCCATTAATCATTACCCCCATCATGATGTTTTTTATGTTGGTGCTAACCTATTACTTATTTAAACCAGTTAAGTTATTAGAGCGACATTTAGACAAGCGTCCTGCCCAAGACTTAAGCCCAATTAATTTCACTTTACCGACGGAATTAGCATCAACCCAAAAAGCGCTTAACAGCTATCTACTGCGTATTAGCGAGACTATGATCCGTGAGCGTCGCTTTAGTGCCGATGCAGCCCATGAACTTAAAACCCCATTAGCCATTATTAAGTTACACAGCGACGGTTTAAGTGACGTGCTGAGCAGTCAATCCCCAGACGTTAAGCAAGCTACTTTGCCTTACATTGAAGCTATAGGCGAGGGGGTAAATCGTATTAGCCATACAGTAGAGCAGTTGTTGTTATTATCACGAGTTGATGCCATTGAGGCGTTAAATAAAACCGATTGTAAGCTGCAGAATATTATAGAGAATGTGATAAATCAGTTAGTACATATCATTGCCGATTACGAGTGGTATATCGTTGTGCCTAAAGATATGATCATCAATGTCGATCCGTTTTACATTGAATTAGTACTGAAAAATATTATAGAAAACGCCTGTAAATATAGCCCTACAGAATCATTGATAAGCATTAAGGTTACTCAGGACGATCAACAGACTATGATTTGTGTGGCTGACCAAGGTTGCGGTATGTCAGATGAGGAAATTGCTTTAGCCAAAAATCGATTTTATCGTGTCGATGAAAACACCTCACAAGGTGCGGGTTTAGGATTGTCTATTTGTCAGCACATTATCAGCTTACATCATGGCGAGCTGACTTTTAGTCGGGTACAACCTCATGGACTGGATGTGTGTATCGTATTACCTCGAGCACAGTCATAGGCTTTAAATCGATAAAAACAACATGAGAAAGGTTATCGACTCATATTGTTTTTATCTGCTATCTGTTTACTGTCTTTCTCTCGACGACTTATTTTCCCTTGACTGGCTAGTGCGTGATGATGAACTATCACGTTGCTTGCTCACTGAGCGTGAAGCTTGTTGAGGCGCAGATCTAGTCGTTGAGCGAACTTGCGTTTTTTGCGGTTGACTCCTGCTAGTTTGCTTAACTTGCTGTTGTTGACTGCGCATCTGGTTAACTTGCGGTTGACGCGCTTTTTCAACTCGGGTGTTACGCTGAGCTTGTTGTAATGTTTGTGTACCTGGCTTACTTGTTACATTAACTACTGATTTTGCCTCATTTCTAGGGTTAGTTTTGGCAACATCGCGTTGACGACTATAGCTTGATTTTATTGGCTCACCTTTACGATCAAATGACTTAGTGTTTGTAGTCGGTTGACGTTGCTGACTTAACTCGCGTTTTAACTGGGTGCTTTTGTGTTTCGCTTGGTCATTGCGGTTCACACTTCTTACCACTGCTTTCTCGCTGAGTTTGTCATTGTTCACCTTAGTCGCGTTATGACGTGTTTCATTGGTTAGTTGTCGTTTAGGCTCACGTGAATAACTCACTGGTTGATTACGCTTTTCATAATGACCATTGTAACGTTTGCTGATCACCTGGCTGCGATATGCCACCCCTTTGCGATGTTTAGGTTTATGTTGCCAATGTTGGGCACCATTACTGTAACTTACTTTACGTGGCGTGTAGTAACGATAGTGTTGACGTACAGGTACCACAATCACACGGCGGTCATGCCACTGGAAACCACTAAAGAAGAAGTTAAAGCTAATGCGTACTCCGCTGTTCCAATAAATGGCACTGTGGTTAGGGCGATAATGCACATAAGCTGGTGCATTCCAATAAATTGGCGGGTAACGGTTCCAGCGCCAGTTACCATAAACGATACGACTGTCGTAATAAGGCACATAAATGATTTCTGGACGAACGGATTCAATGATAATCCTGCGTTCAACTCGCGTGACTTTTACTTGCTCAAGGTTGGCCAAATTATTGGCTTCATCAGCTTGTTGTCTTAGGGTTTGAATACTGTCTAGCATTCGGCCTTCATCTTGTAAAAATGCATCGCCTACACTTTGTGTCCAGGCTAAATCATCATTTAAACGATCGAGAACATTAGGAAAAGCCACCAAGGCTTTTACGCTTGGGTCCCAGTCTTGTGTCTCTACTGCTGTCATTATTTGGTTTGTGTCGTTATTACCTTGGCTTGATAACCAACGTTTGGCTTGGACAATTTCTAAAGGATAAGTAGACGCAATTAAGATATGAGTTAATAAACTGTCTGGATATAGCGCGATGGGCGCGAGCATTTGGGCTAATTCAGCATCACTAACCACTTCATCTTCGGTGGTATATGTGTATGACTCTGTTGGCTGCGCCGCTTGCACACTTGTTAATGGTATGCAGACCAAGGCTAAGGCAAGTATCGCTTTAGCTGGTAAGTGAATGGCTTTTTTCATGTTATCTCCAGTGTCATTGATGACTGTTAAGGCCATCATAACGAGTCGAAGATGAACATAAGCTGAAGGCTAATGACTGTAATTCACGACGTAGAGTACTAAGCTAGAAAAATATTGCGTTGCGGTAACCTAAAGCAGGCGCTTACTGTTGGAAAGTAAATTCAAATTTGGCACCACCTAATGATGCCGATTGACCTACCGTCAGTTTACCGTGATAACTGTCGACAAGATCTCTGACGATTGCCAGTCCGATCCCGTGGCCTTGAGTGTAAGTGTCAGCACGGATCCCACGTTCAAAAATATGTTGCTGTTTATCTGAAGGAATACCTTCACCATCATCTTCAATCGACATACACAGCTGATTTTCTTGCTGTGTAAGGGTTAATATTACCTTTGTTTTAGCGGCTTTACAGGCATTGTCGAGCACGTTGCCGAGCATTTCTGTTAAGTCTGCTTCATCGCCTTTAAAGCGGGCTTGTTTGTTAGGGTGATACTCAATGGTGAGATTTTGATGTTGGTATATCTTACTCAAGGTTCTCACTAATCTAACGGCAATACTGTCAACATTAACCCCTAAATGCCAAGCGCTTCCAGCAGCACTTTGGGCTCGGGTTAGTTGGTAGGCAATAATTTGGTTTATGCGATTAATTTGTTCTGTCGAGGTTTCACTTAAATCAGCTTGAGTTTGGATTACCGCTAAAGGTGTTTTTAAACTGTGGGCTAAATCGGCTAACGCATTGCGGTAGCGTTTACGCTGATTTTGTTCGGTTTGTAATAAGGTATTTAATTGTTGAGCCACTTTTTGCAGTTCCACTGGGTAATGGGTACTTAGCTGCATCGAATTACCTTGTTCTACTGCACTGAGTTCTTGGCTAAATTGACCTAATGGTTTTAGGGTCCATAGTAACCAGCTGAGCTGCACGATAACGAGCAAGGCGGTTAAAATGAGTAGCCAAGTCCACAAGGTATTAGAGAAGTTTTTGATTTGTTGTAGGTATTCTTGTTGGTCTTTTATAATGTGCAACGTCATCGTAAAAGGCTGTTCGCTGGTGGCAAAACTCACGCTAAAACTGTATATCAATTGCGGTTTGTCATTAATCAATATCGAGTCAAATGTACTTCTACCGGTTACGGGTTTGGGTAAGTTAATCGGAGTATTTAGACCGAGAAATGAATTGGAACTCCACAGTAACTGACTATCTTTGGTGATTAACGCATAAAGACCTGAACCAATTACATTGAACTGGTTTTCAAGTAAATGAGTTGGCATTTGTAATTGGTTATCTTCTACTTCAGCCATGGCTAAAACAGAGTAAACATAAGCTTTTAATTGGTTTTTTGCTGCAACATTTATTTGGCTTTCAAAGGCATTGTTTACGGTTATGCCGATAATGGGCAATAACACCAAAATAAGTAATAAGGCACTGATAACAATGCGGACTTTAAGTGAGTTGAGTAGTTTATGCATCTTGATCTAATTGACGCAGTCGATAACCTTGGCCGCGTAGCGTTTCGATTAGTTGATATTGATTGTCTGGGTCTAGCTTCTTACGTAAGCGACGAATAAACACTTCAATCACATTAGAGTCTAGGTCAAAATCTTGATCATAAATGTGTTCAATTAAACTGCTTTTTGAATGCACTGAACCCGGATGTAACATTAGGTATTCAAATAATTTGTATTCAGAACCACTTAAATTAATGCTTTGGAGATTTTTTTTAATTTCTAAGCTGCGGGTATTAATACTAAAGGGACCGTTTTGGATCACCGGACTGGCTTTTCCTACTGAACGCCTAATTAACGCATTGATACGGGCGACTAATTCTTCTAGTTGAAACGGCTTACTTAAATAATCATCAGCGCCAGCATCTAATCCAACCACTTTGTCTTGCCAGCTGTCTCGAGCGGTTAAAATGATAATTGGGTAGCTGATATTTTGCTCACGCAATTGGCTGATTAATGACAAGCCATCGAGCTTAGGTAAACCAACATCTATAATAGCCACATCGTATTGATATTCTTGTGCTTGAAATAAACCTTCTTCACCATCGCTAGCGACATCAACAGTATACTGCGCTTCAATAAGATGCTGTTTGATATTACCTTGCAAGTTTAAATCATCTTCGACCAGTAATAATCTCATGGGCTAGTTCCTTGTGACTGATCCATTGCTGGCATCAATTGACACATAAAAAATCACCCCATCATTGGTGAGTAATTTAACTCGATAACCTGGATGTCCGTTGACGTTAGCTGATTGTACTTTTAACACTTTGCCTGAATAACTGCGTTTGGCCATTTGAATGGCTTGTTGTGAACTGGTCACGACTAAATTATTGTCTTGGCGATTATTTTTAGGGCCTGGGACAAGCTGTAACCTTGCAGATGAACTTAATGCAGACACCAGCGAAGTACCAGCAAAGCTGGGTGATGGTATCACTAATATTAAGCCTAATAGAGTGGCACTGAGCTTGAGCATACGCTGCATTGTATTAATCCTAATAACCTTATTATCACCAGTGTAAAAGATCCCTTTCTATATAGAAACATCTACTTAAGCTCAACTCCGTATATAGAGAAGTGATAAGTCGATATAAACCGCTTTATTTCAAACTAACCATTGTCTGGATGTTTTGTCAGTGCAGTATACGTGTTAACAGATGAACATTAACTGAATAGCGCTTATTAGTTACCTTATTGGGTGTTGAATCATGCTGCGGAGTTGATGTTCAGCTTGTGTTCATTTTGAGTGGGCTTTAATGATGGCAACATTTACGGTTGTGAGGAATAACCATGAAACAACATTCGAATAAGATGATCAACATAGCCCCAAGTCGTAAACCGTTTACATTGGGATTAAGTTTATGTGTTGCTTGTGCGTTAGGCTTAAGCTCTAGTGCGGTATTCAGTGCAGAAGTTGCTACCAGCCAAGTGATTGGAGCCTTTAGCCAAGCGCGCCAGCTTGATTCCTCAGCAATCAGTTCAGACACTGAAACTCAACAGCGAGTGGCAGAACTGCACCAGCAAGCAACGGTGTTATCTGCTAGTGCGGCAATCACTCAAAAAGTGACTCGTGAACAAATGATGGCTTTGCATCAAAAAGAGGCAACGACTAAAGAAAGCCAGCAACAGCGGGTTTTGGCTCAGCAAAATCAGGTGGTTTACTATGATTTCTCGTTCTATGGTGCCGACTCTTTTTTACTTGAAGACAACGATTATGACGGTTTTCATCAAACGTTTAGTGTGACTTTTGATGCTGATATTAATAGTAGTGCCGGTGATATTCAGAGCGATGTATTTGCTGAGTTATATTTAAGCCAAGACGGTGGTCCTTGGATCCATTATTACTCTACTGACGTTTTTAGTTTGTATTCTAATTCTGGCGATGATGATTACGAAGTGCTTACAACCTTGGCCAGCGGTTATCAAACCGATCATTATGATGTATTAATAGATTTGTATGAGTTGGGTTATGCCGATCCTGTGGCGACCATTAGCAGCGATGAGTCCAATGCTCTTTATGCTTTGCCGCTTGAAAGTAGTGATCGTGATGCGGTTTATGTAGAAGAGATTTATATCGAAACAGAACATTCAGGTGGGGCGTTGTCTTGGTTAACTGCTGGCTTATTAATGATGGTTGCAGGGTTTCGTAGACGTTTGATTAATAAAAAATAACCTAACTTTTTTACTTATCTACGTCTTAACTACGGTAGAATGCCTATTTTTGATTTTATCAGTTTTTTTGTTTTGATTTTGGCAGTTTTGACTTATTCATTAGGGATAAGTCGTTAGGAGTGAGTATGTTAGTAAAGTTAAATGCATCATTGTTATGCAGTTCATTAATTGGTTCGGCGCTGTTGTTATCTGGTTGCCAATTACCTAATCCTTATACAGGCGAATCAGAAAATGCTAAAGCAACTAATGGTGCCATTATTGGTGCCATTTCAGGTGCAGTCATTGGTGTTGCCTCATCAAGTAAAAGCGATCGCGGTAAAGGTGCGTTAATTGGTGCTGCATCAGGTGCTGCTGTCGGTGGCGGTGTTGGTTATTATATGGATGTGCAAGAGGCGGAGCTTCGTAAACAACTCAGTTCAACGGGTGTGAGTGTGACTCGCAACGGTGACACTATTGTATTGAATATGCCCAATGAAGTGACCTTTGCCGTTGATCAAACTGTCTTAAGTTCACGTGCTAAATCAGTATTAAACAGTGTTGTATTAGTTGCTAAAGAATATGATGATACTCGCTTAAACGTGATTGGTTATACCGACAGTTCGGGTTCTGATTCTTACAACTTGCGTTTATCTCAAGTACGAGCAAGTGAAGTTGCACAGTATCTCACTAGCCAAAACATCAGTGGTTCACGCGTATCGTCTACTGGCATGGGTGAGTCTAGCCCAATAGCAAGCAATGCTACCGCAAGTGGCCGAGCTCAAAACCGCCGCGTAGAAATAGTGCTAACGCCAATAGGCAAGTAGTTCGCTATAATTTAAGTCAAAAATGGCACTAAGTGATTGATTCACTTAGTGCCATTTTTTATGATTATATTTGCTCGTTAACCAATCTATGTAGCGTGTTTACCACGACTTATCATAGCTATTTAGTTATTTAACTATCGAGGTTAAATTGCCTTGTGCAAGTTGAGTGTTAATTTCATCACCCGATTTTACAGTGGCAACATCAAATAATACTTTGCCATTATTGTCTTTCGTTATTGAATAACCACGACTTAATGTGGCCAACGGACTTACGGTGTCAAGCTGATGTGCTGCGTTAGTCAGCTTTTGCTCTGATTGAGTTAATTTATGCTGTATTACATCAACTAAACGAGTTTGCAGGTAAGACAATCGATTTGTTTCCAAGGTTAGGGTATTAATCGGCGATCGTTGCTGCAAGCGATTATGTAATTGCTGGTGGCGTAGGGTTAACCGGCTGAGCTTATGCTGCAAGGCATTTTCTAAACGCATTTGCATTTCATCAAAACGCTGTTCAAATTGTTGCAGTTTACGTTGTGGCTCATGGCGTTGCAGTTGATGTGATAACTGAGTTAATCGTCCATACTGCTGTAATTGGTAATGTTTCATGCCCTGTTGCATACGCGATAACAACAACGCCAATTTTTCTGCTTTATTGCCTTTGTCTTTTGACAATAACTCTGCACCTGCGGATGGCGTTGGCGCGCGAACATCGGCAACATAGTCACTAATGGTGGTATCTATTTCATGGCCGACAGCACTGATAATCGGTAAGGCGCTGTTATAAATAGCATGAGCTAAATGTTCGCTATTGAAACACCATAAATCTTCTAATGAACCACCACCACGGGTAAGCAACAGAACATCGACTTCCATGCGTTGGTTTGCAGCGACAATCGCTTGGCAGATTAATTGACTGGCCGTGGCACCTTGCACTTGAGTAGGGTACACAATCACTTCGATAGAGGGATCCCGACGAGCTAATACATGCAATATATCTCGCAGTGCCGCACCAGTTGCCGATGTCACCACCCCAATACGTTGAATGTTATCAGGAATAGGGCGTTTGGTTTCTAATGCAAATAAACCTTCAGCAGCCAATTTAAGTTTTAATGCTTCAAATTCTTGTGCCAGTAACCCATCACCAGCAGGCAGCATCGACTCAAGCAGCAACTGATAGTCACCACGTGGCTCGTAAACACTGATTGCACCTTTTACTAATACTTGTTGGCCATTAATAGGTTTAAAGCGTACCGATTGATTACGGCCCTTAAACATCGCACAACGAACTTGTGAATGAGCGTCCTTCAAGGTGAGATACCAGTGTCCTGAACTGGGTGCCGAAAAGTTTGATATTTCACCATTTAGCCAAATTTTGCCGATTTGACCTTCAAGAATATGCCTCACTTCGCTATTTAATTGCGACACACTGTAAACATTGTTTTTTGTGGCACTCATGAGAGTTCTCATTCTAACGTTAATAAATTTCTATTTTCCATTTACCAACAGCAATATGCAAGGTATAATCTCGCCGCAATATTTCACTCAAAATCCTACTTACTAGGGAGATGTTGCCATGCTACGTTTACTGAAAGATGCACTAACCTTTGATGATGTTTTGTTGGTTCCTGCCCACTCGACCGTACTCCCTAATACCGCAGTTCTTAAAACTCGTTTAACGAACAAAATTGAATTAAATATTCCACTTGTATCAGCTGCTATGGATACTGTGACTGAATCTCGTCTTGCGATCGCGATGGCGCAAGAAGGTGGTTTAGGGTTTGTTCATAAAAACATGAGTATTGAGCAACAAGCCGAAGAAGTCCGTAAAGTTAAAAGTTATGAAGCCGGTATTGTTCAAGACCCCGTTACTGTTACTCCTACAACAACCTTAACTGATTTACGTTTATTAACTGAACGTAATGGTTTTGCCGGTTACCCTGTGGTGAATGATGCACACGAGCTTGTGGGTATTATTACTGGTCGTGACGTGCGTTTTGTGACTGACTGGAGCAAAACGGTTGCCGACATGATGACCCCTAAAGATCGTTTGGTTACCGTGATCGAAGGCACGAAGTTAGATGAAGTGCAAAAATTAATGCATTCTCATCGTATTGAAAAAATCTTAGTGATTGACAATAACTTTAAACTTAAAGGCTTAGTCACCGTTAAAGATTTCGAAAAAGCGGAACGCAAACCAAACGCATGTAAAGACGAATTAGGTCGTTTACGTGTCGGCGCTGCAGTTGGTGCAGGCCCAGGCAATGAAGAGCGTGTTGACGCACTCGTAAAAGCCGGTGTTGATGTTTTATTGATTGACTCATCACATGGTCACTCAGAAGGCGTATTACAGCGTATTCGTGACACCAGAGCTAAATACCCAGACTTACAAATTGTTGGCGGCAATGTGGCAACGGCTTCTGGCGCATTAGCGTTAGTTGAAGCGGGCGTTAATGCCGTTAAAGTCGGTATCGGCCCTGGTTCAATTTGTACTACTCGTATTGTAACGGGTGTTGGTGTGCCGCAAATTACTGCCGTATCAGATGCTGCTGAAGCTGTACTTGCATTAGGCATTCCAGTGATTGCTGATGGCGGTATTCGTTTTTCTGGCGACTTAGCCAAAGCATTAGCCGCAGGTGCATCATGCATCATGGCGGGTTCTATGTTTGCTGGTACTGAAGAAGCGCCAGGTGAAACTGAACTTTACCAAGGTCGTGCTTATAAGTCATACCGTGGTATGGGATCTCTGGGCGCAATGGGCCAAACTCAAGGTTCATCTGATCGTTACTTCCAAAGTGACAACGCCGCAGACAAACTCGTACCTGAAGGTGTTGAAGGTCGCGTGCCGTACAAAGGTAAGTTGAAAGAAATTATTCATCAACATATGGGCGGCTTGCGTTCATGTATGGGCTTAACGGGCTGCGCTACCATTAAAGATTTAAATGAAAAAGCACAGTTTGTAAGAGTCACTTCAGCAGGTATGGGTGAGTCACATGTACATGACGTGACCATTACCAAAGAAGCACCAAACTATCGTTCATAATTACTGTAAGGGCGACGTTATGTCGCCCTTGTTTTATTAGCGCTAATTTGCCCGCATCAGTTGGATGCGAGTTATTACAATTAATTAATATGTAAAGGTTATTCATGAGTAATATTCACGATCATAAGATTCTAATCCTCGATTTTGGTTCTCAGTACACTCAACTTATTGCGCGTCGTATCCGTGAAATTGGTGTGTATTGTGAGTTATGGGCGTGGGATGTGAGCGAAGCGCAAATTCGTGAGTTTGCCCCAAATGGTATTATTTTGGCTGGTGGCCCTGAAAGTGTCACCGCTGACAATTCACCACGAGCTCCTGAATATGTGTTTACTGCTGGTGTACCGGTATTGGGTATTTGTTATGGCATGCAAACCATGTCAGAACAGCTTGGTGGTAAAGTAATTAAAGGCATTGGTGAAGGCGAGTTTGGTTATGCCCAAATAGAACTGCAAACCCCATCAGCATTGTTCAGCAGCATTGAAGACGCTGTAAGTGAAGAGGGTAAATCATTACTTGATGTGTGGATGAGTCACGGTGACAAAGTATCGGCTATTCCAGAAGGATTTGTAACAGTCGCGACCACAGCAACTTGCCCTTTTGCTGCTATGTCCAATGAAGAGAAAGGTTTTTACGGTGTACAGTTTCATCCTGAGGTGACTCATACTCGTCAAGGTCAGCGCATGCTAGAGCATTTTGCGTTAGACATTTGTAACTGTAAAGCCAATTGGAAACCGTCATCAATCATTGAAGATGCCATTGAGCGTCTTAAAAAACAAATTGGCGATGACGAAGTTATTCTAGGCTTGTCTGGCGGTGTTGATTCATCGGTTGTGGCGATGTTATTACACCGCGCCATTGGCGACAAATTAACATGTGTGTTCGTTGATAACGGTTTATTACGTTTGAATGAAGCTGATCAAGTATTAGAAATGTTTGGCGATCACTTTGGATTGAATATTGTTCACGTAGATGCCGAAAACCGTTTCTTAGATGCAATGGCTGGTGAAGCTGAGCCAGAAGCTAAGCGTAAAATTATTGGTCGTGTATTTGTTGAAATCTTCGATGAAGAATCAAAGAAATGTGCTAATGCTAAATGGTTAGCTCAAGGCACCATTTATCCAGATGTAATTGAATCAGCGGGCAGTGCAACGGGTAAAGCCCATGTGATTAAGTCGCACCACAATGTTGGCGGTTTACCTGCCGATATGAAAATGGGTTTAGTAGAGCCATTACGTGAATTATTTAAAGATGAAGTGCGTAAGATCGGTTTAGAGTTAGGCTTGCCGTATAATATGCTTTATCGTCATCCTTTCCCTGGGCCTGGTTTAGGTGTTCGTGTACTTGGCGAAGTCAAAAAAGAGTATTGTGATTTATTGCGCAGTGCAGATGCTATCTTTATTGAAGAACTGCATAAAGCAGATTTGTATAATAAAGTTAGCCAAGCCTTTACGGTATTTTTACCGGTTCGTTCGGTAGGTGTAATGGGCGATGGTCGTAAATATGATTGGGTTGTATCGTTGCGTGCGGTAGAAACAATCGACTTTATGACTGCGCATTGGGCACATTTGCCGTATGATTTCTTAGGTCGCGTTTCAAACCGTATTATCAATGAAGTCGATGGTATTTCACGTGTAGTTTATGATATTTCAGGTAAGCCGCCTGCAACAATCGAATGGGAATAACCCTGTAAGATTAAACCTAGTTTGATTTAAAAAAGACGCTGCGGCGTCTTTTTTATTTGCTAGAATAGTGAACATAACAATTACCTAGGTTAATAGAGTGACAGATACCCCAAAGGCAGCCGTTTCAACCGAACCTTGGCCTCTTGCTGATGTTGATAATGACATTGCAGATCCCCAAGTGAATCATGTTCAGTTAGCCATTGATGAAAAGTGGATGCGCGTAGCGATGCAACTTGCTGAGCAAGCCGAGCAACAAGGTGAGGTGCCCGTTGGTGCTGTGTTGGTTAAAGACGATGTTTTAATTGCCAGTGGTTGTAATTTAAGTATTGTTAATCACGATCCAACAGCACATGCCGAGATGGAATGTATCCGCCAAGCAGGCAAGGTACTGGAAAACTATCGTATGCTGGACACCACTTTATATGTCACGTTAGAACCTTGCACTATGTGCGCAGGAGCTATGATCCACAGTCGCATTACCAGGATCGTGTATGGTGCAGATGATTTAAAAACAGGCGCAGCAGGTAGCGTAATTAATTTATTGCAACATCCTGCTTTCAATCATCAGCTTGATGTGACTTCTGGCGTGCTAGCCGCGCAATGTGCGGAGCAATTAAGTTTGTTTTTTAAGCGCCGTCGAGCAGAAAAAAAAGCACTCAAACAGTTAGCGAGAAAATTGCCTGATTGAATGCTGTTTTATGTGTTTATTTAACGGTATAGCAAAATCGTCTGTGATTAAGTTTCGTGACTGTGAATTAATAAAAAGTGTGCCCTTATGCGGGTTCTAATACGGATTTTATGTAGTTTTTGCGTAACGCGGCGACGTGAAATGGTATTGTTTAAAGCTCTTCTTCTCATACCGTGAATCCTTAATATTGGCTAATCTCACAGATGTTCTAAATAAATGCATACTTAACTCGCATGCTTTATATTGATAAATTCGGTGACATCATACGCTCTTTTTGTGACGATTATGCGTTAGATTTAATTGAATTCCTCTTTTATACACCATTATTATTCTGCCGATACTTTAATATTGGTTGAGTCTTCTTCTGCAATCACTTCAATTTGTCCATTATCTTCCATCGGTTCCAACTTTTTGGTTTGATTATCGACCCAAACTAAAGTGTCATAGTAACGACGAATACTGTCGACATAATGAACCGCCTCACTGCCGCGGGCATAGCCATAGCGTGTTTGTTTGTAATATTTAGATTGTTGTAGCAAAGGCAATACTTTTTTAACGTCACGCCAAGCGCTGGGATCCATTTCCATTGATTCCGCTAATCGACGCGCATCCTCAACATGGCCTAAACCGATATTATAAGAGGCTAATGCGAACCAAATTCGTTGGGCTTCCGGAATAGAATCTGGCAACCTTTCCATCATGTCTTTTAAATAAAATGCGCCACCACGTATACTTTGTTCAGCATCTAATCTGTCATCAACACCCACATAACTGGCGGTGGGTTGAGTTAGCATCATCATGCCTCTCACCCCTGTAGGTGAGCGAGCACTGGGGTTCCAATGTGATTCTTGATAACTAGCAGCGGCCAATTTACGCCAATCTAATTCGCCTGAATATTGCTCGAAAAAGCTGCGGTATTCTGGAAGGATATTATCGATTGCACGGATAAAGGCGCGTGTATCGACATAATCAAAGCGTTTAACATGGCCAAAATATTTTTCGTTTAAATGTTCAAGAGTCCCCGCGCGCCTTTCTTTATGCCAAAAGGCCAATAATCGACTCATTAAACGATCGCTATTATTAGGCGGTAACAGCCACACTACTTCGACTTTTTCTTCTAAAATCATTCCTGCGCGCAATTCAGGTAAAAAACGCTGGTTGATCAATAAGCTATTAGAATCTGAAATCGTGTAGTTAAGTTCACCATTGGCTATTAATGCAAACAATTCTTCATTGTCTTTGTCGTTGACTTGGTTCCACAACAAATCTGGATAGTCTTTTTGTAACTTAGTTAACGTGTTGACTGAAGATGAGTTAGCCATAACGGTGATTTCACCCGACAAGGTGCTAATATCTTTGGGCTCAGGTGTTCCTTCCTTATAAACCAATACTTGATTGACTTTATATAAGGTCGGTCCCATTTTAAATTGTTGACTGCGGTTTGGGGTTTTAGCGATACCAGCAGCGATAATGTCAATCTTGTTATCTTTTAATGCCGCAAAAAGTTGCTTGCGGTTGGTATACGGGATCATTTTTAAAGGGAGAGATAAATAATCAGCAAAACGTTGCGCCATTTCGAAGTCGAATCCGCTTTCACCCAGTTCTGAATTAAGATAAATCTGTGGGCCATACAAGGTCCCTACCCTTAATTCGGTACGCTTTAGTGCGGGCGCAGCAATATCAACTTTTTGAATATCAACAGGTTGACAGGCGGATAATATCCCGCAAATTAAAATGATGAATAAGGTTTTGATCATATTTATTAATTGGTTATCTTAAGTTGTTTCGTTCATTTCACGAGAGTAATACGTAAGAAACGAATGTAATACCGGTTGAATAGCCTTTAAATATGTAGGGGGTTAGGGTGTTTTTTTGATTACTTTATCAGGAGTTTTCCTAAACGCCTATAGTTGAACAAATAAGCAGCATTTTGTGGTTGTTTTTTGTTAAAAGGTAAAGTGATTATGTTATTCAATTTAGCATTACTTGGGTGAGATATTTTCCCTATCAGGAAACACTGTTTTTACTGGTCCTTAAAGGTGATTTGTAGTGTGCAATTCCTTATAATAGCGCCAATTCTGATCCTCCTATATTATAAGGTGAATAGACGTGATGGAAATCATTCGCGGAGCCCCAGCACTATCTGCATTTAGAGTTCAAAAATTCATGGAGGCTTGCGAAAATGCAGCGCTTCCTGTATCGCAAATTTATGCTGAATATGTTCATTTAGCTGATTTGAATGAACCACTAGATGATAATGAGCGTCTACAGTTAGAAACCATTCTTACCTACGGGCCAGCAATTGAGTCCCATGCGCCACAAGGCACTTTGTTATTTGTTACTCCGCGTCCTGGTACTATTTCTCCTTGGTCATCTAAAGCAACCGATATTGCCCATAACTGTGGTTTAAGTAAGGTTAAGCGTCTTGAGCGCGGTATTGCTTATTATGTTGAAGCCCCTGTATTAACGGCAGAGCAACAAAAACAACTGAATGGTTTATTGCATGACCGCATGGTTGAAGTCATGTTGCCAGCATTTGAAGATGCAGAAGTATTATTTGCTCACACTGAACCGGCAAAATTCAGCAGTGTGAATATTCTTGCAGAAGGTCGTCGCGCATTAGAAGTGGCTAACGTGAAGTTAGGCTTGGCGCTTGCTGATGATGAAATTGACTATTTAGTTGAAAACTTTGTACGTTTAAAGCGCAACCCAAACGACATCGAATTAATGATGTTTGCTCAAGCAAACTCAGAACATTGTCGCCACAAAATCTTTAATGCTGATTGGACAATCGATGGCGAAGTGCAGCCAAAGTCATTATTCAAAATGATTAAAAACACTTTTGAAGTCACACCAGATTACGTGTTATCAGCTTACAAAGATAATGCCGCGGTGATGACGGGTTCTGTTGCGGGTCGTTTTTTCCCTGATCCCGATGGTATTTACAACTACCACTCCGAACCAATGCATATATTGATGAAAGTAGAAACACACAATCATCCTACTGCAATTAGTCCATATCCTGGTGCGGCTACTGGCTCAGGTGGTGAAATTCGCGATGAAGGTGCTACAGGCCGAGGTTCTAAACCTAAAGCGGGTTTATCTGGTTTTACGGTATCTAATTTAAAAATTCCTGGTTTTGTACAGCCATGGGAAGGCGATTACGGCAAGCCAGATCGCATTGTAACGCCACTTGAAATTATGCTTGAAGGCCCACTTGGCGGTGCAGCATTTAACAACGAATTTGGTCGCCCAGCTATTACGGGTTATTTCCGTACTTACGAGCAATTAGTCTCTAGTCATAATGGTGTTGAAGTTCGTGGTTATCATAAACCCATTATGATTGCTGGTGGCTTAGGTAATATCCGTGAAGATCATGTTCAAAAAGGCGAAATCACCATTGGCGCTAAGCTCATTGTGCTTGGCGGACCTGCAATGAACATTGGTTTAGGTGGCGGCGCAGCATCTTCAATGGCATCTGGTCAGTCTAGCGAAGATTTAGATTTTGCATCTGTACAACGTGAAAATCCAGAAATGGAACGCCGTTGTCAGGAAGTGATCGACCGCTGCTGGCAGTTAGGTGACACCAATCCAATTCAATTTATTCACGATGTGGGTGCGGGTGGATTATCAAATGCATTCCCTGAATTAGTGAATGATGCAGACCGTGGTGGGGTATTCAATTTACGTAATGTTCCCTCTGACGAGCCAGGCATGAGCCCGCTTGAAATTTGGTGTAATGAATCACAAGAACGTTATGTGTTATCGGTTGCGCCAGAGAACTTACAACAGTTTGCTGATATTTGTGCCCGTGAACGCGCACCATTTGCAGTGGTTGGTGAAGCGACAGCAGAAATGCATTTAACCCTTGCCGACAGTCACTTTAACAACAAGCCGATTGATTTACCGCTTGAAGTTTTATTAGGCAAAGCACCTAAAATGAGCCGTGATGTAGTGACGGCTCAAGCGGTATCGCCAGCGTTAGATCAAACTAAAATTGAGCTAAAAGATGCCGTTAAGCGCATTTTAACCTTGCCAACCGTGGCAGACAAAACCTTCCTTATCACCATTGGTGATCGCTCCGTTACTGGTTTAGTGAATCGCGACCAAATGGTGGGCCCATGGCAGGTTCCAGTAGCCGACTGTGCGGTAACCGCATCAAGTTATGACAGTTACTGCGGTGAAGCAATGTCTATGGGTGAGCGTACTCCGTTAGCCTTACTCGATTTTGACGCCTCTGCCCGTATGGCCGTTGCTGAGTCGATTATGAACATTGCCGGTACTGATATTGGCTCGTTCAAGCGTATTAAATTGTCTGCCAATTGGATGTCGCCAGCAGGTCACCCAGGTGAAGATGCGGGTTTATATCAAGCCGTTAAAGCGATTGGTGAAGACCTTTGTCCAGAACTTGGTATTACTATTCCGGTCGGTAAAGACTCCATGTCGATGAAAACCGCATGGGAAGATAATGGTACCCAGAAAACTGTTACATCGCCAATGTCGTTAGTCATCACCGCTTTTGGTGTAGTGCAAGATATTCGTAAAACGGTAACGCCAGAGCTTCGCAGTGATAAAGGTGACAGCGCATTATTAATGCTGGACCTAAGTAATGGTCAAAACCGTTTAGGCGGTTCTTGCTTGGCGCAGGTTTACAGTGAGCTAGGTGACATAGCACCAACATTGGATATTACCGCTAACTTAGCGGGCTTCTTTGAAGTGATGCAGCAGCTAGTCGCTGATCAAGCTGTTATGGCTTATCACGACCGCAGTGACGGCGGTTTATTTACCACCTTAGTGGAAATGGCATTTGCTGGTAATACAGGGTTAACTATTGATTTAGCTAGTTTGAGTGGTACTGATTTAGAACGTCTATTTAACGAAGAACTCGGTGCCGTTATTCAAGTTAGTGCTGCTGATGTTAAAGCCATTACCGCGCGATTTGAGGCTAAAGGCGTAACGTGTCATTACATTGGTGGTTTACAAGCAACAGACAAAATTAGCATTAACGATGGCGAGCGAGTTATCTTTACCGATAGTCGTACGGCATTACGTACCTTGTGGTCAGAAACTACCTATCGCTTGCAAGCACTACGTG
This sequence comes from Shewanella polaris, assembly GCF_006385555.1. Classification (NCBI taxonomy): domain Bacteria; kingdom Pseudomonadati; phylum Pseudomonadota; class Gammaproteobacteria; order Alteromonadales; family Shewanellaceae; genus Shewanella; species Shewanella polaris. Next base: position 3,308,029 of record NZ_CP041036.1, on the reverse strand, counting down.
ACAACCCAGAATGCGCACGCGAAGAGTATGAACTTAAACAGCAAGCTGATGCGCTAGGTCTAACGGTTAAATTAGGCTTTAACCCAAGTGAAGATGTGGCCGCACCTTATATTCTTAAAGGTGCAGCACCTAAAATGGCTATTTTACGTGAGCAGGGGGTTAACTCCCATGTTGAAATGGCAGCTGCATTTGACCGTGCGGGTTTTGAAAGTCGTGACGTGCACATGTCGGATATCTTATCTGGACGAATTAGTTTAGAAGAATTCCAAGGCCTTGTGGCTTGTGGTGGGTTCTCATACGGTGACGTTCTCGGTGCTGGTGAAGGTTGGGCAAAATCGATTCTGTTTAATGATCGTGCCCGCGATGAGTTTAGCCGTTTCTTCGAACGTGATTCAAGCATTGCGCTTGGTGTGTGTAATGGTTGTCAGATGTTGTCTAACTTGAAAAAAATTATTCCAGGCAGTGAACATTGGCCACATTTTGTGCGTAACCGTTCAGAGCGTTTTGAAGCGCGATTCAGCTTGGTTGAAGTGCAGCAAACACCGTCGGTATTTTTTGAAGGTATGGTCGGTTCGCGTATGCCTATCGCAGTCTCTCATGGTGAAGGTTTGGCTGAATTTGCCAACGCACAAGCACTGGCAAATGCAGAAGCTTCTGGTACTATTGCGCTACGTTATGTCGATGGTCATGGTCAAATTGCCACTCAGTACCCAGAAAACCCAAATGGTTCTGCTAATGGGTTAACCGGTATTTGTACTACTGATGGTCGCGTTACGATTATGATGCCGCACCCTGAGCGTGTATTTAGAACCGTTGCCAACTCATGGCATCCAGATAACTGGGGTGAAGACAGCCCATGGATGCGGATGTTCCGTAATGCACGGGTTAAGATTGGTTAATACCAAATCAACAACCTAGCTTAAGTAAAGTACTAAGGCGACTCAATTGAGTCGCCTTTTTATTGGCTGGGTATTCAATTACCATTAAATTTATGCAGTTAGCGATGGCTGACTGTATGATTTTTACATGATCTTGGCCGATCATGTGACGTAAATTAACACTTAGTTTAGAGCTAAGTTTAGAGCTAAGTTTAGTCTTCTGTTTAGAGCTAGGTTTGAGAAGTAGGTTAGCGCTCAGTTTAGGATAAGAGTTAGTCTAGTTCGCGGCGTTATTGTTCGTCATAAAGAAAAACCCCATAGATTAACTCTATGGGGTTTTCTGTATCGTTATATTAGGGTAATAACGATTGCCGGTTAATATGATTTCTGCGCTAACAAAAATAACCACTAACACTGTGTAGCTAAAAAAGTGATCTAACTTATTTCAATTCTTTAGCTGTAAACATTTCAGTAAAAGCACGTTTATACAAGTTGGCAATATTTTCAAATAATTGAGTCATAACTGAATCTCTTAATATTAGGTGATGATGGATTAAGACTACGACGCCTTGCTCACTCAGTATGCGTCTTCTTAACTGTGCATTAATTATACGGTTCAACATTATTGTCTTCAAACGAGAAAAAATGATATTTGACATTAGTTATTCTAATGCTTTTGTTTTTTTAAGGTATTATCTCATTAGTGTTGTTGTTTTTATTATCTTGTTTTTATTGAGTTTATTATTTTAGTCTGATTGTATTATTTAATAAATTATTCATACTAGGTTAATAATTAATTAAATAATATACTTTGTGGTAACAATTGGCTCTAATGACCAAATAATCGGTTTTTTATTTATAGGCATTGTGGCTCCTAGCAATGGGAGGAATATTGTCAATACCTCTTGGGAGGACAAAAGTGTAGTTTGTTAATTGTAACGACTTTTTTGAGTATATAAGTATAAGTTGTCTGCTCTGGTATCGTTTTAAAGGCCAGTTTTAAGCATTTTAATTATTCTAACTTAATGATTATATGAGTAAAAAAAATATCTATGCAAAAGATCTAATGTGGGTCACAAATTTGACTAAAAAATATGATCTACTCAAGGATTATACCGTAAGATATAAGCGTTTAGGATTGGGCTTGAAAACATAGGCAAACAGATTAATTTATCATTTTTTACATTTTGGTGAGTTGTTCATTGTTTCAAAATGACCGTTTTCAGGTATAACATCATCATTATGGCAACAATCTGTTGCTGTGTCGTATTTGGTTGTACTGAAGTAAGGAGTCGCCAATGATTATCGAAGAGGTCGTTGAGCTATCGCGTTATCAATTTGCGTTTACAGCTATGTACCACTTTTTATTTGTTCCACTCACCCTAGGTTTAGCCTTTATTCTTGCCATTATGGAATCACTTTATGTGATGACCAATAAGCAAATCTATAAAGACATGACAAAATTTTGGGGTAAATTGTTTGGTATTAATTTTGCGTTAGGTGTCGCAACGGGTTTAGCGATGGAGTTCCAGTTTGGTACTAACTGGTCCTACTATTCTCATTACGTCGGTGACATTTTTGGTGCGCCTCTGGCGATAGAAGCTTTGATGGCTTTCTTCCTTGAGTCAACGTTAGTCGGAATGTTCTTTTTTGGTTGGGATCGCTTCAGTAAACGCCAACATTTAGTCGTCACTTGGCTTGTTGCCATTGGCTCTAATTTGTCAGCGTTATGGATTTTGATCGCAAACGGTTGGATGCAAAACCCTGTGGGTTCGGTGTTTAACTATGAAACCATGCGCATGGAAATGATCGATTTTGGCGCTTTGGTGTTTAACCCTGTAGCGCAAGTTAAGTTTGTTCATACAGTCGCATCTGGTTATGTTGCCGGAGCCATGTTTGTACTTGCCATTAGCTCGTACTACATATTGAAAGGTCGAGATTTACCGTTTGCTCGTCGCTCGTTTGCCATTGCCGCAAGCTTTGGTTTAGCTTCAATTCTATCGGTTATTGTACTTGGTGATGAATCTGGCTATGAAGTCGGTGAAGTTCAGCGGGTAAAATTAGCAGCGATTGAAGCTGAGTGGCACACTGAGCCTGCACCAGCAGCCTTTACTGCGGTAGGTTTTCCTAATCAAGAAACGATGGAAACCGATTATGCCATTAAAATCCCATATGCGATGGGCATTATTGCCACTCGATCTTTAGATACCGAAGTGACTGGTATTACCGATCTCGTTAAAAATCATGAAGCACGCATTCGTACTGGTATGGTTGCTTACGGATTACTTGAAAAACTACGTGCAGGTGATAAATCTGCCGAAGTAAGAGAGCAATTTGACGCGGTTAAAGACGATTTAGGTTATGGCTTCTTACTGAAGCGTTATACCGATAAAGTGGTCGATGCGACTGAAGAGCAAATTATTGCTGCCTCTTTTGATTCTATTCCTACTGTAGCACCAATGTTCTGGACCTTCCGTATTATGGTTGGTGCAGGTGTGATTATGCTATTTGTATTTGCTGCTGCGTTCTGGCAAAGCACTCGTCATAAAATTGCAGAGAAAAAATGGCTACTTCGCGCCGCACTTTACAGTTTACCGCTTCCTTGGGTTGCCATTGAATGTGGTTGGTTTGTGTCAGAGTTTGGTCGCCAACCTTGGACCATTTCTGAAGTGTTACCAACCTTTATGTCTGCATCGAGTTTAACGCCAGCCGATTTATGGTTCAGTATTATTTCGATTACGGTTTTCTACACTATTTTGTTGGTCATAGAAGCTTACTTGATGTTTAAGTTTGCACGTATTGGCCCAAGCAGCTTAAAAACTGGTCGTTACCATTTTGAAAACCAAGATGCTTAAGCGGAGGACCTGATTATGTTTGATTATGAAGTATTAAGATTTATCTGGTGGGCACTAATTGGTGTGTTACTTGTTGGTTTTGCTGTGGCTGATGGTTTTGATATGGGCGTGGGTATGTTATTACCAATTATTGGTAAAGACGATACTGAACGCCGTATTATGATTAACACTATCGCACCGCACTGGGACGGTAACCAAGTATGGTTAGTTACAGCTGCTGGTGCATTGTTTGCCGCTTGGCCTATGGTCTATGCCGTATCGTTTTCGGGCTTTTATGTTGCGATGATGCTAGTATTATTCGCTTTATATTTACGTCCAGTCGGCTTTGATTACCGTTCTAAAATTGAAGATCCAAGATGGCGTAAGTCATGGGATGGGGCATTATTTGTCGGCAGTTTTGTGCCACCATTAATCATTGGTGTGGCATTTGGTAACTTACTGCAAGGTGTACCTTTTAACTTTGATGAATATCTACGTGCAACTTACCATGGCGGATTCTTCGGTTTATTAAATCCGTTTGGTTTATTAGTAGGACTTGTCAGTGTAACAATGTTTGTTATGCAAGGGGCTTCATGGTTACAAATGAAGACAGATGGCGAGTTAAGGGTACGCAGTGTTAAGGCATCACAAATTTGTGGTGGTCTATTATTTGTACTCTTTGGTGCTGCTGGTGTCTGGCTAGTCAACGGTATTGATGGATACGTCATTACCTCTACACTTGATCTAGCTGGTCCGTCAAATCCAACCACTAAAACGGTTGCTATTGAAGCGGGCGCTTGGTTAACTAATTATGACAAATATCCTATTACGATGTTGTTTCCAGTATTAGGGTTATTAATGCCAATATTAGTGATTTTTGCTAGTCGCTTTAATCGTAGTGGGTTTGCATTTTTGTTTAGCTCACTTGCTGTTGCTGGCGTTATTTTGACTTGTGGTGCAGCAATGTTCCCATTTGTTATGCCATCATCACTAGAGCCTAATGCTAGCTTAACCATGTGGGATGCGACTGCCAGCCAACTATCACTTAATGTGATGACCGTTGTTGCTGCCATCTTTGTACCAACGATACTTTGTTATACTGCTTGGACTTATTACAAGATGTTCGGCCGTTTAAATCGTGAGTTTATTGAAAACAATAAAACCTCACTTTACTAAATTAAGGAGCAACATCTATGTGGTATTTTGCGTGGATTTTAGGGGTATTGTTAGCGTGTGCATTCGGTATTATCAACGCCTTATGGCTTGAAAATACTGAAAATATGGATCGCAATAGCGAACTATAAACGTTATACATTCTGAAAAAAACCGCTTTAGTGATAAAGCGGTTTTTTATTGGCTGTAAAACACACTACGTCACTTAAGTTGATAAGCTTCGAAGCAAAGTGATGGTGTAGGTTTTTGAAGATAAATCTATCAGTTTAGCTAGTCATAGGTATCTGACTGGCCCATTATTGATTTTTAATGCGTCATAAATACAAAGTCGGCTTTATGTGTACTATTCGGATGATTAACTACATCGGCATTATCAATGGTTACGATTACTCATGTGACAACGAAGTTAGTAATAATATGATGGTTGTCCTAATGATGATTGGGGCTGGTAGCGTGTTCAATTAGCGGTTATTGCTTTATATAAATTATTTAACCAGAACCCAATTGCTGGATTCTGGAGTTTACAATAAATTTCATTTAGTTAATCAGCGATAACTTAACCCTCGTCATCCTATGAGATAAGCTGGTTCTTGATAGAAACCAGCCCATTTCAAGCAATCAATATTAAGCTTGGCTTATAGCAAAGTTATACAGAGTGATAACGAGGTAGTGGACTGCTTAAAAGCTATTTATCACTCTCAACTGAGCTAAGGTTAAATATACCTATTTGTTGTTTAATACTCACAGCAAGCGCAGTTAATTGCTCTGCATCAGTCACTGCTTTTGTTGCTCGTTCATCACTATTTTGTGCCAGAGTCGATATAGTATGTAAGCTTTGTGATACCTCATTTGCTACTGTGCTTTGTTGTTTGGTTGCACTGGCTATACTTGATGAAAATAATGCCATTTCAGCGATGTTTTGATTAATTTGACTTAGTTGATTGTTGACGGTATCGGCTTGCTCTGCGGAAGATATACCCAATTGCTGACACTGAACCATTTGCGTGGAGGTGTTGTTGACTTGCTTTTGTAATTTACTGATTGTTGAGTTTATTTCACTTAATGAATCTTGTGTCCTTTGCGCAAGTGAACGGACTTCATCAGCCACAACCGCAAAACCGCGACCTTGCTCACCTGCTCTAGCTGCTTCAATGGCAGCATTTAACGCGAGTAAGTTAGTTTGGTCTGCAACGGCATTAATGACTTCTGTTATTTTATTAATCGCTTGGGTTTCTGTGCTTACACTTTCAATATTTTTTTCGCTTTGAATAAGTTGTTCACTCAAGGATTGTAGCGCTATGACCACCTGAGATAACTGAGTATGCCCTTGGTGGGATGCGCTATCAACTTCTTGGGCTTGTAGGGCTCCTTGACTGGCATTTTGTGCCACATCATTAATAGAAGAAGACATCTCTTCAATAGCCGTCGCAATTTGCTCTGTTTGGTTTAGCAGTGCTTTTGCTTCGTTGCCATTTAATCTTGATGTTTCTTGACTCAGATTAGCTTGGCTTTCTAAGGTGATGACAGATTGTTTTAAGGATTCAATTAATCCCGCTAAATTAGCTGCCATTTTGGTAACACTTACTGTGATACTGTCAACTTCATTAAGACTGTCTTCAGGACATTTGGCAAAGTTTTGTGAAAGATCTCCTCGGCCCAAATTAGCTATTTGACCCTGTAAAATCTTTAATGGCTGAATTGCTCGACTAATTACTATAAACAGTAAAATAGAAATAAGCACTATACCAAGTACGGCTAAGATGGCGTTATTTTTTAACATTCCTATGCTTTCATTACTCAACTCTTTTTCTGGCACAAAACCGACTAAAGTCCAATCCCAACCAGGAATATTGACAGAATAAGAATACATGACTTGATTAGACAGTGAGGTATAAACCCAACTACTTTTATCGGTAAGTGCTTTTTCAAGAGATAGTCCATCAAATAATGCTTCACTAAAGGGAGCTTCTGTTTCCAATTTTTGATGAGAAATAACTTGTTGATCTGCATTACGGATGATTACATAAGAACCTGATTCTTCTAAGGTCATTTTTTTAAATAAACTTTGTATTTGTTCAACCGATTGGGTGATATCAAAACCAATAAAAAGGATCGCAATGACGCTGCCACTGGTATCTTTAATAGGTTGGTAAATTGTCATGTAGTCTTTGCCGAAAAGCTTAGAGTATCCTTCGTACTTCCCACCGTTAATTAACATCTTGTAACCTAGGTGTTTAGAACCTAAATAGGTGCCTAATGCACGGTTACCATCTGCTTTTTTTAGTGATGTAGCGACACGAACAAAATCATCATTATCACGAGCAAATATTGTTGCGACACCGCCTGTGAGTTTTGAAAAATGATCAACATTATCGTTTAAATTATTAACTTGTTCATTTTCATGAAGCAGTACCGGGGTATTAACTCCTGATACTTCAACTGTACTCCCTGCTAACGAAAAATCACCTGGGTATAAGTTGCGGAGAATCTCTGCATTTCGCCTAGCTAAGAATTGCATGCTGTCGTATTGCTGTTCAATTAAATTAGCATTACTGTGCATTTGTGATTTGACCGCTTCAATGGCTTTATCGTGTAATACAGTCGTTGCAGATAGATAGGAAAACCAAGACATGGCGGCATAGATAATGATCGATGATAATACGACTAGAGACCCAATTTGTTTTGATATAGGCCAGTTTTTATAGTTCATATGCTTTTCTCATAATTGTTTTAATTATTGATCTATAATTTTCGTTTGGACCGAATTATTCAATGTACAGGGGAGAGCACACGGATTCATTGTTATAAAACAAAAAGTGTGCTCAATCTCTAATAATAAATAGCATAAAGAGTAAAGTTAGTAAATTTTTTATAACTAACTGAAAGGTTTAAGTCAATCTTTTCGGGTTTTCATCAATAAGGTATACATTACCGGTACCCAAATCAGTGACAACATGGTGGCTAATAATGTACCGCCAGCAATAGCGATAGCAAAGGGTGGCCAAAAGCCACCACCGGCGATGATCAAAGGTAAGAATCCACCTATGGTGGTAATGGTGGTTGATCCAATATGACGCCCACAACTGCTCACCGTACTAATGATTATTGATATATTGCCATTGCGCGCCTCGGGGATATCTTCTAATTCAGCTAAAATAACAATGGCGGCATTAATGGCTAAGCCCATTAATCCCAATAAACCGATGATGACGGTAAACCCAAACGGGTAACCAAATACATATACGGATAACAAGCCTAAACCTGCCGATTGAAATGCACTCAGTAAAATAATGGCGGTTAATCTAAACGAGTTGAAAGACAGCACTACCGTCGCTAGTAACAAAGTGACCACCAACACAATATTAGACAGTAAATTACCTACAGCTTCATTGCGTTTTGCGCTTTCGCCGCCGATTTCGAGATGATATCCCGCTGGAATGGGTAAATTAGCAATAGTATCTTTAACCTCGTTTAGCACTTGTGCTGGTAATACACCACTGGTGATATAAGCCTCGATAGTATTAACGCGCTCACCATTTCTGCGGGGGATTGCACCGCGACTGACATTGATTTCATTATAAGATAATGCCGATAGTGGAATGCCTGACCCTGATGGTGACACCAAATTTATCTCGGCTAAACGCGTGGCTTGTTCGCGACTGTTATCGCCTAAACGAACACGTATTGGCAGTGATTCGGTTTGCTCTAAAATACTGCCACCAATGATGCCAGTGGTCGCCATTTGAATTTGATTAGCAATGTCGCTTAAACTTAAGCCGCTCATTAAGCTGGCGTCTTCATTCACCTGTAACCACACTTTTGGAGCGCCAGAACTGAGCGTGGCACGAGTGTGAATGACATCTGGTGTGGCGACTAAAATGCCGCGTACTTGTTCACCCAATGTTTTAAGGGTATCAAGATTAGGGCCATAAATACGCAGCTCAACAGGAGCGTTAAAAGGGGGTCCTTGTTCCAGTTTGCGCACTAAAATCTGTGCTTGTGGAAATTGGGTATCAAACTCTTTTTGCAATTGTAAAATTAACCTATTGGCGGCGACATAATCAGTCACTTTAATCATTGCTTGAGCATAATGGGTTGCCCCTTGTTGCCGTTGAGTTAAGTTGTAATAGAAAGAGGGCGTATTACCGCCAACAACCCATGTAGCGGCGACAATATCGTCAATCTGTTGCAGCTTATTATCAATCAGTTTAACCTGCTCGAGAGTGTTATCGATACTCACATGAGGTGCCAAGTAGACTTCAATTTGAAACATATCGCGATCAGATGGTGGGAAAAATTGTTCAGTCATTTTTCCCGCCGCAAAAAAGCCTGCAACCGGTAATATTCCAATCACAATGGCGGTCAGTATTGGTCTTGTTAACGCAAACCTAAGGCTGGCAGTATATGCCTGATTAATTTTAGGGAATGCCATGCCTTGCTGATACCAAGCCGTTGGTTTTTCACTGCGACTGAATCGACCCGCAAGGCCAGCAATAATGGTATGAGAAATAATATATGAGCCAAGTAAGGCGAACATGACTGAAATGGCAATGCCGCCAACAAACTCACCCGCGGACCCCGGCATTAACACAATAGGCGCAAAGGCGAGCATCGTGGTGATGGTAGACCCCGCCAGTGGAAGCCATAAATGATGTAGTGTTTTCGATACCGCTTCCAGCTTGCTCATACCTTGCTGACGGCGTTGAGCAATGGCATCAACAATCACAATCGCATTATCGACCATAATCCCCAGCGCAACCACTAAACCTGTTACCGACATTTGGTGGATCGGTAGGCCAGTATATTTCATGCAGGTGAGGGTAAATAACGCAGTTAATGGTAATGATATCGCCACAATAACCGCATTTCTCAGTCCTAATGTCAGCATCAGAACCACTAAAATAATCACAAATCCTTGTAACAGATTAATCACCAAGTCGCCTAATCGGTCACTGGTATAGCTTTGTTGGTCGAATAACCATTGCACCTTGATATTGGCCGGTAAATTAACTGAGAAATCATCTATGGTGTTGCTAACATGCTGTTGCCACACATCGACTCGATTATTATTGAGCATGCGCGCAGAGACCAATACGCCTTGTTGACTGTCGATTAAGGCGATACTTGATGCAGGGGTCTTAGCTTGGCGGGTAATATTAGCCACATCCCCTAAGCGAATAATTTGACTATAGTCATCTACTTTTAACGGCACTTGGCGGATACGATTTTGCGAATCTAACTCACCAGATACTTCAACTAAGGCTCTAAATTGGCTGTTATTAACTTCACCCGCTGAAATTTTGCTGTCGGCATTATTTAAAATCGCGGCAATACTGGCGGGGGTTAAATGCAATTGGCTGATTTTATTGCCATCTAACTCAACTAAAATCTCTTCTTGTGGTGCGCCATAGAGCTTAACAAAATCAGTACCGCTGAGCAGTCTTAGACGACTTTGTAATTCTTTGGCATAACGATTAAGAATATCGGCTCTTACAGGACTGTCGTCAGCCCAAACAAGCCCTAAAATGGCTGTATTGGCATAACCTAATTGATCATCTAATACGCTGTTTTGTGCTTCTACTGGCAACAATGATTCACTGTCGGCGATGAGATCGCGAGCGCGTGACCACACCGGAGCCGTCTCTGTTACTGTGTCTTTTAACTCTAACTGGATAACCGAAATTCCCGGGCGAGAAGTAGACTGGACTAGCTTTAAATCTTCTAAACGACGTAATTGATTTTCTAACACTTCGGTCACTAGCGCTTCAACCCGCTCAGCAGATGCACCTGGGTATTGAGTGATAACAGATGAAAACCGGTTAGTAATATGTGGGTCTTCGGTGCGAGGTAGGCTTGAAATGGCACCTAATCCAGCAACAATTAATAATGCGATAAATAAACTGGTTAGGCGGCCATTTTCTAAAAATGCTTTAATCATAGTGCCCCCGTTTTCTCAGCTTGAGCGAGAGTCACTTTTTGGCTAACGACCAATTTATGTAATCCTTGTGACACAATTAGATCGCTTGGTTTTATGGCTCCTTGAATATATGCTTGTTGTTCATTGGTATAGATAATCTCTACATCGCGACGTTCAATGGTATAAAAGCCTTGCTCAGCCTCAACTAAGGCAAACACATTCCATAATCCGCGAACTCCGTCAGTTAAGGCCGACATTGGTACCCAATAACCAGGTTCCAGAGCATCTTGCTGATAAGCTAAGTATGCTATCTCACCATTGATGACTCTTGCTGAATCGGGTAACAAAATACGTAACTGAACTGTACGGCTAATCGTGTTCACTTCGGCGCTAATGCCGGCAATTTTAGCGGGAAAGGTTTGTTTACCTACACGGACATCTACCATCTGCTCGGCGGTTAACTGCTGTGCGATGTCAATGGGTACCCCAATATAAGCCACAGACTGACTGTTACCGACTAAGGTGAAAACCGGACTACCTAGCGCAATCACTTCGCCGACATTATGAAAACGTTGACTGATTTTTCCATTGAATGGGGCCAGTAAGGTTGATTTTTCAATTTTTAAATTGGTCGCACTTAAACTGGCTTCTATACGCTTCTGGTTAGCTTGTAAGCTGATAACTTGTTGTTGGGTTTCATCGAGTTGCTGTTCAGACACATAGTTTTGTTGTTTCAACTTTTGAGTACGAGCTAAGGTGCTTTTTGCTAAATCTATATCCGCTTGAGTTTGTAATAAACTGGCTTGTAATTGCTGCCTCTCTGCGATCAATAAATCAGTATCAAGCTTAGCTAATGTTTGTCCCTTGCTAACCGTATCGCCACTGTCGACCAAGATATTATTGAGTTTACCCGCAAGTTCAAAGCCAATCCCAGTGGTATTGGCCGAGCGAATAGTACCTGTGTAAGTTTGAATATGCTGATAACGGTCGCTTAACGACAAAGGCTGTGACAATACCGTTTGATACTCGGTTATTTGTGAATGCTCTTTTACCTCAGAGCCACAACCGCCTAATGCGATGAAGCTTAAACCTAGCGCCAAGTATCGAATGATTGGGGTGCATGTCTTTGACGCGTACATAAAGTGTCTTCCTTGCATAGTAATAGGTTGTGTCTGTCTGGCTTATCTTAATGAAAGCATTTATTTCAAATCGCAATATGTAATTTAAATGTTAATTAGACTCAGTAGTCTAGGTTTATAAGACTAGACTGTCCAGTCTATTTTTGGTTACTATAACGCTAAATAATGAGCTGTATTACTGAAGCTCGAGTTTGCTTAATGGGTTAATTTACGGAACCAACATGATAAAAGAACACACATCGCATAATAATGACGGACAAGTTAATATGAGCCGCAGTGAGCAAAAGCGTGCCCAGGTACTTGAGTCTGCCATTGACCTTTTTTGCCATCAGGGTTTTCCTAATACCAGCATGGATGAAGTGGCAAAACATGCTGGTGTATCAAAACAAACCGTTTATTCTCATTTTGGCTCCAAAGATGATTTGTTTGTTTCCGCGATTGAGTCTAAATGTGTTGTGCATCAACTCACTGACGATGCCTTAGTTGATGCAAGTAAACCTCAACAGGTTATTTTGCAGTTTGCTCAGCAATTTGGTGAGATGATTGTTAGCAAAGAGGCCATGACAGTATTTAAAACCTGCGTAGCTCAAGCTGATACTCACCCAGAAGTGTCTAGATTATTTTATGATGCTGGCCCCAAGCACGTACTCGGACTGGTTAGAAATTATTTAAAAAAGGTCAATGATCACGGCGAATACTTGTTTGAAAATCCGCATGAAAGCGCAGTTAGATTATGTTTAATGTTATTTGGCGAACTTAAATTACGTCTAGAGTTAGGCTTGGAGATCGGTGATTTACTGATATCCAGACAAGCATACATACAAGATACTGCCGTGATGTTTTTGCGAGCTCACCAAGTTGACGTAAAATAAACCATAAAAGTTGAACCTAATTGGCTCGAAAACAGTATTGCTATTCCATTAAACCGAAGTGTAATTAAACCAAGGTGCAATGAAACCAAGGTAATACTTAACTTATCTCATTATTTGAAGGGAAGCAGATCGATATGACGCTTTATAACGTTAACGTAATTCAGCCAAAATCATTGAGTAAATCAGCTTTGTCAATTTTGTTGGCATCAGGTCTGCTGTTAAGCCAGCAAGCTTTAGCAGCCCCAGATCGTTCACCTTTTTCACTCACCGTGGCTCGTACATCAACGGGCACTGCAAATGTTGGTACTGATGACACTAACGCTAATCAGTTACAGCGAGATACATGGAAAACCAGTTTTTCGGCCAACATGCCACTTAATCGCCAGTGGTCTATAGGAGCAAGCTTAGGCTACGATAACCTCGATTACGATTGGGAAATAAACCAAAACACTCCTTTATATTCAACTGTTCAACCTTGGTCAACCATACATCAGTACAGTGCTGGTTTATCGTTATCTTACCGTCTTGATAATCATTGGATGTTTCTTATCGCCCCCAAACTGCAATACGCCTATGCTGATACTGCATCATCTTCAAACGCGCAAAGTTATGGTGTAGTCGCATCGGGAATGTACCGTTTTGATTCGGGCAATATGTTGGGTGTTGGCGTTGCATATTTAAATGATATTTCAGAAGTACGTACGATTCCTTATTTGGCGGTTCGTTGGCAAATAAACGATAAGTGGGTACTTGCTAACCCATTCCAAGCCGGTTTTAGTGGCCCTGCAGGGTTAGAATTAAGCTATCAATATAATAGGGACTGGGATTTTGGCGTGGGAAGCTCAATGCGAACCGAGCGTTTTTTAATTGCTGACGATGACAAAACCATTGAAGTAAAAGAATGGGTTGGCTTTGCCCGTGCAGGCTGGAAAGCGACCAGTAATACTAGCCTTAATGCTTATGCAGGGTACTATTTTGCTGGAGAAATGGAGTTAAGTTATCCTGACGTTACTGAAGACATGGAAAACCAGGCCGCATTTGGCTTAGCGTTTAAATTATCGTTTTAACAATGAGCGATAACACAGCCGATAACAAAAAAGCCGCTTAAATCAGCGGCTTTTTTGTATAAACATTTGTCCCGTCCTGAGATAAGTTGACACATTGGAGACTTATCTATGAAACCTTCAGTATCAATCAATATAAAACGTACTCAACGAGATTACACATTAGGCTTTAAATTAGCGGTTGTTAGTCAAGTAGAAAAAGGCGAGCTAACGTATAAGCAAGCTCAAAACCACTATGGCATTCAAGGGAGAAGTACCGTCCTAACATGGTTACGAAAACATGGTAGATTAGATTGGTCCCAGCCGATTGAGCATTCACCTATGTCCAAATCTACAGAAACACCCGCCCAGAAAATCAAACGATTAGAGAAACAAGTCTCCAATCTCGAAATGAAAAATATGATTTATGGCGATATGGTCGAGTTACTTAAAAATGAGTACGGTATTGATTTAGAAAAAAAGTACTTAGCCGAACGCTCTGGCTTGCCAAAGAAAAAGGCACTGTAAAGCTAGCGACAGCGAGTCGGCAGTTTAACCTATCAAGACAAGCTGTTTATCAATGGAAGCAGCGCTTAGCAGCAAGAGCTGACATGTTAAAACCGGTGATGACTATGGTTATGTATTGGCGTCAGTTCATGCCCAGAGTGGGTACGCGTAAGCTTTATCAACTCATCAAGCCACAGTTACTTGAACAAGGCATAAAGCTAGGTAGGGACGGCCTATTTCAGTATTTAAAACAACACAATATGTTAGTAAAGCCTAGGAAGAATTACACCAAGACAACCCATAGCCACCATTGGTTGAGAAAACACCCAAACTTACTCAAAGACAGAGTGGTGAAGAGCGTTGAAGAGGTATTTGTCAGTGACATAACCTACGTAAAATCAGACGAAGGAACTCACTATTTATCATTAGTCACAGATGCATATTCAAGAAAAATAATGGGTTATGAATTAAGTGATGAAATGAAAGCCAGTGATGTTGTTAAAGCATTGGAGATGACGATAAAGAATCGTCAGACAACCAGTGATGTCATTCATCATTCAGATAGAGGGATACAGTACTGCTCAGCAGAATATCAACATAAATTGGCTGCGAATGCGATAAGGCCATCGATGACAGATGGGTATGATTGTTATCAGAATGCGTTAGCTGAGCGAGTGAATGGTATTTTGAAGCAAGAGTTTTTACTTTACCGCTGTCGTACGATGAAGGAGCTGGCAATACTCATCAAAGAATCTATTAGGATTTATAACGAGTTAAGACCGCACCTTAGTTTAGGAATGAAAACCCCAAACGAAGTGCATGAAAAAGCCAGTCGGGAGTTCCAACTGGCTTAATAAAAACCGTCAACCTATTTTAGGACTAGACAATTTTGGTTTAAGCAAGCTAATTAACTCAAAGATTAGCGAACATTAGGTATCAAGCTAATTATCACTTAAAAGTAGGTAACATCTTTCACCCGTTTAGGGCGATTTTGTTGTTCGTACAATTGCCATACTTGTTTAAAGTCCAAAGCGAGCTCTGTGACATAAAACTCACCAGAAGGGTAGGTCTTAACCACTTTTGCTCCACGGATAATGCCACTAACGCTCGACTTAACGTTATCATCAGTTAATAACCACTCACTCACGTCGCTATTAGCCGTAACCTTTTGGCCATAAACTTGTTCAGCTAACTCACGATAAGCGGCAATTTTTGACGCCTGCATTGCCATTAAAATACGATGTGACGCTTCTTTACTCGGCTGTGTTGCTAAAGGTGCGTAACCAATTGCTGTTAGGGTTGGAAACGAGGCTGGAGCTTCAGTTTCCCACTGAACATATTTGTCCTTACTGACGCATCCGCTTAGTACCAACAGCATTATTAATATCAGCGATTTCATAGCTTATCTCCTAATACGGTGTAACGACTGTCGCCTCGCTTTTCGTGGCGATACAACAAACCGTTGCGAGATTCAATAATTTCAGAAGGCTGTAAATATCCCGATAAGCTCGATGCTGCTACAAATGATTGCACTGCAGAAAGTACCCGATTATTGGTGATATTTACCACTCGGCCGTTAAACATAATGCCTTCAGGTGTTAGGGCCATGGTTGACACTAACACATGTGATACCGGTAAATCTGAGCGTAAAAGCTCCCAATTCCGACTCAACATAAACTCGCCTTGCTCTGTCGCGCGTAAACTAGTCGCAACATTTAAATCAACTAAGTTAAATTCATGGGCATGAAAGGCTGCAAGTAATCCTTGTTGTAACTGTAATGCCAACTCGTTGGTGGTATTTAAATTACTGGCCATTACTGGCGTAGATATAAGCAGTGGTTGATCAGGTCGTAAAGCGTCATTCTGCAGCACTAACTCGTTGACTAACTTTTCGGCCCACACATTAACTTGCCCTTTAGGCGATAATCCAACGTCCTGAATATCATAAGCTAGCGTTTTGTTTTTAGCGTTATTTTTATCGGTAACTTTGACCAGTTTTCCGTTGTTACTAAAGGCAAGGTTATTGGCTTCGTTAGGCGTTTGCGTACATGCCACTAATGATAACGATGCGAGCATGACAGTGGGGATAAAAAGCCTGTTAATCATAATAATTCCTCTAACACTTAATGCCGCAAGTCTTGGTATAAATGAGCTATTTAATCACCTTGTGTACCACTGACTAAGGTCATTAACTTACTTCTTTATCGTTCGTCACCCTATATCGGCATATGCACAAGAAGCTTTACTATAATTACACTAGATCGAAAAATAACTACAAAAATGTTAATAGGCACAATTTTTGCTTTGTTAAAAATAGAGTAATCTTAATTGGTGTAATTAGGCCAAATTGACGTTTTTTTGACATTAGGACATCGCATGCTGATCAAACAAAGCCCTACTAACCGAGCTAATCCCTTCGGTCATATTGCAGCAATAGTCGTGCTATGTGTCAGTGGCTTGCTGGCGACAATGTCAGCTTCTGCTGAACAAATTGAAGTTACTGGCAAGGCCAAAATTGTTAATGGCGATATTGATAAAGCCCGCGAAGATGCCATTAGCCAAGCATTAAATTATGCCAGCTTAAAAGCCGGGGTTAACTTTTCCAGCCAACAACAAGTCAACCAAGGTCGGCTTATTCAAGATACCTTTCAAATTCAACGGATGGGATCGGCCAATAATGTTGAATTAATGAGTGAAATGATCAGCCAGCACACTATTACCGTGGTTTTACAACTTGAGCTAGGTGAACAAGAACCAGATGCACAATGTAAAAGCCAGTCTCTCAAAGCCGCCATTATGTTGCCACAAGCCTATTTACAAGAACGCGCCCAGTTACGCTATGGACAACTGGCCAACTTTGAACAACGGATTACTGAACATTTAGGCAAAATCATCAACGCTCAATCTCGGTACAGTTTCGCTCGATTACACGCCGACGAAAAAATTGATAATACCAATCAACTGGTTAATTTTAAGGGTTACCGTATTCCTAGTTGGTTAGGTGAAATCACCGACAGCCAATATGTATTGCAACCAGAAATTATTGATATTTCTACTGAACCGGTACAAAGCAGTTATATGGGGTTGGTAGACGATGATCCGCTTAGGCAATTTATGATAAAATTAACTCTTTATCATGGTATCAGTGGCGAAGTTGTGTGGTCAGAATCGTTTGCTACATCAGCGCCTTGGGAGTTTGAAAGACAAGAAATAGTCTCTCCTGCTAACCAACGCTTTTGGCGCTCTTCCTATGGACAGGCTATTAGTGATGTTTTACAACAAAGTGTGATGTCCCTGGATAAGCAGTTAAATTGTCGTCCATTACTAGGCCAAATTGTTGCTAGGCAAGGGGATCGTATTATCATCAACTTAGGTCGTAAAAATGGCGTCAAAATGGGTGATAAATTCCAAATTGTATTACAAAAAAATATCCCAGACAGATTCAACTCCATGCGCGCCATCGCTACAAAAAGCCGTGCAAATGTGGTTATTGAACAAGTTACTGAAGACAGTTCAACCGCAATTTTTGACGGTATCGACAGTGCTGACAATATTCAAGTGAACGACATTGCGATTAAGAACTAATGATTGGTTACTAGAAGCTAATTGTTCCAAACTAAGTGCTAAGTGCTAAGTGCTAAGTGCTAAGTGCTAAGTGCTAAGTGCTAAGTGCTAAATGCTAAGAGTTAGGCGATTATGAATTAGTTGGTTATTAATCAAGCAATTAAATATAAAAGGTTTAATTCGATTATAAACTCAGTATAATCACTGGGTCTCTCTATAGCTCAACAGGATAGAGCAGCCGCCTCCTAAGGGGTAGATTTCCTATTTTATATACTTATTTGTTAATATAAAATATTAGCAAGTAAGTATAAAATACATAAAAAACAATATTTTATAACTCAACTCCAATCGATTATTAGTTAGTGCAAATATTATGAAAATACATGCATTGCACCATTCTGTACATATTTTTACATGTTAAAAGATGTACATGCACCACAAAACGGCACTACAATACAAAATACTCAATTCTTGGTTATGGTTAAAATATGAGCGAATTATGTACTAATACCAGCAAATACTATCTAGATCATAAAGATGTTCAGGGCATGATAAAAAATGCTGATTATGATGTCGGTAAGCTGTTGGAATATAAAGTTGAAGATGAAAAGAGCGACACTAGAGACGCTAGATCACCAGCACCCACAAAAGTAATGCTTACTGATAATATAATTAAGAAGTTACCTTTTTGTTCGGACAAACCAATCGATATTGTTGATACTACATTTAATGCTGAAAATGATGGTGGCAGGTTATTATTACGCATTGGAAAAAAAACAAGAACATTTTATCCGTCGATTGCAAAACGTGGAAATGAAAAGCGCGGTAATGGGAAGTCATTAGGAAGATGGATAGTAAAAAACAGTAATTACTACAAATCTAACGAAGCTAATTTGTATACTGCAAAAGCTAGATTTTTAGAAATTATTAAAAATCACCAATACAATGTAAAAATAGCACGGCAAGATGGTGATATAACAATTAGAGAATATATAGAGTCAGGGAAATATGCACAAGACAGATTAACAACATCAACATTGAGAAATAAAATTTCTCCTGTCTCAAAAAAAACAATTGCATCTATTCTGAGACAATTCGAACCTTGGTTAGACAAAGCCTTGGGTGATGTTTCAAAAGAATGGCCGGCTGAATTTAAAAAACATTGGCAAGAAAAATACACAGAATATAACATAGAAGGAAGAAATGCAGACCCTGAAACTTTTAAACCAAAACAAATTGAAGTGGGTACAATGCGTAAATATTTTGGTGAAATAAATGCCATGTTTAACATTTGCGAAAAAATTGGATATATACATAGTAATAAAATTAAGAGTTTTGCATCTTTGTTTCCAAAAAAAACAGTTTCAAGAGGGGCTGTTCAAACATATAAACTAAACTATGACGGTTTAATGACATATTTATTTGATGATGACACACCAAGTCCTCCTTTTGGAAAATTAATTATAGCTATCATGGCCGTAACTGGAGCAAGAAATTCGGAAGTTTATAAAA
Source organism: Shewanella polaris (assembly GCF_006385555.1). Lineage (NCBI taxonomy): Bacteria > Pseudomonadati > Pseudomonadota > Gammaproteobacteria > Alteromonadales > Shewanellaceae > Shewanella > Shewanella polaris. The sequence goes on along the minus strand of NZ_CP041036.1, from coordinate 3,288,590 downwards.
ATTTCATCGATAACTTTAATTATAATGATGGTAAATTGATGATGCATATTCCTGCGGAAATTTGCAAAACAAAAGAGGCCGGTTCTAGAACAGTCGAAATTAAGCATGAAAGAGTAAAAGCAGAAGTTAGAAAGCATTTAGATGAAATACCGCGAAACGGCAAAGGTCATATGTTTCCGTCAAGAGTAATAATGGATCATCATGTTTCAGATTATGCATACAGAGAACTTTGGAAGTTAGTAAAAGCATTTTTTGATTTACCAGCCGATGGTAGAATGTACAGTTTAAGAGCAACATTTGGCACTCATATTGCTAAACAAGGAGGTATTGATGTTGCTGCTGATATTTTAGGTGATAGTCTGGAAATAGCTAACTTGCATTATAATAATATTGATCTGGAAAGAAAATCAGATGCGATGGATAAGGTATTTAACGAAACCAAAGATATCGTTATAGCTCAAAATTCACTAGTACCTAATTTCAACACTGTTTATGCTGCTGCTGAATTACTACCAGAGTCGATATCAAAACTATTTTTAATGTTTAAAAATGGTAAAGCTGAACCAAGTGAAAATCACATCCTTAAATCCGACTGGGATAAATTTGTTAACTTAATAAAAGGTCAATTTGAAGCTGAAAAGATAAATGATTTAGAGGTCGAAATGTGGTTATCAATGCAGTCTTAAATTAAGTGTAGGACCCTGTAACAGATTCTGTAGCCGCCAATTAAGGCGGTTTCTTTATTAACACCAATCTTTAACTATTTAGTCTTGTCACTATTTTTTTAAATCATTGTAGTGTTGAGCCGGATGATATACAGAATCACTAATAACGCCATCGTTCTCGCTAGCTATTTTGTTTAACTCTTCTTGTCTTTGCTTCTGCTCAGGATTGAGAATTTTTCTTTCTTTATTTTTAGGTTTTTTATTAACAGTCATTACTTTTCCTATTTTGTTTTGTGCCGCCTTCGGAGAAGATAACCAGCTCATTAAACTAACGGGCTGCGGTTGTGTAATTCCTGGCATCTTTTTTTCTTAGCGCAGCTAAGGGCCAAAGACAATTATGATTTAGATGTTAACGATTTAATTAGCAAAGCTTGCTTCTGTATCATTTTTTTCATTTCAAGCATTTCCATCTCAAGCTTTTCAACTTCTGATTTTTCAGACTGCTCTATATCTTTTTTGCCATCCGATTTTTGCGAACTAATCCAATGGCCAACTTCAATAGCTTGACGCGCACCAACACGAGGCGAACCATTTTAACGCCCGCCAGCTCAAGTGCTTTATCATAACTAGCTTGAACCGGTGCTATCTGCTTATCAAGCAAACCAATCTCATTTTCAATCTGTTTATATTCACTCGAACTAACATCATGGTTTTTTGCTCAACGACCATTGTCCTGCGCTCATTTTGAGATCAAATAAAAAGACCACTTCCACATCGGAACACAAATTTTAAAATTTGGCGATTTTTATTAATTGATCTCAAATGAAATAGTAATGATGTTGCTTCAAGCTTAACAACCACCACTTCTTGATTGGCCAGTCACGTTGTGACTGAAGAACACATCCAGTTTAATAAATGGATTGGCTAAAGTAGATGAGAATGAAAAATGTAATAGTTAAGCATCTCTCATTTCAAACTGAGATCCAACTTAACTATTTTTTTGCTTACAATATATAATAGAGGACCCTTTTTAAAAAAGTGATAGTGAAATAATTAAAAAAAGTTGAAAAATGTGTTCGTTCGCTTGTTTTTTGAACGAATATTGTATTTGGTTAATAATTTGTCAAATAAAAGCTTGCTGATAGTTTTCTACCAGAATCTACCTTTTTTAAATAAATGTATAGGTAGGGAGGAGGCCAAAGCGGACCAAACAACTTATCTAATCGAACGGCAAAAATGAACGATAATGCTCAGAAATAATTGAAACATGGGTACACCATAATTCAAATTAAGCCTTAGAATGGCGAATCGAACGTTGACATACCTTCTCGCTAAATCTGCCTAAAAGCTTAAAAGGCTGAGATATTCAACTTATAATATTCTTAGACAGTGCTTGTAATGATCGGTCGTTAATATAGAGGATGAATAAGAGCTGCTGAAGATGTACTTGCCCGGACGCTTACACTAAACTTGATGGCTTGTTGCCATGGAATGTTAGCTCAGTTAGATACAATTGAGTGGACGTTCTCATAAGAATAAGCCAAAACTGACTCAGATGCATAGGCATGAAACAAGAAGCTAACCACTTTAAAATAGTCGAAAACTTACTTAATAAATGGAAATTTAACTTATAGGGGACATGATAGGAATATTAAAAGGCCACCGGTTGGAAGCCTCTTAGATGTTAGCACTAAATTGAAGTGTCCGGTTCAATTAGACCAGAATACTTAAATGTAAATTATTCTAATTTGAATTTACCCACTAACGCTGATAATTGGGCATTTGCGGTTGCCAAATTATGTGTGCTGTTAACACTCGCATCTCCATTTCGAGTCAATTCCTTCACCATTTCATGAATATTAACCATATTACGGTTAACTTCTTCACTTACGCTGCTTTGCTCTTCTGAGGCTGTTGCTATTTGTGTACTTAAATCGTTTATTTCTACAATACAATCAGTAACGCTATCTAAACTAACAGTGACCTGATTCGTATTTTCTGCCGTTCTTTGACAACTTGCTTTAGTGGCATCAATTGCTGCAACTGCATTTTCTGCATCTTTATGTAATGTCGCAAGAATAGCGTTTATTTCAGCAGTGCTCACTTGTGTTCGAGCTGCAAGCGTTCTTACTTCATCGGCTACAACTGCAAAACCACGACCTTGCTCACCAGCTCTTGCAGCCTCAATTGCTGCATTAAGTGCTAATAAGTTGGTTTGATCTGCAATTTCTCCAATTACTTCCAACACACTAATAACTTGGTTAGTGTTTTTGCTCATTGTATTAATGCTCACAGATGTAGACTCAATTTCACTTACTAATGCCATGACACTATTAACTGCTTCATGAACAATACTTTTCGACTCTAATGCTTCATCATTTGCTTTTTTAGTATTAGTAGCTGTTTCAGCTGCATTTTCTGCAATACTTTCAGCTGTTGCACTCATCTCTGTGATTGCGCTAACAACTTGCTCTGTTTCTGTTGAGTGAGTTAATAATGCTTGACTGTTTTGTTCTGACTGCACGTTAAGTTGGTATATATTTTCGGTTATGTGCTTCGATGCATCAGATATTTCTAACATCATCGATTGTAAATATTGAATAAATTTATTTACAGCCTGACTAATCTCACCGACTTCATCATCATTTTGAATCACAAGTCGAGACGTTAAATCTGCTTCACCGGTTGATAATTGAGTAATGCTATCTTTCAATCTTGAAAGTCTTTTAAGAATAACGTTAATAAGCCAAATAACAAAAAAAAGTACGAGGATAGTTATAATTACTGTTGTTGTAATAATGGACGTTACTTTTTTATCAAATATATCATTAGTTGCTTTTGTTAAACTTTGTTCTGCGGCATGCATGTCACTTTGATACGCACCAGTAGCAATAATCCATCCCCAATCAGGGAATATTTTATGCGCATAGTTAAATTTCTGTTCTGTTATTCCCGTCGTAGGGTTTTTATATTCAGTAGTAACAAATGCCTCTGATTTGTTTCTTATCCCTGTTGCGATTAACGTACTAAATGATGTTGTTTTGCCTATCAAGTTACTCTCAGGATGCCCAAGAAGTACCCCTTTATCATCTAAAATAAAGAAATAACCATTTTCACCATATTTAGTAATCGTTACGGCATTTAATGCTTCATTTAATAATTTCTGCTTTGTGTCGTCGCTATCTGCTGTTTCATATTCTGCATATATCTCTGAGATAGCAAAGCTAAGAGTATCAGCTTCATCTTTCAATTTTTGATTAGTAAATTTAGTGAATTCTTTTATGATATTATCTGATTCTGTTTTTAGTACTAATGTATGGGTGTTTATAAGTGAAATTATAAAAAAAGTGCTTATAAATACCAGTGGTATGGTTAATGTTGCCATTAATTTTATTTTTATTGTCATTTTCACAAATTCACCTCAAATTATAGAAACATATAGTTAATTTAATGAAAAAGTATTATACCTGCTTAATTCATATAAAGTGTGATACCAAGCCATGTTCAGTGTTCAGAACAACTGCAACCTGACATTTTTTAAAAGAGATTTCAAAATCTATCGGTGACTGGTAAGCATTTGCCGCCTACGGCGAAGTTAAGCCATTAGTCCACGTCAATTAGGAGCTACGCAAGATGAATAAACTGGGGACATTTTCCAGAGCAAAGCGAAGGGCCAACAACAAAAGGTTACAGTTTAGTTGTTAGCTCTTTAATTCAAAGAGCCTGTTCAGCTAAAGTTGCTTTCATTTGTTATTTCAATACTCTAAAACTAAAATCATTTAAAACAAATCACTTAAATATCATTAACTAGAGTATAAGCACCAACACGCTTATGCCCCAAAACGATTTTGAGGCATAGTTATAGATGGTTGGCGTCTGTCCAAATTGAATTCATATTTCTTATGAATTGCTACATTTGTTTTGATCGAAAGTTTCACTGTCAACCATTACAGCATTGGCAGCTTTTCGTCTTCTCTTAACGTGAGAACCTCATAGCCTGTACTAGTGACCAATACTGTATGTTCCGATTGAGCAGAGAGTTTTTTGTCTCTCGTGACCACCGTCCAACCATCTTTTTTGGTTTTTATTTTCGCAGTACCCTGATTAACCATTGGTTCGATAGTGAATATCATTCCCTCTTTTAATGTAAGTCCACTATTTGGCTTACCATAATGAAGCACCTGTGGCTCTTCATGCATTTCACGACCTATTCCATGTCCACAATATTCTCTTACAATACTGTATCCATGGGATTCTGCATGTCGCTGTATTGCATGACCAATATCACCAAATTTTGCGCCAGGTTTTACGTGCTTAATACCTTCCCACATAGCGTTATAAGTTGTTTTTACCAATTGAATAGCAAGCGGTGAGGCTGAAGGCATTACATACATTTTGCTTGAATCTGCAATGAATCCATTCTTCTCCAGTGTAATATCTAGGTTGATAATATCGCCACGTTTTAAAATCTCAGCCTCTTTAGGCACTCCGTGGCACACAACTTCATTGATCGATGAATTTAATACATATTGATAATCATACTGCCCTTTACTTGCAGGACGAGCATTGAGTTCATTAACAATATACTCTTCAACTTTATTATTGATATCCATCGTAGAGATGCCAGGTTGGACGTATTCGTCGAGCATCTTAAAAACCTGCGCAAGCAACTTCCCTGATTCTCGCATTAATGATATATCTTCCTCTGATTTAATCATTACTTGACTATGCATTACAATGCTCTTCAGTTATTGAAATGTATGTGGCGGAAACATTCGCAGACTGCATCAGATTCGCCATGATTTGATTATATGAAAGTTGAGGATGTAACTCGGCTAACATGCCCATTTTGATCCAAAACTCTGCTTGTGAATTGATTGAACGTGACATGACCGAACTTGCTTTACGAAGTTCTTCATGCAGTTCTTCTGAAATTTTAACAATACCCATTAATATGCACTTCATATACAAAACGTATGCATAGTGTATTTTTAAGGAACTGTGGTGTCAAATTTTATGGAGTCTGTTAATATTTGTTTTAAATGGTCTTTTGAACTAAAGTTGTACGTGGATTATCGAGATAATAGAAATAGACGTTGTTACGAATTCGGATAAAAAGTTGGATTATGAATTGACACGGAGAGTACATGTTTTCACGTAGTAGCATACCACCTCGAATTCTTTTGGTTGACGACGATGTTAATCAAATCAATATCTTAAATAAGGTGCTTCAAGCCATTGGACAGGTTTTTTTCGAGCAGAATGGATTATCTGCCTTAGAGCAGGCTATTAAGATTCGTCCTGATGTTATCTTGTTAGACATAGACATGCCTGGCCTGAATGGCCATGAGGTATTGGCTCAGCTAAAAGACAACGAGTTGACTTGTAACATCCCCGTCATTTTTATTACTTCATATAACTTTGTCGAAGATCAACTTCTCTGTTTAAGAGAAGGGGCTGTAGATTTTATTGCTAAGCCATTAGAGCCTGATGTTGTCGCAGCTCGTGTTAATACTCACTTAATGCTACGCAAAAGAGAGCGTGAGTTGCTCGAAGTTTACCGGCATGCTCAAGTCACTTTAAATTCAATAAGAAATGCGGTTATTACGACTGACAAGGATGCGAGAGTCACTTTCATGAATCCAATCGCAGAGCTAATGATTGGAATGTCATTAAATGATGCAATGGGATGCTTTATTGAAGAAGTAATGCCATTAAGAATAGGCGATGATGGCCCTCCACACATTAATCCTGTGCGTATTTGTATCCAAGAAAATAGAGTTGTTGGTATGGCATTCAACTGTCAGATGATGAAACAAAATAGTCATTGGATTTCGGTTGAAGACAGTGCAGCCCCGCTTATTTCACAAGACGGCGATGTCATCGGCTCCGTCATTGTATTTGATGATATTAATGAGTCTCAAGTAATGGCTCTAAAAATGTCCAATACCCTTCAATATGATCAACTGACTAACCTCCCTAATCGCTTTTTACTGATGGAACTCCTTAATACTAAGATGGCTCGGAGTCAAAGAAGTAACGTTAAAATTGGTTTGATTTTGTTTGATATTAATCGATTCAAACTCATCAATGAAGAATTTGGGTTTCAGTTTGGTGATGAGTTGCTTAAAAAAATAGCCCTATGTATTAAATCTCAACTGCATAATAATGAAACACTTAGCCGGCATCATGCCGATGAGTTTATGGTGTTGGTTCCTGAGTTGAAGCATCCTAGCGATTTAGCCAATTTGGCCGTCATGATCAGAGAGCACGTGATGGAGCTAGCAGAGCTACAGCCTGAGATCCATAATTTCTCAACCAGCATGGGGCTAAGTGTTTATCCTGATGATGCAGCAGATGCTCAATCCTTATTGCTGCATGCTGATGCCGCTTTACATAAAGCTAAAACTGACTCCATACATGATGGTTTTAGCTTTTACTCTGAAGAAATGGAATCACGCTTTATCTCCCGACGTCAACGCTATATGCAGCTTAAATCTGCCATTGTGGATAACAATGTCATCGCTTTATATCAGCCTATCGTGGATGCAATTACTGGACAGTTAAATGCCGTTGAAGCGCTTATGCGTATCAAAGAGAACGATGGTTCATTGATTTCCCCTATTGAGTTTATAGCGCTTGCGGAAGAAACACGTTTGATCATTCCATTAGGAGAGAAAATGATTCAACTTGCCTTTCAGCAGTTGAAGAAGTGGTGTGACGAAGGATTGAAGATTCGAATGTGTTTAAATATATCTCCAATACAATTTATAGATCCGCATTTTGTTCCTTTCTTGCTAAAAGCGATTGATAAGTATCACGTCAGTCCAAAAATGATTGAACTTGAATTAACCGAAAGCCTAATGCTCGATAACTTACAGCAAGTGATCCGCGATATGGAGCAACTGCGAATAATGGGGATATCCATTTCAATCGATGACTTTGGTACAGGTTTTTCTTGCCTAAGCTACCTGAAAGAGTTGCCTGTAGACGTTTTAAAAATTGATAAATCTTTTGTCGCGCAGCTTAGCGTTGAAAAACCGGATGAAATTCTGGTTAAGACGATCACAACGCTAGCACAAAGTATGAATTTAAAATCCGTTGCGGAAGGTGTTGAATCGTTAGATCAGGCGCGTCGACTCAAAGAGTTAGGGGTTTCATATCTCCAAGGTTATTACTTTTCGAGACCCGTTACGGCCAATGAAGTAAGAGACAGCTACGACATATGACTATTAAAAACACTAAAAAAATTGGTTTTCTTGCTTGCTGGCTTCCATTACTAGTTGGTGTTTTTAGTACCTTAGTGGTTGCGTGGATTGTCGACTATAAAAACAATTATGAAGTCAATTTATATACAAACAACCTAGCAAATAAAACCGAAAGCCTCATAGAGCAACGTTTTCAGCACTTTCAATATGGACTACGTGGTGCCAGAGGGGCAATTGTCACTGCTGGGGTTGACGAAATTACTCGAAAACAATTTGAGCAGTATAGTGGCACACGTGATGTAGAGGACGAGTTTCCTGGGGCGCTTGGTTTTGGTTTCATAAGACGAGTATCGGTTGAACAAGAAAGCGATTTTCTTACTCATGCCCGATCAGATGGCGCGCCTGACTTTACTATTCGAGCATTAACAGAACACGACAGTGATCGATTTATCATTCAGTATATTTATCCAGCGGAAAATAATAGACAGGCAATTGGGCTTGATATTGGATCCGAAGCCAATCGACGCGCGGCAGCATTATCGGCAGCCAGAGAGGATAAACCTTACTTAACCGCGCCAATTACACTCGTGCAAGCAGATAAAAAGCCTCGTAAAGGCGCATTGGTGCTTTTGCCTATCTACTCTGCTAATACAACTCTTAACACGGCAGAAGAGCGAGAGACGGCTGTTGTCGGTTGGTCTTACGCTCCGTTAGTCATTGATGATGTACTTGCTCATCTTGAGTCCTTAACAGATCAAGCTTCAGTAACCTTAACTAACTTAACAGAAGCCGAACCTTTTTATCGTTCAAGTGATTCAGAAATAAATGGTTCCATAGAAAATGCAACGGCTCGTAATATTTTTGTACTGGGCCAGCATTGGAAGATGGAGCTCATGCCGTCAACTCAAGCTATAAATCAAATAACAACATTAAATGTAGATTCAGTGATTATTTTGGGGCTAGGGCTAACCTTGTTTGCTCTTTTCGTTATTAATTTATTACGCTCCAATCCAACGATAGTTAATCAAAGTAACGAGAGCTATCAGCTTAGTTTCAAAAGTATTTCAGCATTTTTCAAAAGCCCTCAGTTCAAGCGATCTTGCCCATTTGGGCTACTGGTAATGTTCTTTATATTCTTCGTCTCAGCTTGGTTGATCACACAAAGTCACTTAACTAAAGCCGTAAACCATTTGTCGGCAACAAAACAGTCGGCATTTTCAATATTCGATGAAGAAGCTAGGCAGTATCGTCGAGATACTCTCTTTCTTGCTAGTTCACAAACAATAATGAAATTAAAGGCACAGTTTGGCGATGCTGATAAATTAGATGAAATGAATACTCTGTTGCAGCAGTCAGATGAAAGGCTAACAGACATTTTTAAAGCCTATATGTTGTCCAAGACCGAGGTTTATCAAGTACGATTTATAGAAGCAGATAATGGTTGGCAGGAACGAGTCAAAGTGCAGCGCCATGGCGAAGAGCTTAAAACATTTAACGAACAAGAACTCCAGTCTAAAAAAAATGAACCTTATATTGGCCAAACGCTTAACGTTGGTTGGGGAAATGTTTTTCAGTCTGATATTAATTTAAATCGTGAGTTTGGCAAAATCGAACAACCAATGAGACCTGTTTGGCGCTTCTCTACAACAGTATATTATTCTGATGGTCGCCCACTCGGTATTATCATTATCAATGTCAATGCCGATCGCTTTCTGAAAAAAATCGCAAAGAACACGACACTAAATACAGAGTTATACATTACCAATAACGATGGGGGCTTTTTACTACACCCTAATTCATCAAAAGATTTTACTTTCGAGTATGGTGACTCTAATCGGTGGCAGGATGAATTTCATCCAGTCCATATACCATATGGTTTTAACTATTTCGATTTCACTGTTTTTAGTAGCCAGCAAGGTTATGTGTTTGCGAATGAACTTGATTTTTCATTAAGCAGTAATTCTAGTGAGCGAGTAATAAGAATTTACGCAACCATCTTCCAGTTCTTGGTTTTTAAAAACGTAGCGTTCGAAATCGGAAGTGTACTTTTAGCGCTCCTGTTGATCAGTTTGATTAGTGTCATTATCCAATATTGGATGTGGCTGAGTGAGAAAATACGTCAAAGAGAGGCTTGGAACACTCAAGTAGAATTGCAACGCAATAAAGAAATGGCAAGATTTAAGGGATTATTAGAATCGGCTCCTGATGCAACATTTGTTATTGATGAATTAGGTATCATTCAGGTCGTTAATACACAAGCTGAGAACATGTTTGGCTATGATCGACTTGAATTAGAAGGAAAAGAAATACAAAAATTATTACCAGAATACTCGAGACAAGTGAGTGAATCGAAAATAATCGATAGGATGCGGGATGATGATCAGGCCCTAGTCCGAGAGGGCAATAAAGAAAGTATTGCACAAAAGAGTAATGGTGACGACTTCCCCGTTGAAATAAGTTTAAGTGCCGTAAATTTAGACGAGCAAATCTTGGTGTCTGCCTCCGTGCGTAATATAAGCGAAAGACTTAAAGTGGAAGAGAAGCTTAGAAATGCGTTACGCGATGCAGAACTGGCCACACAGGCAAAAAGTGCCTTTCTAGCGAATACTAGTCATGAGATTCGTACCCCACTTAATGCCGTTATTGGTCTAAGCTATTTATTGGCAGAGGAGAAATTAACAGAGGCGCAACACCAGCTAGTGTCGAAGATTCAGATTTCAGGAAAGTCTTTGTTGGGGATAGTGAACGATGTATTGGATCTATCAAAGATAGAAGCTAACGAAATGGAGCTTGAAGCTCAGCCTGTCGAGTTACGAGAACTCTGTGAAGAAGTATCAAGTGTGTTTGCCATTCAGGCAGAAGCAAAAAATCTAGAGTTCCATTTTGAGTTAGATCCTAAACTGCCTTTCTGGGTGAGCACGGACAGCACCAGATTACGCCAAATATTGGCTAATTTAATCAGTAACTCTCTTAAATTCACCACAATAGGTAAGATTTCCATTAGTGCCAAAGTCGAAGATACTGAGCAAGTACTGCCTGAGAACCATATTAATGTACGGCTCACGGTTACAGATACAGGGATTGGTATATCACCCGAAGCACAAGCCCGTTTATTCAAGCCATTTAGTCAAGCCGATTCAAGTACCACTCGGCGTTTTGGTGGTACAGGGTTAGGGTTATCTATCGTTCATCAATTGGTTAGTTTAATGGATGGGAAGATTGGTATTGAAAGCACAGAGAATGTGGGCAGTCAATTCTGGGTGGACTTACCATTAAGAGTCCAAACACTTGAAGAGATTGCTGCGCAAGAAAACCATAATCAAACGCTTTTTGTACTGATTGCCGAAGATGACCCAGCAGATGCTCAGCAGTTACGAAAAATGACACGGGCGCTGGGTTGGCGTTCTGAAGTTGTGAGTAATGGGATTGAGCTAGTTGATGCCTATATTTCACGTCAAGAAAATAATCTGCGCCCGCCAGATGCCATGATCGTAGACTGGCAGATGCCTTTAATGGATGGTGTAGAGGCTATGAATGTGTTGGCGAGCAAAATTGGGCGAGAAAACATCCCTGCTGTGCTTATGGTGTCAGCGCACGATAGAGATGCCATTATAAAAAATGAACCAGTGCATTATGTAAGTGGTTTCTTACTGAAACCAGTTGATCCATCATCGTTGTTTAATGCAGTAAACGACGCTGTAACACTCAATACTGGTAATTCTAAGCGTGTACTGCAATCGACTCGTGCCGAAGCCGTAGGAGCAAAATGGTTACCTAATATGCGCTTATTGGTCGTCGATGACAGTCCTACCAATCTTATCGTTGTCAGCCATGTATTAAAACACAATGGTGCATTAGTACAGACGGCGAATAGCGGAGAAGAAGCGTTAATATTGTTAGAGGATTCATCTAATGACTACGATGCCGTATTGATGGATGTCCAAATGCCAGGTATTGATGGCCTTGAGACGACCGAGCTAGTCAGAAAGAATTTAGGACTGACGTCATTACCGATTATTGCACTGACTGCTGGCGCATTAGTAGAGGAGAGAAATCGTGCGCTGGAAGCCGGCATGAATGATTTCCTTACAAAACCTATTGATCCATCAAAGCTTATTAATGTATTACGCACATTGGTAGAGGCTTATCGTGGCAAAGAAATCGCTATAGAGTCTCTGAATTCAATAGCGTCTGAAACAACTCAAGAAATAGATAGCTGGCCAGTTATTACTGGACTAAATCTTGATAAAGCGAAAAATTTATTACTTGGAGATAAAGCACTTTTCTTGAATACCTTAGATGGCTTACTACTTGAATATTCTAATCTAGCATTAGCGCCAGAGAATGATATTGATCAACCAAAATCAGCATCCTTACGACTCGAAATGGCATCTCAAGTACATAAATTGAGAAGTGTTTCAGGCATGGTTGGTGCAGAAAAAATGCAGCAACTTGCCGCACAAGCTGAAAAAATATTGCGTTCTGAAGATGATCCGGCGAAACAAGTATTAGTAGAACTCTCTTTGGAATTACAAAAGCTACAGCAAGCCTGTTCAGCAACGTTATTGATTTGGAGAAAAGAAAAGCCAGATAGGACAGCGTCTAAAGGTGAAGCACCCATACTTCAATTAAAAACAGTGACGCAACTTTTATTGCTACTAGAAAAGCAGGATTTGAGCGTTTTGGGGGAGTTTGATGAAAATAGTGCATCATTTAGGAATGCTTTAGGTGATGAGCTCTTTGAAGAACTTCAAGAACATTTAGAAAAGCTTAACTTTAAAGAAGTTATAAGCATCCTCACTCCTCTTATAAACACTCTTGGGGCCAGATAGTATTATGATAAAAACGAATCACACTCTTGCTGATATTTTGATTATTGATGATGACAAGTCGGTAGTCATGGCTTTGCACAAAGCATTGAATAAAATTGGGCGCATTCGTTTTGCATCGGATGCTAAGCAAGCATTTGTAATGATTAAAGAAAAACATCCTGATTTGATATTACTTGACGTGGAATTGCCAGACATCGGTGGTTTGGAAGTGTGCTCTATTCTAAAAACAGTCCAAGAAACAGAGAGTATCCCAGTATTGTTTATTACCAGTAATACCGAAGTGGGTTTTGAGGAAAAGGTATTTGACGTTGGAGCCGCTGATTATATTGTTAAACCACTAAATCCACGAGTTGTGGCTGCACGTGTTCAAACGCATATAGACTACCAACTCGCTATTAAGTTACTAGAGAAGTTAGCACATACAGACAGTATGACAGGACTTGCCAATAGACGCACGTTTGATGAACGGCTAATTGTTGAGTTGAAGCGTGCCCGTCGCGAACAAGAACCGCTTACTGTTGCACTAATAGATATTGATGAGTTTAAAAAATTCAACGATCATTTTGGTCATATAGAAGGTGATGATTGCATTAAAGACATCGCATTAGCCTTAGGCAATAGTATGAAACGCTCAACAGATCTTGCCGCTAGATATGGTGGTGAAGAATTTGCTTTTATTCTACCGAATACCGATGTTGAAGGTGCCAATACAATACTTTCCGTTCTACTCCAGTCTATTAAGCAGTTAAACCTTACTCATGCCCCAGAAGCTAAATACGATGTGGTTACAATATCTATTGGGTATAGCGCAGTGATACCAGGACAGAAATACGCAAATGACTCGGACGACTGGGCTGTGGTTAAAGCTGCTGACCACGCTTTATACGAATCAAAGCAGAATGGCCGAAATCAAGTTAGCTATGAACAGCTAGGTAGCCTTTGAATAAGCCCATGCCATTAGATTATTACTTTTTTAATTTTTACAGGTAATGGAAAAGCCTTCCGGTTTTATACAATATTTTGTAGGCAGTTTAAAAGTTTGATTTAATTTTTTTGTGATTCGAGGTGCTTTTTAGTTAAACCCGCATTTGTTATTTCAATACTCTAAAACTAAAAATTATTTAAAACAAATCACTTAAATATCATTAACTAGAGTATAAGCACAAACACGCTTGTGCCCCAAAATGAGTTAGTAGCGTGAATGTATGTTAACCATACCATCTAAACATTGACCAAATTTTAGTAATGATACAGAGTGACGACTAAAATCGGTGGCGATTCAATTTTCATCTAGTGGTCTTTTTATGGAAGAAAAGAAAGGTCAGCATCTAGTCCCATGAGCTTTTTTCGCTAGTCCAATATTTTTAATTTACCCAAAAACTAATACTGGTGATATTGAATGTGCTATCAACATGATGACCTGCAATAACCGTTTCCCCATCTACTGGGTAATCGCTAGACATTACATATAATCCTGTGAAATCAGTTGATACCGTAATTTTACCTTGTTCATCCGTGGTCAATTTTATTTGTGTTTTATTTGGTGTTAATATGACAACAGCATGGTCTTTAACTGGGTTGTCTTGGTAAATTAGCGTGAAGCTATTACTTTGTGCTGACACTGGTACAAACTCAAATTCAGCTTTCCCTTGAGTGTCATTTCTGCCTGCTTTAGCAAATAATTTTGCTGCTTGTTGCTTTGTTGATTTCCAAAATTGCCATGCAGGTACTTTTTCCATATCCCAGGGTTGCCAAAGGTCATCGACAGTCGCTCTTACATCCCCGTCTTGTGTTACGTCGGCTGTCCAATGTGTTTGATGTTGTACAATCGGCAATGAGTTGGTGATTGAATTGGTATATATCTTGGTGTTTTTTAAACCAGAAATTTTATCTCCTTCATCGGGTTCTCCAGGCTCGCCTAAAAATAACTGCACTTGATTGTTATCTGTCTTTATTAACCAAATTTCGTGAGCTTGCAAATTTGGTATACAAAGTAATAGTAATATTGCTAGAGGTTTTATTATCATATTCATGTCTTTAATTCCTTTAATTCTTTAAATTTCTTTTATTCATGGTCAAATTTATATAACTTAGGTAACCGACAATTTTCAATGCTGCGACACTTAATAAGCCGAACCAAATGGGTATAGCTTCAGCTTTGGGAAAAACAAAAAAAGTCAAAATTAACGAACCTGTTAATATTGTTAAGCCAACCCAGAGGTAACGTTTTTCTTGTTTATTTGTTAATGGGGAAAGTTGCAATGATGCTCTATGACGAGCCATACCGAGTGATAAAATACAGAATCCTGAAGAAGATACCAACCAAACTAATAAGAACATCATGGTTGAATTTCCTCAGTAAAATCTGGATTTACTTGTTCAGGGGGGCTCCACTGTAAGGCTATTGATAAAGTTAAAACGACTAACGTTAATTGAACAAAAGTCTTGAGTAATTGACGTGATGAAATAATCCAGAGAACGAGCAAACTATAAAATAAAAAACTCAATAACATCATCCACAAGAAAACAGTTTCTTTGCCTATGTCGAATAATGTCGCGAGTATGGTAGGTATTGCCGCACTAAAAAGGCTCACCACGATATAACTACCGATAATCGCTAAACTTACACGCCAACAGAGTAATATTATTTGTAGGCAATGATTATTATTTATGGCTATCTTTAGTTTATCCATGTGTACTACCTTTTACTTGTAGAACTGATTGTTTAATCAAATGACGTTTACTTTATTTTTCAGTTTTAAAGCGATAAAAAGAAACGTCATCCCAGTCATAATCAAAAAGAGATCAATAAACAGCAGTGTTAAATCTTCTTTTATTTGGTAGTTAAATAAATGTCTTTGTGTTGTAAAAAAACTAAGTAAAGGTAAGGATATAAATAACCCTCCAGCGAATAACGATAATTCTCGCCAACTATGTTGTAGCCCTCTGAATACAGGATAAAGTAGGCTTAATAACCAGCCTGCAAAAAAACAATGAATTTCTATATCAGCGCGTCCGGTTAGCATTAATGGCAGGAGTCTGTTCGCAGCAAAAAAGCAAGCCACAGCTATCGGTAATCCTAATATAAATCCGATATTAAGTAGATCTATTAAACGGTGACCTAATTTTGAATCTTTAGATGTAGAGTTTTTTTTACGCTTTTCTGACCATAAAATAAGCCCAGTAGCAATCATTATTGAACCCATAATGCCGGAAATAAAATACATCCAACGCACAGGTAATGTTGCAAAGCGGCCGGCATGTAAACTGACCATGGTGCGCCTTGTTAACTCTGCTGTATTGGTCACGACTTGATCATTTATCAGGTCACCTGTCGCGGCAAAATAGCTCAAGGTACGATAATCGGGTAGTAAGTACTTGGTAGCCGCTTCAAAAAATACAACACTCGCATTTTCATTGTTGGGGTTATTTATGACCACAGAAGTAAAGTCTGAATTGCCTAAACGCGACTTGGCATCAATATATAAGTGACTGAAAGGCTTCATTTGTGCCGTAACATCTGTAGGTTTAGGTAAAGAAGACTGTTGATTAATTGCATTGAAATATTCATTTTTATCATTCATCACTAGCGACATCGACCATGATAAATACATAAACATTAATGTAACTAGTCCGGTATAAGTTATCATTAAATGAAATGGTAGCGCTAAAACAGAGGTAACGGTATGACCATTAAGCCAGCTTCTTGTTCCTTTATTAAATTGTAGAGTAAAGAAATCTTTAAATATTTTTTTGTGGATGATGATGCCAGAAATAATAGCCACTAGCATAAACATGGCACAAATCCCCACTAACCAACGCGCATAAAACACAGGAATGTAATGTAAATCAAAGTGAAAACGATATAAAAACTCACCACCGTTAGTGTCTCGTGCCGTTATTTTTTCACCATGTTCATTAAGCTTAGCTATTTTTAAGCCTCGACCTTTTACTGTTGGGTCTCGCCAATAAAGTGTCACGGGTGAAAAGCGTCCTGTAGGTAACTGTATGGTCCATTTCTTTGCGCCACTAGCATGTTTGCCAAGATAAATTTGTGCATTATTGAGGGCGTTTTCTGGTGAATTTAACAACCTCACTTCTGGTTGCATCCAAGCGGTAATTTCATTTTTAAAATAGGACAATGTACCTGTTAAAAATATTGCGAATAATAAACATCCTGCAACTACTCCCGTCCAGGTGTGAAGCCAAGTCATACTGTCTCTAAAGCGTGCTTTCAATTAAATTCCTTAATACATTTTCTATTTCAATCGAACTCAGCTTTATAGGCGGTTATCTCAATAAAAAATTTACAGTAACATTGTTATTTCTAAGACCTTTCAATGCTGCTTAACTTAAACAGCTTAAACAAATTGATACTATAATCAATTGTAAATATTAACGCAAATGATATTCAATCTCATTAGTATTTGTTATTATTCTTTGGATAAATTGTAATACTTAAATTATGAATTAGGATAAACGTGATGATAATAAATGTAATGCGTATTTGTATACTTTCCGCAGCAATATCTCTTGCATTAAATCCAATGCCAATAATGGCAAATGAGTTAGATGATCAAAGTACAAATCAAGAAGCAAAAACTGTTGAAACAATTACAGTTATGGGGAAATATACTGTTAATGAAAATATTGATACAGCAACAGGCTTAGGTTTAAGTATAAGAGAAACACCACAATCAGTTACTATTTTCACTAAAGAACGCATTAAAGATCAGGCGCTTAATACTATCATTGATACAATTGATAATACCGTTGGTATGTCATCTAGCAAAACAGATAATGTACGTAATAGTATGCAATCACGTGGATTTACAATCTCCAATTATCAGCTTGATGGTGTACCTTTGTCATGGAATATAGGCGGAGATTCTGGAGAAACATCATCTGATGTATCCATTTACGAGCGTGTTGAATTTGTTCGAGGAGCCACTGGTTTACTCAGTGGTGTAGGCGACCCTTCAGCATCAATCAACTTAGTGCGAAAACGAGCTAATAATACAGACTTAACAGGGTATATCACAGCTACCGCAGGCAGTTGGAATAAAAAACAGCTTACTGCTGATGTTTCAAATGGCTTAAATGAATCAGGCACAATTCGTGGACGTGTTGTTGGTAAATATACTAAAAGTGAATCTCACGTTGACTTGTATGAAGATGATAAAAGTGTGTTTTATGGTGTAATTGAAGCAGACTTGTCTGATAGTACGCTGTTACGAGTTGGAGGTTATTATCAAGATAGCAACCCAACGGGGAGTACTTGGGGAGCATTACCTGGTTCATTCTCAGACGGTTCACATACTGATTGGGATATTGCTCAAACAACAGCTGCACCTTGGACTTCTTGGGATACAACGAACAAAAATTATTTTGCAAGCATTGAACACTTTTTCGCAAATGATTTGAAACTTGTCGCTAACTACAACCATATTGAAAACTCGCAGGAATCTAAACTTATTTATCTTTCTGGTTCACTAGATAAAGAAACGGGTGAAGGTCTTTCTGCACAACGTTATAACGCTTTCGGTACCAGTAAACAAGATAGTTTAGACCTGAAATTAACAGGTCAATATAATTTGTTTGAACAGCAGCATGAATTTGTTGTGGGCGCACTATATAGCGATGGAAAAGTAAAAACGAGTACGCGTGACCCCAGTCCTCTCGGTGGTAATAGTGGTTGGGATCAAGTAAATGCCGGTAATTTCTATGAATGGAAAGGTCTAGAAGAGCCTAATTGGTCGGCTGAATCAACTCAAAGAGATGATAGTAAAACTAAGCAATCGGGTTTTTATGCCGCAACACGCTTATCAATTACTGATGAGTTTAAACTTATTGCAGGTGGTCGTATTTCTAGTTGGGATCTTGACAGAACATATTATGGGACGTTAAGTAATTACGGTGATGATGATGTTTTCGTTCCTTACTTTGGTGTTTTATATGATCTAACTGAACAACATCGTATTTATGCGAGTTATACGGAAATATTTAAACCTCAAAACTCACTCGACGCTAATGGGGTTTTTTTAGACCCACTTACAGGGCAAAGCGCAGAGATAGGTTTAAAGAGCGCCTACTTTGATGAAAGGTTACAAACGTCATTGGCTATTTTCCAAATTAAGCAAGATAATCTAGCCGTCAGTGATCCTAATTATGTTCCTACAGAAGAGCAGAAAAGTGCTTATTATGCAGCACAAGGTACAGAAAGTAATGGTTTTGAGTTTGAAGTATTAGGTGAATTAACTGAGAGTTGGAATATCTCAGCAGGTTATTCACAATTTGAAGCTGAAGACGCTGATGGCGTGAAAGTAAATACTAGTACACCAAGAAAACAATTCAAACTATTTACTACATACCAATTGATAGATTTACTTCCTGAATTGACCGTCGGTGGTGGTCTAAATTGGCAAAGTGAAGGGTATGTTGGAGATGGGGATACTCGCCTTTCTCAAGATGCTTATACATTGGTGAATATCATGGCGAAGTACGCGTTTAATGACCAAATGGATCTTCAGCTTAATATTAATAACTTATTAGATGAGCAATATTACAACTATATAGCGGATAGCTGGGGAAGCCAGTTATATCGATATGGCACACCACGAGATATAACCGTTAGTTTGAACTATAAATTTTAATAACATAATATTATATTCATTAAATTTCCAAGTACGGTTCTTAGGAAGGCGGCTCTTGATAACTGGAGTCGCCAATCCGATAGAAATGTACCGGGGTGTAACCATCTATGTTCAAATCCTACTAACTATAATCGTGATGACCAAGCAACTAAAAAGGAGGTCATCATGGTCATATTAAACCGTGGGCAATGAAGTGGCGTCAAAAAGCCTTTTCGGCTTGAAGAAATTTGGCGTATTCGTACTAGACTTGAGATTGAGAGCAATTTGATGCAGTTGGCACTGCTCAATTTGGCTATTGATAGCAAACTTAGGGCTAGCGACTTATTACCTTTGAAAGTATGCGATATTGCTTCTCAAGACCGGATATTTAATCGAGTTAAGCATATCCAACAGAAGACTGACATTGAAGTTCAGTTTGAAATCACCTCAAGAACCCAACAAAGTCTGATTAAATGGATCTTGCTTGCATCGTTAAGCGCAAGCGATTTTGTTTTCCCCAGTCCTAGATTAAAGCAACAGTCGATTAGCTACTCATACTATAGATACATTGTTAGGAAATGGGCATCTGATCTGGGATTAGATCCAACCCTATATGGAACCCACTCTATGAGGCGAACCAAGGCGACACTTGTTTATGCAAAAACAAAGAATATTCGAGCAGTTCAACTTTTACTAGGCCATACAAAGGTAGACAATACGATAAGATATCTTGGTGTTGAATTAGAAGATGCCCTATTACTTTCAGAAAGTACAGATTGCTAATATAAAATGGCCCTACAACCTAGGGCTACTTTATCAGCAAAAGGTAACGGGTTTATTACTGGCAAATCTTTGCCCCAAAGTGCGTTGGCAGATGATGTCATCAATTCTTGATTAATAGAGTTTTGACATACAAAAACTTATCGAATTATGGATGAAAGGCTTGCATCAAAAGTTGCACCAATTGTTATTCACGCTTTAAATTTTTGATAAATGAAACAGTCTTATAGACCTCGATAAATTTTATACTGACCCCATCTATTTCGCGACCAAGCTGATTCACTCCACTCCAATTACCTTGAATTGATCAAATTCGGTTACGGAATCGGCCTTAGTCCACAGGCCGACAAAACCACGTTTAAAGGTATTATCGTGGTGATTTAACAATAATTTACCGTTTAAATAGGCTTGGATGGTGGCACCAATAGCAACAATACGAATTTGATGAAACTGGCCCAGAGTCGGTGGTGATGTGAGAGCGGAAGCAATTTGTCGCCGTACACCATCTTTTACCGTATAAAGTCTAAAATTGTTTTCGAGACTGTTGGCTCTAACAACATAGTAATTTTCGTGATCTAATGCGCGAAAAATCACCCCGCCACTGGCATCCATTCGACCTGATATTGGTTTAAATTCGACACTGAGATCAACATCGCTAAATTGATGATCTCGACGCAAAATAACGGGAGAATAATCACGCGTACTCGTTTGTGTTAGCCGACCGTCAGCAAACTCCCATATTCCACTATACGACTGCCATGCGCCATTTTCCTGATTAAACCCGTCCTCAATCAACTGTGTGCATTCAGCAGTAAGAGATAGCATTAAGCTGTCCTCGGCTTGGCAATTGTAGCCTGTAATACTAACCAATAAGCAGGCAAGGGCAAGCATCCAACGTTTGTTCATAAATAACTCCATTTCATCTTGATAACATGTGGAACAACATTGGTCACAGTAAGGATAAATTGACCCCAGCCGTCCCCGTAACAACGTATCCTAGAGGCTGACAAAGTAAGAGCTGACTGGTGATAATCCCTTCTTGCTCAAGGAGCTTATTTTTCACTACTAAAACACTTTGTTGTGCTAGTTGTCGTTGTTGGTGAGAGACCTCACCACTTCATCGCCCAATACATCAATATCGGCAGCAGTGATCGCTTTGCATGCAGCAAACACTAATTGTGGGAGTATAAGCTTTATAAAACAGTGATATATGTCTTGATGAGCGATTTTAACCTTGAATTATTGGTACAATTTGCAACTACATGTGGTTTTGGTGAATAGTTAAGTGCCTAGTAGGGGAATTATGATGACGTTAGCGGCTGAAGGTCATATCTTAAAAACCACTCATTGGAAATAATTCAGGCAGCCTGAATGTTGTACAGCGCAGTTAACTATCCTCTAGGGCTTGTTGAGCTTTCAAGGTTGTTTTTGCAGCGACTTGTTGTTCATTTCGTAAACATGAGCTACAAGGCTGAGGATTTATAGTGTCGTTATTCTACATTAGAAGTCGATAACGCTGTAGAAATGAACAACAAACACAGCCCGAAGGGTTCGGCTAAAAACGTTTTACGCTTTGTTGAGCAATTCTTTGCTAAGCGAGTGGTGTTTAGATTGCTAAGCCGCAAATCCACTCGCCTCGATTAACACGTTTTTATCTTGATCAAAATTCAATCAGCAAAGTTCAACAGGCCCTAGTTATTTGCCATCAAAAGTAAACGACTGACCTGAATTTAGTGGGGGCAGGGTAAACTTTATGAAAAGTAAATTGAAACACTGGATTTTCTAAAACGTTTCTGTCCAGAAATGAGCCCAGACACATAAATTATTTACGCTCTATTACGTTTAGATTTTGATAATTAATGTGATGGCACATATTTCCTTCAACTGACTATGAATTTAATACTAGGTTTTATTGACACTATTAAAGAAGTCAATATGGGTCCGGAAAGTAAGCTATATAAGAGAAGACTAAGAGCTATTTTCCAACAAGAAAAGTAACAAAATCATAAAGACTCTTTAGTTGTGGCTGATGATTGACCTCTTTTAGTTTTTGTCACTTTATATGCAGGGCTGCCAATTAACCATAATGGATCAGGGTATCTGCTCATATTTCGAGTTAATGATAATCATCATTAACATGCCTTACTATCTTTTTGGTCGTGGAGGCTCCCAAATGAATGGGAGCCTGACTCATTTAGCTAGCCGCCGTGGTGTCCGTGATGACCACCATTGCCGTTACCGCACTCATGTACTGTTTGCTGGCCACCCTGTGTTCCTGCTTCTATGGTAACTAAACCAGAATCTTTGAACATAACAAATTGACCACTAGTCATATCATCGGTGACAGGGTCATCTAAATGACCTAAACAACTGTAGCCGACCCGATAATTTCCAGCTGGCAAATAACCCATGGCAAAGTGCCAGTTACCGTCAATATCCTGCATCATAGGACTTACCGCAGTTGGTAGCGTTACACCCTCAGGAGGATTGGTTCTCATATCCGTCATTTGATCAATATTAGTTATCTCTTCAGGATACAAATAGGCCATGTGACTAAATTGTCCTCCGATCGGAGTCCGGTCTGAATAAGTTGTCTCGCAATCGGCTATCCATTGAGGATCTACTTCACCCAGCAAGTGGCCCATATAGCGATTATCAACGGACCACATCGCTTGATGCTCTAAATGGTATTCTCCTTGTTGATATGACAGGCCACGATACAAGTCAATTTCCATGGTGATGGAAATATGTTGGTCAGCTACTATTTCAAAATCTGAAACTGGAAGTTGTCCCTCGGCTACATATAAACCGTGTCGACCCTGGCCATCTTCAACATAGCAGCCGTCATTGCCATCGCCCTGTTGGATGGTGACATAGGCATCATGGTACTGACCCAGAGGTAAGTCGATATTATCGACTACAAGATGGCTATCCATCCCCTGAAAATCGAGTAGATTAAACGTCATATTCTGTAAATCATGTCTATGGATTACGCCCTCAGCATCAGTCATGACCAGTTCCCCCATGACCATACCAACATGGGAAACTCCAGTCATAGGTGAATCAGAAATAGCTAAAGAGAATTGTCCCTGAGGTAATACTTGTTCTGCTACCGTCACCGCACTATCTGAATCACTCCCGCATGCGGTAAGTAAAAAAATAGAGGATAACAACATTGTTCTACAAATCGTCATAAAGCCGCCCTGAGTATATGAAATTTATCTAATAATACCCATTAAGAGGTATGGTGGATGATTTATTAGGTATAAATGTGACTCAGAACAATGTATAAAATTAAGCCAGTGATGTTAATTAATGGAAAACGTAATATTTTCATTCAACTACGAATTATCTATGTTTTAAAAATTCAAAATGTCATATGAATAGTAAGAATTTTCAATTTAAGTATTGCTAACCAAATACAAAAATTTATTATTATTTTGTTGTAGACAACGTGTTCTATTGTCCAAAAATCTTGATTGTGAGTTTTTGCAGAATGCTTTTCGTATCTAGGTTTTGTACTGTTTTAGGCAACATACATTATTCAAAGACATGGGATTAGGGGATAACGTCTAACATAGTTTATGTAATAGAATCATTCAAACAGCGTTTAATTTTTCAATGGAAATATATAGAGCCTAACTTGAAATTTTTAGATTTATCCAGTCATAGGAACATGTTATGTTAAATATAGATTAATCGTATGTTGGTTAATCACAATAGATAACAAGTCAAAGGTTTTCATAATCCTAAGAACGTGACTCGTGTAATAGAATTCAAGTTAAAAATATGCTAATGTCGATTTAATTAATATGAGTGGATACAACTGCATGATTAAAATTTTGTTAAATATAGCAATTATCTTGGCATTAATAGTACAGCTATTAGTGCCAAATACAGCTATGTCTAACGAAATGTCAGAATCAGATATGCAATCTATCTCTATGTCACATTCAATTATGATGGACAACGATTGTGACGATACCGATAACTGTTGTCTTGATAATTCAAGCCATTGTATTAGTCATTGCCATGCAGTCGCGAATGCATTTGTTTTGTTATCGGATTCAAATTTAGTTAATAATCTATTCACAAGTTCTAAAGTTAACTCGACTTTATGGATATCAACTCCAGCTTCGCTTGGAAGTCAAAATCCCCCTCCAATTGCTTAATTCTTTATTTTAATTAACCAACTACATTAATTTATAAAGATTTCCGTTGCTCATTTATCTTATTGAGCATTAAAAAGCTATTGGAGTTTCTCATGAAAAAATTTATCGCAATTACACTTTTATCAGCTGTCAGTTCTATGTCTATGGCAGCGACTATCTCATTACCTGACTATTTAGTATTTACATCGATTGATGGGCAACCAACAGAACAGTCAAGTACAATTGATATTAATCAAGGAGAGCATTTAGTCGAGTTACGTTTTTTTGAAGTCTTCAGATCGGGGGCTGATGATACTAACTTTGTTAAATCAGACTCATTATACTGGAGTTTAAACTTAACAAATGATGAGGATATTAAGGTTAGTACAAAAGATATTTTATCAACTAAAAATGCAAAGAGCTTCATTTCATCTCCAGTCATAACTCTTAATAGTGCAAGTATGAGTAATGAAACTGTCACTTTAGTAAATCACGAAGAATTGATGGCCCTCATCATGAAGCAACATAGAAAAATGATGAGTCAGTAGTATAACTCTGAGGGTGCACTCAATGTGCACCTTTAATTTATTAAATAGATTACCTATGTGTGGCCGAATTATCGGTCCGCAAATTGTTTTCTGAAAATAAATCTAGTGTATTCAGAGGTTTTATGAAAGTTAATCAATTAGCTAAAAAACTCAATGTAACCAGTGACACGGTTAGATTTTATACTCGTATAGGTCTACTTTCTCCCTGTAAGTCACCTGATAATGGATATAAATATTATGGCGAGAAAGATTTAAGCCGTATGAAATTTATCCTAAGTTCTCGTAAGCTTGATTTTTCAATTGAAGAAATTAAGTTGATTTTTTCTAACACTGATCATGGTGAAAGTGCATGTAACCTTGTGCGTGAATTAGTAAAACAAAAGTTGGATGAAACGGAAGAGCAATTTAATGAAACGATGAAACTAAGGGCAAGACTTCTTCAGGCTGTTGAACAATGGTCAACTATGCCAGATAACTTGCCTACAGGAAATATGGTTTGCCATTTGATTGAAAGTACACACCAGGCAGAGACTCGAACACCAACAATTACTCAGCATGACCACATTATATTAGCGTCAACGGAGGTTAAGTAATGAATCAAACAAAAAAATCACCTATACAACTCAATATCCTCGGTGCAGGCTGCGCGAGTTGTGTTGGCAAAATTGAAAAAGCGATTAGCAGCGTAGAAGGTGTTGATTCGGCCGAGATGAATTTTGCGGACAGAACGGTACTGGTTAATGGTAACGCATCAGCCGAGTTGATTATAAAAGCAGTAGAAAGCGCTGGTTATAATGCCACTCAAATACAGGCTGAGTCGGCAGAAGATGCCATGAACGAGAAAGAACAGGCTGATTTACAACATTATAAAAGTTTATTACGCCATACCATTATCGCTTTGTCCGTCGGTATTCCGTTGATGATTTATGGACTGTTTATTGGCGAAATGACGGTATCAACCCTATTAGAGCAAACTGTGTGGGGACTGGTCGGTGTGGTGACTCTGGCCATTATGCTGATATCAGGTAGGCATTTTTATATCGGCGCTTGGAAATCATTTTTAAACCATAACGCCAATATGGATACCCTCATTGCCTTAGGTACCGGTACTGCTTGGGTTTACTCTATGTTGATAGTTGCATTTCCACAATTATTTCCCGAGATGGCAAGGCATGTTTACTTTGAAGCGACCGCAATGATTATTGGTTTAATTAATCTTGGTTTAGCACTAGAAGTTAAAGCGCGCGGTAAAACCTCTGAAGCGATTAAGCGTCTCATTGGTTTGCAAGCTAAAACTGCTCGGGTTATCCGTGATGGAAAAGACCTCGACATCGATATTGCTCATGTATTACTTAATGATCACGTAAAAGTTCGCCCTGGCGAAAAAATCCCAGTTGATGGGGTGGTTTTTGAAGGTAACAGCACCATTGATGAATCAATGTTGACCGGTGAGCCAATGCCTGTTGAAAAAGTGATAGGTGACGATGTGGTCACTGGCACCTTGAATAAATCAGGCTCAATCATATTTAAAGCCACTCGTGTAGGTAAAGATACCGCACTGGCGCGCATTATTAGTATGGTCAAGCGGGCGCAAAACTCTAAGCCGCCGATTGGACGTTTAGCAGATGTCATAGCCGCTTACTTTGTGCCCGCTATTATGATCATCGCTATAGTCAGTGCCATGGTGTGGTTTAACTTTGGCCCTGAGCCGTCGAGTGTATTTGCCATCGTGTCTGCAACAACAGTATTAATTATTGCTTGTCCTTGTGCGTTAGGACTTGCAACGCCAATGTCAGTGATGGTCGGCGTTGGTAAGGCAGCTGAATCGGGGGTGCTTATTCGTAACGGTGAAGCATTGCAAACAGCGTCTAAAATAACCGCCATGATATTAGATAAAACCGGCACCATTACCGAAGGTAAACCGCAAGTTACCGATATTATTTTGGTTAATGCAGACTGTGAAGAGCAGGTACTTGCCTTGTCTGCTGGAATTGAAAGTCACTCCGAACATCCACTCGCGCAAGCTATTGTTGAAAGTGCGAATGATAGAGGTATTGAAGCCATTGACACTGAGCACTTCAATGCCATTTCAGGTAAAGGTGTAGAAGCTGAAGTGGATGGCCAGATATTATTATTTGGTAATCTAAAATTAATGCAAGACAAAAATATTGATATTGGATTCAATGAAGCTAAGGCCCAAGTGTTAGCTGAAAATGCTAAAACACCAATGTATTTAGCGCTTGCAGGGCAATTACTGGCCATTATTGCGGTATCAGATCCGATAAAGCCTGATTCAATCGAAGCGATTGCGAGACTGAAACGCAGTGGCATCAAAGTGATTATGTTAACCGGGGATAATAAAGCGACCGCCGCCGCAGTGGCTAAAAAAGTTGGTATTGATGATTTTTTCGCAGAAGTCATGCCAGAAGATAAAGCCAATAAAGTGGCTGAACTTCAGCAACAAAATGAAGTGGTTGGTATGACCGGCGATGGGATTAATGACGCCCCCGCATTAGCGTTAGCCGATGTTGGCTTTGCTATTGGAACAGGCACTGATGTGGCGATAGAAAGCGCTGATGTTACCTTAATGCGCGGATCACTTCATGGCTTAGCCGATGCGATAGCCATTAGTAAAGCAACGCTGCGCAACATTAAACAAAACTTGTTTGGCGCGTTTATTTACAACGTCGCGGGTATTCCCTTAGCAGCAGGTGTGCTTTTCCCTGTTTTTGGTATTTTGCTAAATCCAGTGATTGCCGGCGCTGCGATGGCCTTTTCATCACTTACCGTAGTGAGTAACGCTAACCGTTTACGTTTGTTTAAAGCCAAAGAACACTAGGAGCTTCAATATGTTAATTAATTTACTGTGTATCGCATTAATCGGTTTTATCATTTGGTGGTTTTGGCTATATAAACCGACAAAGGATTCTAGTGTTGACGCTAGTACATTGATACTGGTTAAAGACGGTGTGTATACGCCTGCACGAATTAAAATTTCGGCTAATACACCAACAGAGATAACCTTTTTACGCCAAGATAAATCCGGATGTTCAGCCACAGTCTTGCTACCCGACTTGGAGATTAGCCAGGATTTAGCGCTGGATAAGCCCACGACGATATCATTACCGGCACTGGAAAAGGGTGAGTATCCATTTCATTGTCAGATGCAAATGTATAAGGGTGTATTGATTGTTGAGTAAACACTAGATATCCATGCGTATTTTTCAATATTTTGGTATCAATGATGAAGATAATAGCAGTATTAAAATGAGCATTTTTAACTTTGCAATCAATATCTTGATTCTAACCTAAGCTGTTTACAGTCTAGGTTAGAAAATTGGCCGTTTTTTATTAATTACTTTTTTCCTAAATCATCAGAAAAATGATGAGTTAATGATTAAGAGAGACATTATGAGTGATTTTGAACATAGACCGGGCGTTAAAGAAGCGACTTTAGTTGTCAGAAACCTAAGATTAACTGGAGTAGATAATCAAAATTTAGAAGCATTAAAGACTGAGATAGACAAACTGTTTGGCATAGACGAAGTGATTTATAATGACAAATCGGGATCTATTTATCTAACCTATGATGCCAGCCATATCAATTTAGAAGGTATTGAAGCGGTTATCAGAAAGCATGGTGCTAATATTCATAACGATTGGTGGACTCATGTGAAGGAAAGTTACTACCAATTTGTGGATCAAAACATCAAAGATAATGCAAATCATCAACCACATAGTTGCCACAAACCCCCACCAGGATCCAAGATAAGTTAAGACAATTAGATGTTAATTTTTATCGATACTGACTATCTTTTAGTTAGAGCTTTCGAAGTGTGATCTATCTCAAGTATCAGTGGTTTAAAGTGAAAAAACACTACAGTTAACTAGGATTATTTAGGCAAGTAGAGTTAAAATTAACACAATTAATAACATTGGAGCCTGTCTTGAATCGTATGAGAATTATCACAGTGATGCTTATCTTGATGACATTTGTCAGTCAAGCTTTTGCGTCTGTGATTTTGCCATGCCCCTCTGATATGAATTCAATGTTAAGTAAATCAAATCCAGTGAATACCGCTGCGACTAACGCTTGCCATCACCAATTAACATCAGATGTTGATGCCGTTAAAACATCTACCGCTGACATTCCTGATTGTTGTGATAATCAATGTGAATGTCCGATAGGTACTTGCTTTTCAATTGCTCTTGAAATGAAAATTGTCCAATCAGTAACCATCTCAAGTTTGAGTAGTTTTATATCTGGTTTGACTCAAAATACAACTCCGCAATATAACTCTTCTTTATATCGTCCTCCAATATTTTCTTGTTAGATAGGAAAGGCTTGATCAATTTTCGATCGTCTTCCTGTTCATTTATCTTTTTTAAAATAAATTAACAAGATATTACCTTTGTTCGAATTCAATTCGAGCATTGGTAACTAATTTGGAGGCTTTATGTCTTTAATTTACAAGAAATTGGGTGAAATTTACACTCAATATATTCTAATAGTAGTGATGTCCTTTATTGGTATTAGCGCTGCGGTATATGCGGCAGAACCAGTACAGACATTATCACTGGAAGAAGCCGTTTATCTCTCTCAGTCGAACGATCCCTGGTTAGTCAGTAATCAATTTCAACAAGATGCTATTAAATCTGAAAGCATAGCGGCAGGAACCTTACCAGATCCAAAAATCAGTGTTGGTTTAGCTAATTTGTCCATAAACACTTTTGATTTTGGACAAGAAGCAATGACTCAAATGAAAATTGGTGTCACTCAAATGTTTCCCCGTGGGGATAGCTTAAGTTTACGTCAACAACAACTTGAGTTAACGGCTGAGCAATATCCGTTCTTAAGACAAGATAGACGAGCAAAGTTAAGCGTCACCACTGCTCAAATTTGGTTTGATGTATATAAAGCGCAAGAGAGCATTGCACTGATTGAGCGCAATCGGAACTTATTTGAACAACTATCAGATGTTGTTAAAGCAGGATATTCATCTGCTTTAGTTAACTCTAACCAGCAGGATATTATACGCGCTCAATTAGAGGTGACCCGTCTTGAAGATAAGCTGACTGTTTTGGCTCAACAAGAGGATATGTTCAAACAAAAATTATCTGAATGGGTTGGTAAGGCATTTATTGATGAATATCAAACAGGTTATGAACAAGATTATGGCCTGTTATTGTCTACGTTTAACGTCCCCAATATACTTCCTCAAATTAAGTTAACGAATCCGAATTTTTATCTTGATGAGGAAAACAGCCAGCAATACAAACAAACTCTGTATGAAGCGTTTGCTGTTCATCCATTACTTTCGGCTTTAGAGCAGCGAATAGAATCAAGTAGAAAAGGTGTTGAGTTAAAAAAACAATTGTATAAGCCTGAATGGGGCGTAAATGCTGGTTACAGTTATCGAGGCAATGATCCTATGGGTAATTCCCGCGATGACTTGTTATCTATTGGTGTGAGCTTTGATTTACCAATATTTACTTCTTCAAAACAAGATAAGCAAGTTCAAGCCGCCATTTATCAGTCTGAATCTATTAAAACTGAAAAATGGTTGCTGCTTCGTAACATGATGGCGTCATATGGTACGGCTAAAGCACAACTTCTAAAATTGGAACAACGTCAGACACTCTATAACGATTTATTATTACCTCAGATGCAAGATCAAGCAGATGCTTCACTTACAGCCTACACAAATGATAAAGGTGATTTCGCTGAAGTTGTACGTTCCCTCATTGCTCAATTAAATACTCAATTAGATGCTTTGGCCATTAACGTTGATTTACAGAAAGTTAAAGTTCAATTGAATTATTTTTTTACCCCTAAAGTGGGTCCAGTTAGTATCTCACGCAAATCTTATGTTGATGGAGAAGTAAAATGAACAGTAATTTGAAAATGATCAGCATATTAGTTATCGGTATCCTTACTGGTATTAGTGCAACAATTCTATATCCATCACAGAATCAAAACGATTCAAAAGATAGTGAAAAAGCAAAACCTTCATATTGGGTCGCACCTATGAATCCTAATTTCCGTAGCGATAAACCCGGGAAATCACCCATGGGGATGGATTTGATACCAGTCTACGAAGACGCAACTGGCTCGACAGATTTTGGACCGGGTGCAATTACAATTTCACCCGCGGTGATTAATAAACTTGGTGTTCGCACAACTGAAGTCACTTTAGGAACACTACAAAATAATATTAAAACAGTGGGCTATGTCCAGTATGATCAAGATCATCTTATTCATACTAATCCAAGAGTCGAAGGCTGGATTGAAGAACTTTATGTCAAAGCTTCTGGTGATCCTGTCATTAAAGGGCAACCTATATATTCAATTTACTCTCCAGCATTAGTTAATGCACAAGAGGAAATGTTATTAGCTTTAAATCGAAAAGATCAACGTTTGATTACAGCATCTGAAGAACGGTTGAAAGCGCTATTAATACCAAACTCGGAGATTAAAGCACTACGTAAGAATAGAACGGTCAAACAAAATATTACATTTTATGCTCCTCAAAGTGGTGTTATTGATAATTTGAATATACGAGAAGGATCGTTTGTTAAACCGGGTATGACAATGTTTTCAATTGGTTCATTATCACAAGTATGGGTCGAAGCCGAGATTTTTGAACGCCAAAGTAATATGGTTAAAGTTGGGCAAGCTGTTGAAATGAAGTTAGATTATTTGCCTGGTCAATTGTGGCAGGGCAAAGTAGATTACGTCTATCCGACCTTAGACAGTAAAACAAGAACGCTAAAAGTGAGATTGCGTTTCGATAATTCCAATGCCAAATTAAAGCCAAACATGTTTGCACAAGTGTCGATAAAAACACGAAGTGAAGAGGACGTATTACTGTTACCAAGGGAGGCTGTTATTAGAACAGGAAACTCTGATCGAGTTGTACTTGCCCTCGGTGAAGGTAAATATAAATCTGTAGCGGTAACGTTAGGGCGTTCAGATGATGACAGCATTCAAATTGAATCAGGGCTGTATAAGGGAGATATTGTCGTCTCATCTGCACAATTTTTATTGGATTCTGAATCAAATAAAACCTCTGATCTTAAACGTATGACGGCACCTGAAGATGAGCAAGAAAATATCCAAGCCATCACTTCTGATACCGCTTGGGTAGAAGCAAAAGTAAATAGTTTAATGGCTGCACATCGTATGATTAATGTCGATCATCAAGCGGTCAGTAAATGGGAATGGCCACAAATGACCATGGACTTTACCGTCGATGACAGTGTGGATTTCTCTGTATTTACCGTTGGTGCTGTGCTTCATATTGAATTAGAAAAAACATCAGATGGCGCGGTCAAAGTGATAAATATACACAATCCCAAAACCACAGATGATGTTTCTAACACAACACATCAAGCTGATCATTCAGGAATGGAGTTGGGAGAATAGCCATGATTGAATCAATTATACGTTGGTCTGTTGCGAACAGATTTTTTGTCTTGCTTGCCAGTGCCATTCTAGTCGGCGCGGGTTTATTTTCACTTAAAAATACCCCTATTGATGCTTTGCCTGATTTATCTGACGTTCAGGTAATCATTAAAACAAGTTATCCAGGTCAAGCCCCTCAAGTGGTTGAAGATCAAGTCACTTATCCATTAACGACCGCTATGCTGTCTGTGCCAGGTGCAGTAACGGTCAGGGGCTTCTCATTTTTTGGTGATTCATATGTCTATGTCATCTTCGATGAGGAAACGGATTTATATTGGGCTCGTAGTCGTGTGTTGGAATATCTCAGCCAAGTCGTTTCAACGTTACCTGATAATGCAAAGCCTCAATTAGGACCAGATGCAACAGGAGTGGGCTGGGTATATTTATATGCACTCGTCGATAGAACAGGTAAGCACGATATTAGTGAGTTACGCAGTCTACAGGACTGGTTTTTAAAGTATGAATTACAAACTGTCCCAGGCGTGTCTGAAGTGAGCACTCTAGGTGGGATGGTAAAACAGTATCAGATTAAGGTAGACCCTGATAAATTGCGTGCCTTTGGAATACCTTTAACGGCTATTCAAATGGCTATTAACCGCGGTAATCAAGAGATTGGTGCCTCAGTTGTCGAAATCGCTGAAGCAGAATATATGGTTCGCACAACAGGGTATCTTGAGAATAAGGAAGATATCGGCAATATTCCTTTAGGCGTCAACAATAAGGGCACCCCATTACTGCTAAAAGATGTTGCGGATATAGGCACTGGACCGCAAATGCGCCGAGGTGTAGTCGATCTCAATGGTGAAGGCGAAACGGTCGGCGGCATTATTGTGATGCGATTTGGTGAAAATGCACAAAAGACTATTGATGGCGTTAAAGCTAAATTAGAGACATTGAAGAAAGGCCTTCCTGAGGGCGTGGAAGTTGTGACCGTCTACGATCGCAGTGGTTTGATTGAGAGAGCCGTATCAAACTTAGGTTTTAAACTGTTAGAGGAATTTTTAGTCGTTGCTTTGGTCTGTATGGTCTTTTTGGCGCATGTAAGATCTTCGCTTGTGGCGATCGTTAGTTTGCCTGTAGGGATTCTAAGCGCTTTTACTATCATGCACTTGCAGGGTTTAAATGCCAATATCATGTCTTTAGGTGGTATTGCTATTGCAATTGGTGCCATGGTCGATGGTGCCATCGTCATGATTGAAAATATGCATAAACATATGGAACGAACGCCATTGACGCCTGAAAACCGATGGCAGATCGTTGCACGCTCTGCCAGCGAAGTTGGCCCTGCATTGTTTTTTAGTCTACTGATTATTACTGTTAGTTTTTTACCTGTATTTACCCTCGAGGCCCAAGAGGGGAGGATGTTTTCACCGCTTGCGTTTACTAAAACTTACGCAATGGCTGCATCGGCAGCGTTAGCTATTACCTTAGTACCAGTGCTAATGGGATACTTTATTCGAGGGAAAGTACTACCTGAACACAAAAACCCAGTCAATCGACTCTTAACTGCTGTGTATATGCCTGTTTTGAAAAAAGTACTGGCTTTTCCTAAGATTACACTCATATTTGCTCTTTTCGTTTTAGCTATTGGTGTGTGGCCGTTAAATAAAATTGGTAGTGAGTTTATGCCTCCATTAGATGAAGGTGATCTAATGTATATGCCGACAACTTACCCTGGTATTTCTATTGGTAAAGCACGCCAGTTAGTGCAACAAATGGATAAGTTAATTTACACTGTGCCCGAGGTTAAAACCGTATTTGGCAAGGTTGGCAGAGCAGACTCGGCAACGGATCCTGCACCTCTAACTATGGTGGAAACGTTTATTCAGCTTAAGCCCAAAAGTGAGTGGAGAGAAGGCCTGACTACTGAGAGCCTGAAACAAGAATTAGACTCATTAGTAAAGTTACCCGGCGTGACGAACGCATGGGTAATGCCAATTAAAACCCGAATTGACATGTTGGCGACAGGGATCAAAACGCCTGTAGGGATTAAAATTGCAGGTCCTAGTCTCAAGGAAATTGAGAAAATTGGTAAACAATTAGAGGAAATCCTTAAAGATGTTAAAGGGACTGCGTCAGTATACGCTGAGAGGGTTGCAGGTGGACGTTATATTAAAGTTGATATCCAGAGGGAGAATGCTGCTCGGTATGGTTTAAATATAGCGGATGTTCAACAGGTCGTGGCCACAGCTATCGGTGGTATGAATATTTCACAAACTGTTGAAGGATTAGAACGATATCCTATTAATTTACGTTATCCTCAGGATTATCGTAATTCACCTGAAGCATTAGCTTTATTGCCTATTATCACTCCTCAAGGTTTGAGGATTTCTTTAGGGGATGTAGCGGATATAGTTATCGAAAATGGACCTCCAGGCATTAAAAGTGAAAATGCTCGCCTTAATGGTTGGGCTTATATCGATATTGAAGATGTCGATATCGGTAGTTATGTTGAAATAGCCCAAAAAGTTGTGAATGATAAATTGGTATTACCCGCTGGTTACTCTATTACGTGGGCTGGTCAATATGAGTATATGGAAAGAGCTAAGGCGAAGCTGACTTACGTAGTACCATTGACTTTATTTATTATCATTATTTTATTGTTCATGAATTTCCGCAATGTTGTTGAAGTCGGAATTATTGTTGGTACATTGCCTTTTGCCATGGTCGGTAGCATCTGGTTAATGTATATACAAGGTTTCAACTTTTCAGTTGCTGTAGGGGTTGGTTTTATTGCACTGGCAGGGGTCTCTGTAGAAATTGGTGTCATAATGCTTGTCTATTTAAATCAAGCCTATAGAGAAGCGATTGATCATAGTTCACAGCAGTTAGAAAAATTTGATGAACTAAAGTTGACTCAATCAGTTATTCAAGGTGCAGGTATGCGTGTTCGTCCTGTAATGATGACCGCAGCAGCAATTATAGCAGGGTTATTACCGATCCTTTATGGTACTGGAACTGGTTCTGAGGTGATGAGTAGAATTGCTGCGCCAATGGTAGGCGGAATGGTCAGTGCAATAATATTGACACTATTAATTGTTCCTGTTGTATTCTTTTTATGGCGTCGTACTCAATTGAAACATGAGGAACGATAGTATTTAGTTGATTAGGATAACGATGCAGATAAAAATATTGCATCGTTATTTTTTTATATTTAATTGATTTTAATTATATTTTTTTGATATTAGAATGTGGTTTTTATTTATGTTTTTTTAAATAAACTGTCATTGCTAAACTCAGTATTTTTCACTACTATTATTTGATAATCATTGGAGATATATTTTGCATAGAATCCACCTAATCATGATGTTTGTTTTACTGACGTTTGTCGGTCAAACTTTTGCGTCTGTGATTATGCCTGGTACTATGCCAATGAGTTCAATGACGACTTCAAATATGCCTGCTGAAAATGGTAAAGCATGTCATGACGCAAGTATGCAAATGAACATGGATATGAATGATGGTGCGGATGATAGTTGCTGCGCCCAAGCGTGCCATTGTCCTGTCGGCTCATGTGTATCAGTCGCTTTAACGATGGCAATGCCAACGCTTAAATCAGAAGTCAGCTTAGTTAATTCTGCAACAATGTTTACCTCGGCACTAATGCCTCAGTATTTTTCATCTTTATACCGTCCTCCAATATTTGCCTAACATAGGCACAGTTACGCCTTTTTTTTGCTAACTGTCCTAGCCAATCATGTAGTTTCAATTTTTTAACTTTTTCAGTTAATAAACTGGCATTAAACCACGTTGTTTATTGTCAAGAAATTTGATTTGGAGGCAATGTTATGTCTGCTCTATATCGCAATTCTATTAGTTTTTTTCGTGTCATAGGTACTATTTTTATTCTGCAAATTATGGGAGTGATGTTACCTGCCCATGCAGCAGAGCCCGGCACTACGGAGCCATTACTCACTGTTTATAAAGACGCCAATTGTGGCTGTTGTGAGAAATGGCTAACGCATATTAGTGAGCGTGGATTTAGTGTTAATGCCCATAATATTAACAACCTTTATGAGTTTAAACAGTCAAAGGGTATTCCTGCTTCAATGCAATCTTGCCATACCGCAGTGTCATCTCAAGGTTATGTGTTTGAAGGGCATATCCCTGCAAAATTCATTAGTCGTTTTTTATCCTCCCCCCCTAAAGATGCTATCGGCCTAACCGTACCCGCTATGCCTGTGGGCAGCCCTGGTATGGAGTACCAAGATAAATTTATGCCATATCAAGTATTACTGTTGAAAAAAGATGGCAGTAGCCAGGTTTACGCCCAAGTGAACTCGCTTGAGGAGTCTGTGCAATGAAATCGCAATACATGATAAAACCCATGATACAAACGACAAACAGTGAACTGAACAACAGCCGACGCCAGTTTGTGTTTGGTGCATCCGCCATGTTGGCATTGATGTCGATCCCTTTCCCTAAAAATGCCATTGCCAATGTGTTAAGCCAATCGTTGAGCCAGCTTTCTGGCAAAGTGTTCGACTTATCAATTGACTATAAAATGGTTAATTTTACCGGAAAATCTGCTCGGGCCACTGTGGTCAACCAATTACTGCCCGCGCCGTTATTACGTTGGAAAGAAGGTGAAACAGTCACCTTAAGAGTAAAAAATAATCTCGACCATGATAGCTCTATTCACTGGCACGGTATTATTTTACCCACCGAAATGGACGGTGTGCCTGGCTTTAGCTTTGATGGCATTAAACCCGGTGAAACATTTGAGTATCAATTTACCGTCCAGCAAAGTGGCACATATTGGTATCACAGTCATTCAGGCTATCAAGAACAAACCGGTTTATTCGGTGCTATTGTGATTGATCCTGCGACCCCCGATCCGGTCATATATGACCGTGACTATGTGATCATGCTGTCTGATTGGTCTGACGAAGCCCCTGAAAACATTTATGCCAAATTAAAGAAACAAGCCGATTACTATAATTACCGTGAGCGTACGGTAATGGATTTTTTCTCTGACGTGAATAAAAATGGCTTAGCCAATACGTGGAACGCTCGTTCGCTGTGGAATAACGCACGCATGAGTGACAGAGACATATCTGATGTTACGGGTTCAACTTACACCTATTTAATGAATGGCAATCCTCCGCAACAGGGCTGGCAAGGGTTGTTTGAACAAGGTGAGAAGGTGCGCTTACGCTTTATAAATAGTTCTGCGATGACCATATTTGATGTGCGTATACCGGGTCTCAAAATGAGTGTTGTCGCCAGTGATGGTCAGAACATTCAACCGGTTTCTGTGGATGAATTTCGAATAGGTGTTGCTGAAACCTATGATGTGGTTATTGAGCCAGAGGTTGATAATGCCTATTGTATTTTTGCTCAGAGTATCGACCGCACCGGCTTTACGGTAGGTAACCTTACCTCAGATGCCAGTTTACATGCTCCTATTCCCCCAATGGATCCAAGGCCAGTCCTTGGCCACAGTGATATGGGCATGGATATGAGTGGTATGGATCATAGCAAAATGGACATGGGTGGCGGTGATATGTCAGGCATGGATCATAGCAAGATGGCTATGGGCGGCGGTGATATGTCAGGCATGGACCACAGCAAGATGGCTATGGACGGCGGTGATATGCCTAGCATGGACCACAGCAAGATGGTTATGGACGGCGGTGAGATGTCAGGCATGGACCACAGCAAGATGGCTATGGGTGGCGGTGATATGTCAGGCATGGATCACAGCAAAATGGCTATGGACGCTGCGAAAGCGACAGTCTCAGGACTAGGGCTTGCAGGCTTTGGCAGTAACAATGAAATTAAACACATTAACACCGAGTTCGGCCCACAAGTGGATATGCGTGCCGATGCCCCAAAAAGTGGTTTACACGATCCCGGGATAGGACTGCGTGACCATCAACAACAATTTAATCGCAAAGTATTAACTTATGGCGATATTAAAGGCTTACATCCTACCTACGACACGCGCCAACCTAGCCGCGAAATTCAACTGCATTTAACCGGCAATATGAACCGATACATGTGGTCTGTAAATGGGGTGAAATTTATGGACGCCGCGCCATTAGAGTTTGAATACGGAGAAAGACTGCGGATCACCTTAGTGAACGACACGATGATGACTCACCCTATGCATTTGCATGGTATGTGGAGTGAGTTAGAGACAGGCGACCCTGATTTTATTCCGCGTAAGCACACGGTATTAGTTCAGCCGGGCTCTAAGATCAGTTACTTAGTCACCGCCGATGCCAAAGGGCAATGGGCATATCATTGCCACTTGTTATTCCACATGCCAGGCATGTTCAGAAAAGTAGTGGTGAAATAAGGGGAACACAGATGAATAAAACGAATTTAATGGCCTTGGGACTGTTGAGTCTGAGCGCCACATTGACCAGTTCAGCTGTGTTTGCCGGCGGTAATGATGATCCATTATTAACAAAAGTCATGCTGGATCAATTTGAAAAAGGCGTGGATCCGCAAGATCCTACCCAGTTTAGTGCACAAGCCTGGTTAGGTTACGATTTGAATAAGTTGTGGCTTAAAACAGAAGGTGAATATTCAAATAGTGATAAGCAAGACCTTGAAATTCAGGCTCTTTACAGTACGGCCATCGCACCATACTGGGATGTACAATTCGGTATTAAAACCCATATCAAACCGACGCCGAACCGTAATTGGGCTGTGATTGGGGTTCAAGGGTTAGCGCCATATTTCTTTGATATTGACGCGGCTTTATTCATAGGTGAACAAAGCCGTACGGCTATGCGTTTGAGTGCAGAATATGAACTGTTAATCACTCAAAAATTGATACTCACACCTGAAGTAGAAGTTAATTTATTTGGTAAAGACGATGCAGAACTTGGAATAGGCTCAGGCTTATCTGACGTCAGTGCAGGGCTGCGATTGAGATACGAGATTGTTCGAGAGTTCGCACCCTATATCGGTGTGGATTGGCGTCAGAAGCTCGGTAATACCGCCGATTACGCCCGAAGTGAAGGGGAAGATACACAAGAAACCCAGTTTGTCATTGGTTTTAGAGCGTGGTTCTAAAACCTAATTCTAAAACTAGTTCTTACACTCAGTTCGAAGGCTTGGCGCTAAGATGTTAGCTAAGCCGATATTTAATTATTTATTTAAATCTTTTTTCGATCGTTATAAACAATATAAAAGGAAATATTATGAAATTATTTAACAGTGTTTTAGTCGTAACAAGTCTATTTCTTAGTGCTTCAGCATTCGCTCATGTCGGACTGGGCAGTTCTATGCCCGCTAACGGAGCAATGCTAAGTCAAGCCCCAACAAAGCTTGAACTGACCTTTACAGCTCCGGTACGTTTGGTCAAATTAACAATGCAAGATGAGAAGCAGCAAAGTGTACCGTTAACATTACCTTCAGGTGCGACCAGTCAAGCAGCATTCTCATTCGGTCTACCAGTATTAAGTGCAGCTAATTATACAGTTAACTGGATGATCATGGGTGACGACGGTCATAAGATGAAAGGCAACATGAGCTTTATGCTACATAACTCTGGTATGAACACTCACAGTGCACCGCCTATGACGATGGAGCATGAGACTAGTGAGCACACTGCACATCAATAAGTGGATGAGTAAACATGATATTAACCGTATTTGAAATATCGGTGTTGATAACTAAATGGGTTATTTATCTTAGTGTTGCCGCCGTTATTGGCGGCACATTGATGCAATATCTCATTAAGGGTCAACCGAACCTCGGCATTAGCGTTGCAAAATATACCGGCCTTGGTGCTGTTTTGGGGTTGATTGCCGTTAGTATCAATTATTTTGCGCAAGTAGGGGGTTTTGCTGAAAACGGCTTGATGGGAATATTCGATGCGCAGATGCATGCTTTTCTGTGGCCAACCCAGGTAGGGCAAACGGTGCTTTGGCGCTTAATCGGCTTTGGGTTAATGCTCGTGGCTAGTAGTTTACTGTTTCATAAGAACCGCTATATCAAAACGTTTTCTGCGGTATTAGCGATTCTCAGCTGTCTGTTAATTGCTGTTACGTTTACTTTTATAGGCCATAGCACTGAACTGGGATTGCTTGCTCAAGGCTTAATATTGATACACGTGTTGATCATTGGCAGTTGGATAGGCGCTTTTTATCCATTATGGAAATTATGTAGCACCGATGACAACATCGTCATAAAAAATGTCATGGATACATTTGGTCGTTTAGGCATAGTGATTGTCATTCTAGTGTTGCTTTCAGGCATGGGAATGGTGTGGATGTTGTTTGATAGTCCCACTGAATTATTCAGTTCCGATTATGGTATTGCGGTCACCATCAAGCTCTGTTTGGTGGCTATCATTTTACTTATAGCAGCATGGCATAAATTGGTTTTAGTACCGAAATTAACGATTGCGAACCCATCACTCGCAAAACAAAAACTACAAAAATCGATTGGATTAGAAGCATTAATAGCAGTACTGATATTAGCGACAACAGCGGTACTTTCGAGCGTACTAGGTCCTATGAGCCTTGGATAATCACTATAAATTAACAGAGAGATAAAAATGAATAATAGCCCTTTAACAATACTCATAACGACCGGGATATTACTGATGTCAGCAGGACAAAGCTCATTGAGCTTCGCCCATGATGATGAAACTCACCCTATAGAACAAAAAGCGTTTATCGGTGTTGATTCCGCCGCGGGTAATGTCGTCAAACAATTTCATGCTGCATTGCAAATGGGCAATGAGGCTATTGTTAGGCAGTCATTAGCAGCCAATGTGCAAATTTATGAAGGTGGAAAAGTAGAACGTTCACTTACGGAGTATGCCAATCATCACATGCTTGCGGATATGGCCTACTTAAAAGGGTTAACCATAACGGCAAAAGAACACCAAATAACGATTACGGGTGACATTGCTATTTCAACGTCAATAAGTCACGCCCAAGGTGAATATAAAGGTAAAAGTATTGACTCAATGACCATGGAAACGCTTGTGTTAATTAAACAAGCGGATGGTCATTGGAAAATAACCCACGTGCACTGGTCGTAACTAATAAAAGTTTCATCAACCAGATAAGGGATTATCTTGAGCTTCTTTGTAGGTGCTCCCAAGAAAACCACAAAGACTCGGATCATGTTAATGCATGATATTTTATGGAAAAGGATTTCCATTTTTTATATAAAAAAAGACCGGAATAACTCCTAATGCCGATCAGTTAAGAACTGAAGTTATAAAAAAATAAACCGATCTCTTGACCGATCTTTTCAGTCTGCCAAAATCCGATAATCTTCATTATCGGATTTTTTTATGGAACTTTCAGAAGCTCTTGCCCGCACTTCAATTAACCGCCAGACTGAATTCTCATGCCTTGCTGATGTCCTTGAGCCCGATATTATTCAATCTTGTCTAGACTCCAACGGTGTTGCCACATTAAGACGACGAAAACTTCCCATGGATGCTATGGTTTGGGCTGTTATTGGTATGTCTTTATTTCGCAATGAATCCGTTCGTCAATTGATTAACAAGCTTGATATTGTGCTACCACAAGAAGTTGATTATGTCGCTACAAGTGCTGTAACACAGGCTAGAAAAAAGTTGGGTAGTAATGTGGTGCGCGATATATTCTATCGTTCAGCCGCCACTTGACATCAACGCGCTGAACATCCTCATTGGTGTGGTTTGAACCACTTTGGTGTTGATGGCGTGGTATGGCGAACTCCTGAAACGAAAGAAAATAGCGCAGCTTTTGCGCGCACAGCAAACAAAGCAAGTGAGTCAGGTTACCCGCAAGTTCGAATGGTTTGCATGATGGAGCTCAGTAGCCATTTACTCGTAGATAGCGCCTTTGACAGTGTTGCTGAAAATGAAATGATCTTAGCCGCTAAGCTTATCAAACGTGTGCCTGACAACAGTTTGACCTTATTTGATAAGGGCTTTTATTCGCTCGGTTTATTACATGATTGGCAGTTAAAAGGTGTCAATACTCACTGGTTATTGCCATTAAAAAAAGACACTCAATATGAAGAAATCCGCAGCTTAGGTAAGCACGATAAACTGGTGAAGCTGAGTACCACACCTCAATCAAGAAAGAAGCGCCCTGAACTTCCATTGACAATAGAAGCCAGATTAACCACTCGTCAGGTAAAAGGGAAGCAAGTCAGCATTCTCAGTTAAATGCTTGATCCTATGGCCTATCCGAGTGCTGAGATTGTTGATTTATATGCCCATCGCTGGGAGATAGAGCTGGGTTATCGAGAAATGAAGCAATATATGCTAGAAACTCGATTTACGCTGAGAAGCAACCTTCCAGAGCTGATACACCAGAAGTTATGGGGGTTATTATTAGCTTATAATTTAATACGTTATAAAATGATATTAATGGCGAAATCGCTTAAAAGCGTATTTCCAAATCAGCTCAGTTTTCGAGATGCTTCATCTCATATTATTAATAAACTCACCCATATGCCGTTATATGCACCAGGCAATGTCCCCAAACTCATTTTAGATATAGAGAGAAATGCCAAACAGTTTAAGTTGGAGGGTGAACGAGAACGAAGTTATCCAAGGTGCTTAAAAGTCAGTAAAAACAAGTACCCTGTGGCAAAAAGAAAAAATGCCGCTCACTTTAAGTGAACGGCATTAGGAAGTATAAAGCCATTTTTTCATTTGAAATTGGTCCACTTCCCCCAGCCTGCTTGGCTTAGATTGAAATAGGAGTTGAGACTTCAAACATTGAAAATCAACCATCTTAAAATAATTTAAAAGAAGATTTAATACGCTGAATTAGTGGGAATGAGTTCACGCACGCGAAGAAAAAAATAGAAAAAGCTTGACTTTTCGCGAAATGTTTTTATGATAAAAGAGTGTTAACTATGCTTGTATATTAATACATGTGTAAATACCCTGTCAACAACTTTTTTAATTATTTTAGGATTTAAATGACTCAACGAAAAATTATCGAAGGCATCAGTCTTTCATTAACACGTAAGACGACTACTTCTCAAGAACAGCTAACTAAAATCATATCACTCAATACTATGGCATCACTAATCGCATTGAAAAGTGCATCTTAAAATAAAAAGGAAAAACCATGTCCGAAATTGAATTCGAACCATTAAAAAAACAAAATTTTCAAGTAGCAAAAAGTTTTACAAACGATTCTTTAAACTACTTGGTAGTTGGTGAAAAATATCATTTACAGCTACCAGTACAGGACGGGGCGTGTGCTGAGTTTTTGAGAGCCTCAAATAGATTAATTATTATGATGAAGGGGATCGATAAACTGGAAGCTTTGGCTTTACGAAGATGTAATATTTCCTGCGGTATACTAGCAAAGAATGGAGCAATATTATTGCTATGGCAATTTCATGACAATAAAGGCAGGCCAGTGTTAACACTTGATAGCCCATTTGATGCCAGGATTATTAAAGATATTCAATTACACAATATTGAAAATAATAAGCAGCGGTTATTAATTAATGTGCATATAGTTGATAGTACAACTAAAGAAATTAAAGTGTTACGAGCAGTTACAATGTCACCAGAACTGACGATTGAATTTTTATCCAAGGTACAAGAACAAATATCTAGTATTCATAATGGTGAGGCACAAATGCAAGTTTGGATGTCGCAACAACCATGTGATTTAATTAGAAAAATTAAAATGCATCAAATGGGAATCTGACTTCAACTTGACTAGTTTACCAAGAAAGCAGTTGGTTTTAGTGAAATCCCTCACAAAACGACAACCAGATATAATAGGAAAATTATGCAAGTTAAAAACATATTACCCCGGCCAGTTCAGCATTTAAATGAAGCAACAAAAAAATATCCAGGTGCCTGGAAATCACTTCAATATATTCGCAAAGGTAAAGGCATCGATTTACCCGATTGGCCTGACTGGTGCTTAACGCCAATGGCCGCTCATGCAGCTATTGTATCAACACAATATAATCGCCTTTCTTTAAACTTCTCTTGTGAAATTTCAATGTTGGC
The DNA here is from genome assembly GCF_006385555.1 of Shewanella polaris. Taxonomy (NCBI): domain Bacteria; kingdom Pseudomonadati; phylum Pseudomonadota; class Gammaproteobacteria; order Alteromonadales; family Shewanellaceae; genus Shewanella; species Shewanella polaris. Next base: position 3,244,353 of record NZ_CP041036.1, on the reverse strand, counting down.
AGCTCTTGATGCATGGCGGTATACACAAGGTATATATAAATTTACTGATACTTTATATGAATCAATACGCAATACCAAAATAAGCAGAAATATACCTGCTGATGTACTATTTAGATTGCCGCAATGGTGTGTTTATATTGAAACTCCCTCAGACAAAAATCAATTTGGATTTTTTGCTCATTTAGAGCATGACATTGCTACAGGCCGTGCCGAGATTAGATTTTTACTGGACCAGGAAAATGGTTTAGTTCCACTCATTTTACATTTAGGGGATTGGTCTGTAGAAGAATCGATTGAGCGGACGTGGTCTGAATCTAATAAGCAAAGGGCACTTTGTTTTTCTGAAACGGATGAAATAAATGACCTTTATAATGACGATCTAATTGTTAGAAATGCTAAGAAATTAATGTGTCAGGTAGCCCATCAATGCATTTCACTTTTACTTTACTTGTGCAGTGATGAACCCGATATTGAGCAGATAGAAAAATTTCCTCCAAATAATCCAACGCTTCGAAATACAAAAAAAGGTTTACGCTTTTTCCCTCCCAAAAAATCTACAATTTGGAATGTCGGTAAAGATTTGGCTAAGTCGCTAAATGTAGATACTGATTTTAAGGGTGGAAAAAATAAAAATATGACGCCCCATATACGAAGCGCTCATTGGCATGGATTCTGGTCAGGAAAAAGAAACAGTAATTCGCGTAAGTTTAATTTCAAATGGCTACCGCCATTAATTATTAATGCTAATAGTTTGGCTGGTGAGTTTCAGGATGCGGCATAAACTTTAATTTAACAAATGTCGGGGGACTTTGTTAAATTCAGCAGTATATATCAAGAATTGAATGCAACCATGCAACAAAATTGGTTTCACAGAACTCAAGAATAATCGGAGGTTAAAATTGAAAAATATATTTAAAAGAGACCTGAAAATATCAACCTTCCATAAATCTTGTCAACTAATAACGATAAAACATTTTGGTGGTGATGGGGTTGTTGTGATCAAACCTACATATACTGAAATCTAGCATTTTTTCTAATCAACAATTTAGTCTTATGCCGCCTTCGGCGAAGTTACGCCAGTTTGATTAATCAACAACAAGGCACTAAGTCATCAGAATAAACTGGCCCCTCTTCCTGAGTGAAAGCGAAAGGCCAACGACAATTGAATTGCCACCAATAACCTAGACACATCCTAGCCGTTGAAGGGATTGTACGACTCATTTTATGCGAACTTCCACTTCCAATGGTATAAATTTTTCCTTCAGCTTAAACCTGGCTTCGGCCATATACGGACCAAACGAATTATTGAATCGAACGGCAAAAATACGGACTGATACGACGGACGGCTTCGAGCGATCAACGGTCGTTCAGAAACAAGGCTTACTAAAAAACCAATGTCCACTTTGACTTAGCTACGGACATGCGTTTTGTAGTAAACCTAAAGCAATGAGCAGTTAGATCGAAGTAGTATGCCCAATACAAGCTTTTCAGAAGCAAGTAACATATGCTCTGCATTCAAACTCGATTAGTTTCAGCCACGACAATATGCTTCAGCCAGCCAGTGTTTAACCCTATGGTCGATGTCGGCGGTTGAGCTGATACGAATATGATGACTGCACATAGCATTAAAACTGCCCGATGCTTCCAATATGCCCTCAGGCTCAACATCTTTTAAATTCAAACCAAGATCAAATCGTGTGGTTGTTGAGGGTTGTAACAAAGCAAACTGCTTGTTCCGCCTCAGGCTGACATAGGCTTTTTTCGGGCTCAGTTCTACATCATTGCCAAGGCTTTGAACGTACTCGATAAGGGCATCATAAATCGGTTTTAATACCATTTTGGCATCGCTGTATTGTGCCGCCAATAGATCATCCTGGCTGGGTTCACCACCGGCCGCAGCCTGCTTGGCCCAGTGGGCAATCAGGTTGGCATTACCATGACCAATACTAAATTCGCTTTTTAGCCAATTCACCAATTCGCTGTGTTTGCTAAAGCTTTGGCTATTGGCCAGTTCAAGCCACTGCAATTGACTTTTACCACTGCTTTGCTCCAAATTACGCCACTGGCTCTGCTCTGGTGCGGGTATTTCATTCAAATCCTAGTAGCCTTAGAAAATGTCCTATTGAGTTCATTTGCATCCCTATCAATACTCTTTGCATAGCCTAGCTCTGGCTTCTCCACGTCGACAAGCAGTGTTTCCAAGCCGGCTTTCAGAACACTCACTTTTTCATCGTACTTTTCGATACCGAAACCACTCTTCCCGTATTTTGTGTATTCATCCCAATAGGAAAAGCGCTTGATCGCAAGAATATTTGCCTTGTGTTGGTCTAACGCTGCAAGTCTGGTCTTTGCCTCGACCTTTTTTTCTTCAGAGCTTTTTGTGGCCGCTTCCTGTATTTGCTTGAACCTAAGTTCTTCTTTTTTAGAAAGGTGCTTAATCCAAGAGGAGATCATTTTCATTATCATGGTATTCATCCCTGACGTTTAAAAAATATGATTTTTGCCGACAAGCAGTGTTTTATTAATTTATAGAAGACTTTTAATAAGCCTGCTCGGCAATCTTTTTTTGATATCGTTAGATAATCAAGTGTGATTTAATTTGCTAGAGAGATACTTGCTTCTTCTTTATACACTGCTAGAATAACTGTATGTAAACAAGGGCTATCCACTTAGCACAATCAACCACTATATATTGTGGTTATCGATTTTTAATTGATTGGTACGTTATCGGCTTAGAACGCATTGCTTGTTCAAGCAACCTGTAGAATCATAATCCCCGAGAATCTGACTTTCTTCTGTTGAAGCGAAATGTAAACTCATCTAAATAATAATCAAGTTGCTTAGTTTTTAGCGCGCCTTGATATGTACCTAAAAGCCATCTTTTACATAATGATGAGACTCGATGTACCCCAGCCATTGTTTCATGTGCAGGTACAAATGAACCTAAATGCACTATTCGGTTATGCTTATATTCTTTCTTGTCTATTTGTTTGTATGCTTGAGAGCTATCACTACAAATTGTACTACCAGATTCAATTACATCTTGAATGAATTGATGGATATGTTCTCTGGTTGCACTTTCCACTTGCCTTAAACGTATCCGGCCAAATCCAGAGGGTGATAGCAGCTCAACAGCGACCAAAACTACAGCTTTACGCTTACCCTATTGATTTTTAATAAATGATTGGGGAACGACGCCACCTATTAGTGTTTCGTCAACCTCTACGATGCCGGATAATTTGTCCTTTTCAGGATCAACCATGGCATGTCTTAAATTGTGCATTAATGACCAAGCGGTTTGATAACTCCCAAGACCTAATAGCCTTTGAACTCCAAGATCGCTGACACCATTTTTTTGATTTGTAATAAACCAGACCGCAGCAAACCAACTTTTCATGTGGTTTCTTGTTTTGTCAAAAAGTGTACTTGATGTAACTGAACACTGAGAACGACAAGCATGACATTTTAACTTGCCATTACTTAACAGATAAGGTGATTGATGGCTTGAACAGCTTGGGCAAATGAATCCGTTTGGCCAACGAAGTGCGTAAAGGTAGCTGATGCAAGATTGTTCATCATGAACCCAATCAACAAATTCGTCCCAATTTGTAGGGGAATCAACGCCAGCTTTTAATAAATACGATGAAGTTTTTATTACTACATATTGACACTGGTGGCGCTAAATGGATAGCCCTTATGGATATACAGTCATATTCAAACTTAATTAGTTTTGAGCATTTTTAAGTCAATTTACATGCGCGTTTTTCCTGATGGTACATTTGAAGGAAAGCTGATAAGTTTTGCAATAGAGGTAGTTAATTATGCGTGTTTTTACTGGTCTAATGAGGTAAGCGCGCATGCGTACTAATAAAATGCTAAATTCACAAGGATATTTGGATGCAGTCAAAGATTCCATTACCAACAGATAACATATATAAGTTCTATGCCTTATTAGGGTTGTTGATATTACTTACAACAGCAATAATGTTCTTCATACGGCATGAGCACTACAACTCCATGGCATTTGACCGCTATATACCAATGGAGACTCTCAAGGCCAAAGAAACTTTAAACGAAGATGAAAATCTTGAATTATTTTTATATGAGCAGAAAGCTGAAATTGCCAAGTCCAATAAAGACCTTGAACTCGGTATTTACCTTACTTGCTTTTTTGTTTTTGGTGGTGGTTTCACAGCTTATGGGTTTCACCATTGGCATACAAAAATTCAACCCAAACAAGATAGGTTGTTAGATTTACAAATACAAAAATCCGAGAATGATGTAAAAGCATTTAATAAACAATTGCATCGGACTCGTTATACTCGCCGTTGAATTTGGCGTTATACGCAGTTTGAGCAGTGAACGAATTTTAGAGCAAGGATGTTATGTCAATAAAAAGTATACAAAAACTAAAGCAGTTCGGTATCTTTCAGAATCATACTAATTCCAATGCCAAAGATTTCGGAAAATACAACTTGTTTTATGGTTGGAACGGTAGCGGTAAATCTACTCTTTCAGGTGTATTCAGATGCATCGAAAACAAAGCTCATTCGATAAGGTTTCCTTCCTCAGAATTCTCAGTTTCACTTAATGGCGAGGCAGCGATTACACAAGCGAATATTGCCGAATCTGATCTAAACGTGTACACATTTAATCAAGACTTTATTGATGAAAATATCTCATGGAATAGTGTTGTTAAAAGCATTTTACTTGTAGATAAAGAAAAAATTGAAGAACGTGAAAAACTAGAGGAACTAAAGAAGAAGCAAAAATCTGATTCCGAAGTGCATAACAAAGAAGCTGAAGCAATTAAGAAGCTGAATACAGCTGTCTCAAAATTCGGTACTAGTAGCGCACGGCACATGAAAACTAGCCTTCAGTCGATAGACACCACTGATAGCTATTACCTGAACTATGATAAGCGAAAGTTTGAAGCATTTATTACTGCAAATCATGAAGCCACTAAGGCAGACGAGCCGCTTTTAGATGACGACAAGATTATTGAATTGACCAATGCGGCTAAGCCAGATCAAAAGAGTACTATCACCTTCACACCGCAAACCATCAATCAGGAAACTTTCAGCAAGGCTAAAGAACGCCTTGAAGACCTTTTAAAAACCAGTGTGGTTAGTGAAACCATTCAGAGGCTTGTCGAATATGGTGATATAAGATCTTGGATTGAAACTGGTCTTGAGCTTCATAAGCGCCATGATACAAACGAGTGTGAATTTTGTGGTAATACAATCACTGAAGTAAGAATTAAACAACTTGAAGCTCATTTCAATGACGATTACAAAGCCTTTCAAGACCGACTTGTTAGAGCTGATGGATGGCTTGTCAGTCAATATGTTCAATCACCTGTACTTCCCAGTGCAAGTGATTTCTACGAAGAATTTAAAAAGGAATACATTGACTCTTGCTCCGCGTTGGAAAAAGCAATAACCACGTTGAACGAAGATATAGCAACATGGCACAGTGTTCTAAAGGAAAAGACTGGTAATCCGCTAGAAACAGGGTTAATCGTTGATATCATCAATAAATCGTCTGTAACAGCATTTAATGATGCAATGACCGCTATTGGTAAGGTTGTTGGAAAGCACAACCACAAGTCAGGAAATTTCGAAGTAGAAACAAAAAAAGCTAAGAAGCAACTTGAGCTTCACTATGCTACTACTGAAGTTAAGGACTTTGGCTACCACGAAAAGAAAAAGGAAGTTACTCGCCGAACAGCCGAAAACACTACGCTAAAAACAACAATAAACAGCCTAGATTCGGAAATTCGATGGCTTGAAGATTCACTTTCAAACGAAGGTCTTGGAGCTGACCAGTTTAACGAATCACTTCACAAATTCCTTGGTCGTAGTGAATTAACTCTTCGCTTTAATCCATCAAATAAAGGTTATGAAATACTTAGGAACGATTCTGATCTAGTCGAGGGGAACTTGAGTGAGGGTGAAAAAACAGCCATAGCGTTTGTTTACTTCATCACCAAGTTAAAGGAAAACGATAACAAAATGGAAAACACTATTGTTGTCGTAGATGATCCTGTATCAAGCTTTGATTCAAATCACCTCTTTCATTCGTATTCATTTCTTCGTAGCAATTGTGATAAAGCCAAGCAGTTGTTTGTATTTACACATAATTTTACTTATTTTAAATTAATGCGTGATTGGTTCGAAGGGGTAAATCGCAATAGACAAAGAAAGAATCCACCTAAAGTTCCTAATGCTTTTTTTTATACAATTCAAACTACAACATCTACCCCACGTAGCTCAACTTTTATGGACGCAGATCTTAGTTTGGTGAAGTATAACTCGGAATACCATTACATATTTTCAAAATTATACGCATTTAAGGATAGCTCCACATTATCGAGAGACGACGCCTTTTTAACAGCGAACCTTGCACGAAAGCTGCTTGAATCATTTTTTAGCTTTAAATTCCCAAAGCACCGAAGTGATATATCACAACTTATGACTTGTGGATTAAATGGTTGTGAAACAACAGATGAAGCTACAAAAGAAAAGATTTACCGGTTTATAAATAAGTATTCTCATAGTGCTGTTATTGAAATTAACGAGGATTCTTCAGAAAACCTTCTTGGTGAAAGCCAAAATGTGATTGGTGATATTTTCACTTGGCTTCATGAAGTTGACGAAGTTCATTACAACGAAATGGTCGAGGTTGTTACGTGACTATTGGCAAAGCATATAACAAGCCACTCACTCGAATTTTACTCGCTTCGCTCCCAAAATTCCGGTGAGTGGAGCGTTATAGGTACAAGGAGAGTTCAGGTGTTAAAAACAGATCATATAGAAATTCAATGCCCAGAATGTGGGCATACCGAATTTGAACAACCAGACAATGTCCAGGATGACGATTTCGTAAAGTGCAACCAATGCAAGTTTGAAGTGATGTTATGCGATTTAAAAGAAGCAGGTATCGAACAAGCAAAAAAAGTAGTAATTCCTGAAGCGAAAAAAGAAATAGAAAAAATGCTGAAAAACGCATTAAAAGGATTTAAGTGAGTAAATTTGAAATTATTAGTGCTTTAGTATCATTAATAGCAATTGTCATATCTTCGGTGTCTTTAGTTCGCACTCGTAAACTTGCAAAAGAGCAACTCGAATTAGAAAGAGTTACAGCTAAACTATCGCAATTGCAGATTGAAAACTTAGCTGAAGAAAAAGCAAATAAAAATAAACTTTAACGTAACCTTGTCAAAGCTCGGTAAATCATATCATTTTTATATTTCAAATACGGGACAAGGAAGTGCCTACAATTTAAATTTTGAGTTAATTGATTGTGAGGATAGTCCTTTAATTTCAAGTGAACTAAACGATAAATTTCCTCACCCAGAGATGAAAAATAATTCAAGAATTAAGTTAATTGCAGCAATTTGTTTGGGAAGTCCAACAAAGTACCAAGTTAAACTAAGTTGGAAAGACTCCGAAAACGAGCCCAATGAAGAGATATTCTGGGTTTCGTATTAATGTACGTATAACAAGAGTTCAAGATATCAAGCACAGGATTCCAAATAAACTCAAAATTAGACTAGAAGCACTAACTGATTTCTGTCCAGGCACGGCTTAGAGTGACCGCTCTAAATCGTTATATGCCCCATTGTGTGCTAATTACGTTTCCCATACATGCGCTAATGGATAGGCAAAATACAAGACCTAATGGAATGGTCCGCCCACTCCAAATTCGGCTTCAAATGAGCTATGAAAAACACCGATGTTTCGGGGTTACTATTTATCTACATCTTCAAAAACACACCTACCACCATAATCTATCGGACTATGACTAGGAGCTTCTTTTGAGAAAAAACTACTACCGTCGTCTTCTTCCTCCTCGAAGTAATTTGACTCGAGGTTAGTCTTACACTCGATCAAAATTTCTTTAGCTTCTTCAAGATAATCTTTGCTCCCCTCATCATTGAAAACTCTTAGATATACATCAATCGCGGATGAAATTTCTTCAAGATACTCTTCTGGTTCTTCACCATTCCAGTTTGTTTCATAATTGCCTAACTCACTAGTGATTTTCGGTAATGATTCACTCTTAATTTTATGTAGCAAACTTTCCTTTTCAGTTTCAGTAAGTAGCAACATACAAGACTCGTCTAAAGCACCTGCATCAAACCAATTTACCGCAATATCAAAGTATCTAGTAACAGCTTTAAGTCTCAGTGGCTCTTCTAAAAGCCCTATTGATTTTAATTTGAGCAACACCTTCAAATCAGTACAATACTTTAAACCAGAAATAACTCGTAGAGATGAAACGTATTCTGGATAACTATCAACTAACATCTTTAAAAAGTCATAGTCACATCTTCCAGATAGAAAATAAGATAATCCAATGGAGTTATAATAAATTTTAATATCAAGCATTCTTATTCTGTCAATCAATAACCTATAATATTGATTAGACAAAACAATTTTGCTACCAAGAACGTCATCTAAACCACAACTTACTTCCCTAAATAGCTTTAAGATATTTGCACCAGATACGTACTCATCAAGAAATTCTAGATCATTTGAAAAAATATTAGCTAATGCATCTTGAATGATAGGGTGCTTGAACTTCCAAAAATATTTTTTCCCTTTTAGAAAAGAGATCGTAAAGCTTTCTTCAAGAAACCCTAACGACTTCAAAACATAGTATGGTGTACTACCTAGTCGACTTAAATAATGTACGTCTATCAGTTCATTAGGGACTGGTCTTTCAATTTCGCCTCCATTTCGGAACAACACTGTTAGTGCTGCTCGGCTATGAACATCTAAATTTCTAATTGTATCGATCAAAAAATCCATTGGTTTTTCAAAAAAATCAACAACATTTTTTTCGCTTAAAAATAACTTTTTCGTGAAATTTTTGTCACCAAGCCTTCTCGCAACTTCTGGAGAAAAACCTTTACTAATAACAATGCTGGGTAAGTACTTCTTTATTTTTCTTTTAAAATCATGCGCTTGATTACCTAGCTTTATGTGATTATATAGAATTTGTTCCTTCTCATCTTTAGACAGATTCTCTACATAAATTGTTACTTGGGAATTCTTTATTACAGGTGCAGCCGACTCTTTTAAATACCCCTTTGCTTCTTCATATATATATGTTCTGGAGGTAAATATAATTCTTGCACCTTTATTTATCGCGGCATTAAAATGACCCAACTTTAAATTCCAGTCATTGGCTTTAGAATGATCTAATTGAGTAGCACCAAATACGTCGTCAACCCAAAATATTTGATTTTTTTCAAGCGGATTCCAATGCCGACTTAATTCATCCGGAGTGCTTATTTTTATTGCATTCAATTTCCATAAATCTATCGAAGCTAACACCAAAGATGCCGCAATCATAGATTTCCCAGATGCTGGTTCACCTAACAAAAATACAAAACCATTGTCAGTTAATGCATCAACACTTTTGTTATAAGCATCTGTAATTACAAACTTTGCGATCTCTCTCCCCATAGAAGATAGTATTTCATTGGCTTGTTCATAAGCTCTACTATCTACGATTTGAGCTAAATCACCTAACCCATAAACCCTTGGTATTAACATTCGTAGTCTAGCGGATTCTCTAATTTTTTGACTAAGCCATTGTCCAGAAAAAACTCTACATATCTTAAGGCCATCAATCTCTTCAAATGCTTCAATAATTGCAATTTCAGCCTCAGCCGATACTTTAGCATTAGTTATAATTAGATAGTTTTCACACAACCCCTTTTCTGCCAAAATCTTAACTTTTTTCAACTCACCACTTACAAGACTGAGACTAAAGCTAGCATCTGGTTTTATCGTATGTTTACATTGAATGGTAAAAGCACCCTGGAAATTTACACTAGACTCTGAACTATTAAGCCAATTCCCATAAAATGCTAAATCACGACCTCCATCATTTACTTCTGAAAAGACTTGGACAGTCTGACCTAGTACCTCAGATAAAACCGTTGCACATAACTGCTGAAAAGCCTTCCAACCTAAAGAATGCAGTTCATACGTTACTTCGGATGCTTGAACCTTAGTCATTATCTTCCTTAAGGGGCTTTACGCTCATAACTAAATGATAACCTAGTTTAAATCATTGTTAAAACGCTCAATCACTTCAAAGCGATCCATCGGTAACGACTCAAAACGAAACTATTGAAATTGAAAGTTGTGATAATGACATTTCGTTTAAATGGCTCATTGCGCTTTTAGCTATAGTCGCCGCGAGCCTGAACTGTTTGTACTTTATGAACTTCAAGGGTAGTTGGGGGAATCAGGCCGACTTTGGTGACTTTCTTGGACTATTTTATTGCGTTAGATGCACAGTAGTATAGAAAGAAATAACAAGGCTTCTATAGTTGGTGGGGTGAGTCAAGACGCCAGTGATATAGTTGGTATCGAATCAAAAATAAAAACTATTTATGAATTGAGGAGTAAGTTTGTACATGGGAAAATATCAACATTCTCAAACCATGGCAAATACCCTAAATTTGTTGATGAACACGGGGTATCGACCCGATTGAATCACTGTTTGAGATTGTAAGAATATGCGTTCTCAACTATCGAGGGGTATACAAGTTAGAACAACCTGATACGGTTAACCTTAGAGTACCCAAAGGGCTAGTTAGATAGTTTGAGAAGAAGATAAGCGAATATTGCAAAATATAGAATATTCACAAACTAAACAATAGCATCAACACTAGACGATATGTTAAATGACTGTGCTATACCTGATTTAATTGGTTGGCTGCTAATTTAGTAAAGTCATTGACCCGCTTTTGCCCCATTCCTTGTTAGTTCAATTACTCAGTCACCTTGCAAGAATAAGAATTTTCCATCATAAATTTATTGATAAAAGCATCAAATAATAGGTAATTATCTTTATGTATTTTGTATAGATTTAGCATAGTTTCGAGAATCGATCATTTGTTCACGGCAGTACCAAATTCATTGTTCTAAGTAGAAGTTTAGCTGGAATCCACTTATCCTGGATTCCCCTGTTTGAATAACCCTCTCGAATTTAGCAAGTAAATTCTCCCTTACTAAAATACCTTGCGATAATTTAGTTAAACCTCATAAATACAATGGGTTAGTTTTATTTCCTCAATGTTATGTTAATGTATTTAAGCTTTGTAGTTAGAGTGTGCTGCACGCATTCAAATGTTGCTACCCCGTGTTGGTTTTGTGCTGGCATGGGAATTAAAAAATAATAATATTTGCAGCAGATACTAGCTGCTATGACTTAGGTGGATACTAAATGGATATTAAAACGTTTTTTAAAGCTCTAGCAGGCTTAATCGTTTCTTTGATGACTGTAGCTGCAATTATCAAGATCGCAAGCTTTCTTCCAGAGTATTCAATATTTGTATATTTACTGGCTTGGGCTAGCGTAATTATAATTGCATATTCTGGAGCAAATAAATTTAAAGAGTCAGATGGTGAGGATGGTATGGTGATATACACAGACTACCATGATGTATTTAAATGCCTTTCTGTTGCAGGGGTACCAGCAGCCCTATATATGATAGGTCTATACTTTGGTCAGGAGAAGGGGGCATTATTGTTTTCGTCTTTATATGCAGCTACGATGACGTTGCATGTATGTTATTTATCAGCAAAAATGAATAAATTCTCTGACTTGCCTGTCGTATTTATTACTAAATTTTCGATATCCATCATCTGGATTATCTCTGTAATTCAAATACTAGACCCCGCAGGAAAAAATGCCTCCCAAAGACGGACTAATCGAGCTACAGCGACAATGGTCTTGTTCTTCTTAACGCCACTATTAAACATGTTTGTATTAAGTGATGAAGGAAAAGAACTGGTAAGAAATCGTTTTAAAGGACGCCGATTTTCAGGTGCTGGTGCTATACGCAATAAGTTAAAATAAGTGGGGGGAGCAAGCGCTGCTATCAGCTTAGTAATACCTCCATCAACCATGCGATATTCTGCCGATGAAGTCTTCTAACGTCTTTGCGGAATATCGCTATCTAGCTCTAATTATCAGTAAAGTGGTTTGGCTCTATCATCAGTTAACACTGAGTTGTCGTGATATTGAAGAATTGCTGGTCGCTAGATGTCTGGTTGTCAGATCAGAAGTCATTCGACAGTGGTGGGAAAGGGGAAACATGTTTCTGTCCAGAAATGTGTCTTGGGGTGTAAATTATTTATGCCCCAAAGTGTGTTTGAAATGGATATATTTTACGGTTAAACCGATTGCATTTATCCTCAAAAATATAATATCACGTTCATAGAATAGCCTGAGTCGCTGTACTAAAGTGTAATGACACATATGATGAGGTTGCGTCATTATCTCTCTGCTTCACCGATAAATACAGCAAAGACATCAATGGGCTTAAGACACTCGGCATTGTTGTTTACCGAGCTTTTATCGTTTGACTAATATTGCTATTATACATCTGCCATCTTATAACTAGACATTAGAGCAGTGGTAGCACCATATCAACTCTGTGCATATTAGGTCCCCAGCCATCTTTAATTTTAGTCGTCTTTTTTGCACCAAATTTTTCAAAAAATGCAGTTAAAAGATGACTGGTTGCGATGTCTATGTGGGTAACCTTACAATCAACGGCGATATTTTTAGCATAAGATATCATTTGAGTGCCAAGACCTTTGCCATGCACTGATGGGCAAGTCATGATCCATGTAATACTCGCTCTATTATTTTTCTCGTCTATATCCAAGCCAAAAACGGCCACAATTTTACCTTCGATTTGTCCAATTTTATAAGTTTTTGCTTGTTTTTCGAGAAATTCAACATAATCTTGTCTTTCATTATTTGCGAAAAACTCGGGACAATTTTTATCAAATAATGCAATGCACTCTTCAAAATATAAATCACAGTAATCTAAAAACACTAATTTATTATCAGTCATCATTATGTTCACTTATTGTTTAATATTACAAATCAATTTGATGTGTTTTTAAGGCCTATTTTGACGTTTAATTTAAAATAATTTGATTATTTTATTCTAATTTCCTTCTTATACTTAACTGATTCAAGTGTAGCTAACCAAACTAAAGGTAAGATGATTAATGCTGAACCTATCACAAAACTTAAATCAGGAACTTCATCAAACCACATGATGCCCACTATGACAGCACCTAATAAGCCAGTATATTCAGCGCTAGAAATTTTATGTGCTTCAACTGTTCGGTATACCAAGACGCATATACCTGCATAAATCAAAATGAATAAATTTGAGCTAGCCGCTGTCAATAGCGGGTACCAATCCAAAGGTTGGTTTTCCCAAATGGCTAAACTAAAGGCAAACGGTATACCCATTAGATTGGTCAAGAATAAAGTCTGAGCGACAGTGTGGTGCTGAGGAAGTTTACGAACTAATAGATTATTTGTAGCCATTGTTACCGCGACTATAAGTGCAGATACAGCCGCCAAACTAATTTGTGTCGGTTGTACAATGACGAGAATACCGACAAACCCCGCTATCGATACGGTTATAGTAGGGGTGGTTAACGTGTCTTTATAAAATAAAAAACCCAACGGCAACATAAGTAATGGGGCAGTATAAAAAATTGCATTAACAGTTGCCAGAGGTAGAGCTTGAAGAGAAAACACCATGAATATAGCCCCAAATAGCCAAACATGTCCACGTACAAAGTGCCATTTTAAATGACTAAATAATCTTGTTTTTGTATTGAATAAGCAAAATGGCAAAAGCATCAACACTGCTGTCAATTGTCGAAATAGAACAAATTGATACACAGCAGCTCCAGTCGGCAGGTTTTTTATTACAGCATCCGAAAAGACAGCGACAATATTTCCTAAAATCAATAACACCATTGCAAACCCAACACTCATCTTCGGCATTCTTTCCCTCGATTTATTCTAAAAATGTAAAAACTGGATACCATTGCGTAAATCAGATGTTTAAGTAAGCAGTATATTCATATAAATCTATGACGTATAATGATATATAAATGGTTAGTATTAGCTGAGGTAATAATGAAATTGCCACCATTGCGCGCAGTACAATGTTTTGAATCAGTCGCTAGGCTTAATAGTTTTTCAAAAGCAGCAGAAAGCCTTAATGTTACTCAAAGTGCAGTGAGTCACCAAGTACGAATGCTTGAGGAGTATCTTGGTGAAGCCATGTTTTACAGGCAAGGCCGGACAGTTTCATTAACCGAAATGGGAGAGCGTTACTTCACCGAAGTCAGTCAATCATTAGCGGCTCTGTCCAATGCCAGTCAGATTATTCGACACGGTAAACCTGGATATATTCGTTTAGCGCTTTATAGCTCCGTGGCCGTCAACTGGTTAATTCCTCGATTAGAAGATTTTCGTATACAGTATCCAGAGATAGAAATAACGTTAGATATGCTCACAGGTCAGCCGGATTTTAATGACCAATTCGCAGATTGCTTTATTACCGTAAATCCACCAAAACGTCACTTTGTCAGTAAATTGTTATTTACTGAAAAGTTATTTCCTGTTTGTGGTCAAAAGCTTTGGGAAAAAATAAGAGATAAACCACTCCCTGAGGCATTGTGGCAACATACCATATTGTCTGTGCGATATTCTGACACAAATCAACATATCGCTGATGATTGGTTACAATGGTGTAAAGCCGGCGGGTTTGAACTACCTAGTGATCTAAAAGTTAATCAATTTAGCCATGTGTTACTTGCGGCAGAAGCTGCACGTTACAATTTAGGAATTACGCTTATTAATAACTATATGACGGTAGATCAATCTCATAAACAGAATTTCGTCAGAATTCCTATGCATGAATTGAAAACCGGTGATAACTTTTACTTTGTCTATAGTGAGTTAAATTCTAACAGGGCTGATATAAGAGCGTTTGGTCGTTGGTTGGAACAGCAATGCTATACACTTAATATATGATAATTGTCGTGTGGTCATATCAGGGCGATAGCGCGAACGTTTTTTGAGCACTTTTAGTATGTTTTTACAACTTCATTTGTTCAGTAAGTTATCGCTTCATGATTGATTGGAAGTAAATCAGTATTGTAATCATTCATAGTGAGCAAAAAATGCACACTCATGTGGTTGTCCAGGTGGTCATATCCCGTCAAATAAGGCCTTTCACCAAATTGATGGAGTAACAGGTTGTATTGGCTTAGTAAAATTGGCCATAATAGATGTGTAGTAAACAGATAGTTTTTATTTCATATCACATATATAAAAGAATTAAAGTTTTTAGTGTATTAAGGTATTTTTAATGAACTAGATGTATCATTTTTTGATGTATAAATAAAATTATAATAAAACTACAGCATTAATTAAAGTAACTTCCCTATCTCTTATTTAGTGTTCCGTTTTATTTGATTTTTATTGAAAATAATTTAAAGAATGAATAGCTTAATATTTGAGGAATAAATGAGTAACAGACCTGATATATCGATTTCATCATTGGATGCGGAAAGGTTATTTAAATTAATTGAGTCATTACCGACAAAAAAAATGATCGGAATAAGTGAGCTCGAGGAAGAGCTTGCTCGTGCAAACATCTTAGAGCCGATTGAAATGCCGCCTACAATTGTGACAATGAACTCAACCGTTAAATTTACAGTAGAATCATCTCGTGATGAGTTTTTGATGACACTTGTTTACCCAAAAGACGTTGATTTAAAAGGTGATAAAATATCAATCCTTGCTCCGGTTGGAAGTGCGCTACTTGGGCTATGTCAAGGTGATGAAATTGAGTGGCCCAAGCCTGGTGGAGGGCTAATAAAAATTACAATTAAAGAAATTTTCTATCAACCTGAAAGGGCTGGAAATTTTAGTTTATAGCATTTGTGCTTTACTGAAATTACTATTTATTGAGTGGCTATTTTTATCTATACAGCTGTTAGCAACGGTTGTATTTCTTTATTGTTAAATTGTCTTAAATATACTTGAAGTTATTTTTTAAGGTGCTATATTATTTTTATGAAAAAATTTAAACTTACATCTTACTCTATTATATTTTTAGGGAGCTTTGCCCTAAAATTCCCCGCTTAAGCAGACGTATTGCTGCGTCCATATTTTTTTCAGATTAAATTTCTTTTCACTATTAAACTATTAAATTAATTTTATGGTTTGGGGCGTTTATTAACTATTTTTACAAATAGAGTTAATTAAAAGTCGATTTCATATTGAAATTTTTATTTAGTTTGAAAAATTATTTAACATAAATAAAAACTGTTCATAATTCTTGCTAATAAATTAAGGAGGGCGATGGATATTTTTATGTTACATATGTAGTTTACTTTATTAAATATGCATTATTAATACTTTAATTATTATTAGGTGATTATATGTCTAAGCATGAAATGAAAAAACCTTTGCTGTCATTAAAAGAGAAACGTAAGTTGAAAAAAGACTCAAATGATTCAGTTATAGTCAAAGTTCGAAAGAGAAAGGGGTAGACGTTATAAGGGGTTAATCATATTGACCCCTTTGTTTACTAGGTTGATTTTTACTATGAAATTTAGCATAGCTAATTTCCTTTTGGCTATGCTATGGCATTATTTTTAAGACATTCACATGTAAATGCTTATGTCGTAAAAAGCTAAATAATTGCATTTGATAAGTCAACATTAACCAATATCTTACTTGGGTTCTGAAAGTGAAAAAATTTTGGCGTTAGCTCAAAAGCTGTTGAGGATAAGAAGTTAAAATGCCTAAATCTAAGGTTGATAAAAGTATATGTAATACTGCTCTTAATCTAGGAGTGCTCAAAACTAAGCGTGAAAAAAAGATCTCAGTTAGAATACCAGAAAGCTATGTTGATATAGTTAAGCTATTGATTACATACTTGGACGGATACACGATGATCAATAAAGATTACCCTCAAGTAAGTTCAGAAAAAGCGTTCATACACTCTTTGCGAGTAAGAGTGCAAGAAATTATCATTAAAGTGTTAACGTCTAAATAAGTGTTACTTAATGTATTGCCGTATTTAAAATACATAATGTGCTAAGGCTTAAGCCATAATAGGTTTTAAGCATCTAATTTTTATACTTTTAAGTATTAAAGCTATTCGGTCTGGATTAACATAATGAGATTCTATTTTACCCGTATGCGTTCTAAGGATATCTGTCCACCAAGGCAACCATTCAAGAAAATTGTTTGGTCATGGGTAGGTGCATTTTGTGGTATCTATTTAGTCGCTAGCTTGGCTTTTTATTTCACAATAAGCCCAATTGGTAGCATGTTTGTTATCGGATCTTTTGGTGCTTCTGCGGTATTGGTTTATGGCGCGCCTTTGGCTGAGTTTTCACAACCACGTAACTTAATTGGTGGTAGTGTGTTGTCAGCTTTAATCGGCGTTGCTGTTTATCAAATCTTTATGAGTTATATGGTGTTAGCTTGTGCGTTGTCGGTATCAATATCAATTGCGTTAATGTACCTCACAAGAACGTTACATCCACCAGGCGGTGCTACTGCACTGATTGCTGTCATTGGTGGCGAAAATGTCCACCAACTTGGTTTTCTCTACGCGCTTATGCCTGTTTTTATAGGGACTATATTACTTTTGCTTGTGGCCTTGGTCGTCAATAATCTCTCTACCGATCCCAAACGTCACTATCCAGTATATTGGATATAGTGATTTTATAATATTTGTATAAGTGAATTAATAATATATCAATATTTTTATAGCGGTGATTTCACCGCTATGTGTAGAACTAAATGCAAAAGCTCATAATCACAACTAAACGTGATGATTAATTCTCGCTTATAATCCCTTTTATTATTATTGATAGTATTTTTTGCTGCCAGGATAATAGATTAATGGGTCATACTAATAGATAGAACGTTATCATTGGCGTCTAAACAAATATTCAATGTAAGCCGGAGTGATCGACAGTGCGAGATCACGAACGTTTTACGAACAGATTCAGTGTGTTTTTCAAACTACATTTGTTCAGAAGGTTTTCACTTCATGAATGATTAGAAGTGATTCTATATTGAAACTATTCATTGTGAGTAAAAACGCACACTCATGCGGTTGCCCTGGAGTGATCGAATTTAAAATAGGATCGAATGGTGTTATGCCTTTCGGTAGTAACACAGGGGTAAAAATATTTTTTTCACACTCTTGTGTTGTTAATTCATTATTTATTTCACCATTAATGATGAGTTGACTAACCAGTAAATGTTGTCAAGTCACTGCCAATCGTACTGTAGGGTTATTAATTTCGTCACCTTTTTGCAAGTTTGATAAATAAATTCCATACTGCGGTTTTCTGGCTGATTCTTGTCCATTTTCAAGTTAGCTCGGCCAACACATTTCTGTCCAGAAATGTGTCTTGGGGTGTAAATTATTTATGTCCCAAAACAATTTTGAACGCAACTTATTGAGCCGTTAAGTTTTGCTAAGTTGACCTAATTTTAGTAATGACACAAAGTGTACTCTATTGCAGGTACAGTTCAATTCAAGAGAGATATAATGGGAAAGACAAAAGAGGGTTACGATGAGTTTATCCATAAAATAGCAGTGTTATCAAGGTCCGTGGTGTAATGGCACCAGTCTGTCTTTGCCCCTTTAACATCGCGTATATGCACCAGCATTATCGCAGCATCAATATCACCAACTTGAAAGAGAAGCTTTCAAAGAGGCGTAACGCCATACTTCCTATAAAAGTTATTTTTTTGCATAAGCTATATATTGAAAATTACCCTTGAAAGGGTTGAGTTTCAAAAGCATTATTGTTAAGTTATCGAAATGAAATATATTCCAACTCTTACATCATTCTTCTTCTGGTGGCGCTCTAATTAGAGCGGCACAGAATTCTTACATTCTTAAGCTGCTGGAAGGTAGCTAAGACGGTAATTTCTTTAGTATCTCCAGTAGTGATTTATTTTAACTAGGAGATATACCCGTGAACTCAAAGCAAGATTCAGATAAGCCAGAAATTATTTTAACAGGCGATAGAGCTACAGGCCCATTGCATTTAGGTCATTATGTCGGTTCTTTAAAGCAGCGTGTAGCTTTACAGGCAATTCATGAACAAACTATTCTTGTTGCTGATATGCAAGGTCTTACTGATAATGCTCATAATCCGAAAAAAGTATCATCCAATATTCTAAATGTCGTTGCAGATTATCTAGCAGTCGGCATCAACCCTTCTATAACAACGATTTGCCTTCAATCAAAACTACCCGCCCTTGCTGAATTAACTATGTATTACAGCAATCTTGTATCAATCAGTCGCTTAGAGCGAAATCCAACTGTTAAAAGTGAGATTCAACACAAAGGGTTTGAACGTTCTATTCCTGCTGGTTTTTTAACATACCCAATATCTCAAGCTGCTGATATAACGGGTTTTAACGCAACATTAGTTCCTGTTGGGGATGATCAATTACCAATGCTCGAACAAACTAATGAGATAGTGAGAAAAGTTAACTCACTAGCAGGACGTATTGTTTTGAATGAATGTCGACCTTTATTAAGTAATGCATCACGTTTACCAAGTACAGATGGGAAAAATAAGATGTCTAAGTCGATGGACAACGCCATTAATCTTGGGGCTACCGAAAAAGAGATCTCCGCAGCGGTAAAATCTATGTATACCGACCCTAATCACCTAAGGGTTGAAGATTCTGGCAATGTCGAAGGAAATATTGTTTTTACTTATCTTGATGCTTTTCATCCAGATGAAAACTATATCAGCCAACTAAAAAAGCACTATCAACGGGGAGGGCTTGGTGATGGTACAACTAAAAAAATATTGGAAGAATGTTTACAGGACATGCTCCGACCAATAAGAGTGAGAAGATCTGAGTTTTTAAGTGATAAGGCTCAACTAATTGATATTTTAATAAAAGGAAGTCAAGTATCTAGAGATAAAACAGAAAAAGTACTTTTTGATGTTAAAGATATCTTTGGACTTAATATTTTCTGAACAACTTGTTTTCAACAGCTAGCTTCTAGACAAATAATTGGCAGAAGGCCTCGAAGCTGTTGTGCGTTCATACTAAAGTTTAATAATTCTTAATAGTGTTTGATCATTTATATTATAGTAACCGCTGTGGTTGCCGGGTAACAGTGAAGCCAATCATTTTCTTGCAGGTAGGCTACTCTTAAAAATAGATTCATATAGCAAGTACTTTAAATAAATTAAGTGATCCTGTGTCTCCCAACTGTCGCATTTAAGTGCGCCTTAAACACATTCGTGTAATTTAAACAGTTGGGATTGCTACACTTTTCTGATATAAAACAATATCTTCTTCAATATCCTATAAGAACGTCATGAACCGCAGAAAAATTATACTGCCTTTTATTCTACTTCTCATCAGTTTTCCATCGTTTGCAGAGGGTAATGACACTAACGATTCTTTTAATAAAGCTAAAAAAATGCTCGAAAGAAATGTTTATTATGATAATCGCGAGACAATCTATTGTGGTGCCAAATTTGATGCAAAAAAGAATATCGAAGCGCCTCAAGGCTTTGTTACAACAACATACCTTAAAAGGTCTAAAAAAGTAGAGTGGGAACATGTAGTACCAGCTGAAAACTTTGGCCGTGCATTTAGTGAGTGGCGTAATGGTCATCAAGAGTGTGTTAGCGGCAAAGGCAAAGCATTTAAGGGGAGAAAATGTGCTGAGAAGATGAATACAGAGTATCGGTATATGCAGGCCGATATGCATAATCTTTTCCCTGCAATCGGTGCAGTTAATGCACTACGTAGTAACTACAACTTTACTATGCTGCCATCTGTGAAGTCAGATTTTGGCAGTTGCGACATGCGCATCGATGATAGAAAGGCCCAGCCACCAGAAGGTGCAAGAGGAACAATTGCGCGCACTTATATGTACATGGAACAGTCTTATTCGAAATACAAAATGAGTAAGCAGCAGAGACAGTTAATGACGGCCTGGGACAAACAATATCCTGTCTCTAAATGGGAATGTAAACGTGCTAAGCGTATCGAGAAGCTTCAAGGTAATCCGAATGAAGTCGTCAACTCAAGATGTCTTTCTGTAAACTAAAAGACAAATCCAAGATTGTATTTATATCAATAAACGCTTTGCATTAATTTGGGTCTAGCTATGCTAAAAGAAATGGATTTTTTACCTGCGAATACGTTAGGGAGATTATTAGGATATAAGGGCATTAAGCTTGACCGCACAACATTAATCGTCCACATGAGAAGCGTCCGGGCTGCACTTGATTTAACTCAGAGCAGCGAGTTCGCTCAGTTGAATGAAAGGTGGTACGGCAGTCAATTGACATTGACGTTAAACAACGCCTCACAATCAATCCGCTTCCTAAAAAAACTGAATGCAAAAGAATTTGTTCACATTCTAAATAAACAAATAGCCATCTCATTCGCTGAATACCTTTCAAGTCTGGTTGCCACATGGGAGAGCGCTGTTGTCACTCAATACCCAAGACAATCATACCTTCGTGAGCTTCAACAGATTTGCTCGACAATCAATAAGGGGTATAAAAGCGACCCAGCTACCTGGAACCAATTTTTAAGTGATGATTTAATCAAGCAGATTAAAGCGATTATTCAATTTTATCCGGTTTCGTATGAGGCACTTCAAAACCACCACGAAACAATTCATCTAGGAAAGCGAAAAGCATTTTTCGATTGCGTTGAGGCGAACCCTTTAACAGACGAACAACGTTTAGGTGTACTTCGCTCTGATGACCTTAACATGGTACTGGCGGCTGCTGGGACCGGTAAGACATCAGTGATGGTTGCCAAAGCGCTGGATTTAATTGATAGAGGGTTAGCAAAACCTGAAGAAATTTTGATATTGGCATACAACAAAGCTGCCGCGAACGAATTAAAAACGCGTTTAGAAAGAAGTTCGAACAAAACGGGTATCACCTTAGATAAAACACCACACATTTCCACATTCCACTCACTAGGTCGTCAGGTGTTGCGCGATGCTCGTATATCAACTTACATGAGTATTTTTGTCGAAGACCCCCTCAAATTGAAGCAATGGGTAACAGAGTGGCTGCTGAATTATTTATCTGAGGATATAAGCCGTCTCGTCGATTTTATCAGTTTAACCCCAGAGCCTGTTGACCCGTTTACCATCAAGACACAAGCGGAGTACGAAGCGTATGTCCGTGATAATGAACTTCGCACGCTAAATGACGAATTGGTCAAAGGTTACCAGGAATTGGTGATTGCAAACTTCATGTATTTGAATGGGATACCCTATACCTATGAAGCTAGGTATGTCAGTAAGCGAAGAATTGAAGTTGGTTTTGACTACTCGCCAGATTTTCATCTCGACGGTACAGACATTTATATTGAACATTTTGGTATTGATAGAGAAGGCGGCACACGGCCTGATATTGATGCTATTCAGTACAACGAAGAAATGAAAAGTAAGCGAGCACTACATATTGAATGCGGAACAACACTTATTGAGACATTCCATTATGAATGGGTTGAGGAAACGCTCACGTCTGGCTTAGAAAGGAAACTTAAACAATTAGACATCAAATTTAATCCAATCAACAGTGAGCAGTTGCTTGAGCAGCTTCAAAGTACCGGTAAGATAGCTAACTGGTGTGACTTATTGTTAAAAGCGTTAGCATCAATCAGAGTTGAGCGGCTTGATTACGATGGCATGCTGGCCCGCTTTCAACATGCCAAAATATCGCAACCTCAGAAGTACACTGTATTACTAAATGCTCTACATGAAGCCTATGTTCAAGAGCTTAAAGATCAAAATGCGATTGATTTCGATGACATGATTATTCGAAGTATCGATGCAATAGGACAGGGTTTATTCACCCCCAAATGGACTTATGTACTTGTCGATGAATTTCAAGATATCTCGACTGCACGTATGGATTTAGTCAAAGCCATTATTGAACGAGGACCAATACCATCTTTAACGGTGGTCGGTGATGACTGGCAATCAATTTACAGGTTCTCCGGTGGCAAACTCGAACTCACCACTCGATTTGATGAACTTGTTGGTCCTTATTCGGAAACAAAGTTGCAGAAAACGTTCAGATATAACAACAGTATTGCTGACACGGCAGGCCTGTTCATAATGGAAAACCCTGAACAGTATAAAAAGCATATTGAAACAAACACTAAGGTCGACGGTTCACAAGTGTACTTACTTGATGACAAAGTCGGCGTTAAAGATGGTTTATATCAACGAGTCGTTGAAGTCGTTTCAAAAATTAAAAGTGTAGATAACAATGCCAGTATTGCGGTTATAGGGCGTTATAACTATCTTTTAAACGAATCTAAAGCTGCTTTAGCCCAAAATCAATTAGTTCAAAACGTATCACTTTGGAGTTTTCACAAGTCAAAAGGTCTGGAAGCTGATTACTGTATTTTAATCGGTTTTTCACAAGGAAAATTAGGGTTCCCAAATGAAAATATTGACCAGGCAGTAATAGAAGCTTTATTACCGGCATTAGATGCATATCCACATTCTGAAGAAAGGCGATTACTCTATGTTGGCCTCACTCGGGCCAAGAAGAAGTCTTATATCATCGGTGACCCAACTTCTCCATCAGCATTCATCACAGAATTATTAGCACCCAAATATGACGTGAATATTCATTCGAAAGCATTCCAGGAACGTTATAGAAAAATATTCAAATGCCCTAATTGCGAAGCAGGCTATTTGAAACTGATAAATGGAAAATTTGGCGGATTCTATGCCTGTAGTTCCGGCAAAGGATGCAGGGTAGGTAAGGCTCGTGTTTGTTCCGAGTGTGGGGCACCATCAATCGATAATAGGACTACTAGTGATTGTAATAACCAGGATTGTCGTCATTCAATGAAGACTTGTGAACAGTGCGGCAGACCGATGAAGCTGCGAAATGGCAAGTTCAGTGATTTTTGGGGCTGTTCTGGCTATGGAATACAAGATGACCAATGTAGGAATACCAGGAAGCAATAATTCCTAATTAGAGTGGTCTTCCTGAAGTGTACTTACTATTTATGTCCAGATATGTGCTTTGTTCGTATATTATTTATGCCCCATTATGTTTTAGTAACACCATTTGAGGCTAACTCTACTATGAATATATTGACCAAATTTATGTAATGCTACAGAGTATCTGCCAGCTAGCGGGTTTCAGACTTTACTACTTTGAAGAGGAATTAGGTTGGATAAACTCTATATTATTGGCAATGGATTTGATTTACATCACCGCTTACCAACAAGTTTCAGTGGGTTTTGCGAATATTTAAGGCTGCATAACTCTGCCATTTCCGATTTATTGGCTAGCGCCATTTCCTATGAAAGTTCTGATTATGATATTTGGAACCGATTTGAAGAAAATTTATCGTTTATTGATATGGGCTATCTAGAAGAGCTCGTAATTGAGTACATTCCAAGCCCATCAGACGATGAGTATTTCAGTGATATGGGGGCTTGTGGTAGCGAATCAGAAAAAATAATTTTTAACCTTACCGAGGGACTCCGTAACGAATTTTCTAATTACATTCAGCTTGCCTGTTCATGTAAAGTGAAATCAAGCCTGCTCTTGAATATCGATCCAAATGCTATTTACATGAGCTTCAACTATACCAAAACACTTGAAGATCACTACGGGATCAACAGTGATAAAATTTTATATGTACATGGTACATTTGATGAGAAAGAGAACATAGTATTAGGGCATGCTATTAACCCCGCAACATTCGCACCAAAGCGAGACAATGAAAGTCCGCCTGAAAACCTATCCCCAGAAGAACTCGAGCAATGGTACGAGTATATGTCTGACCAACAGAATTCATGTCTCGATGACGCTAGAGAGGAACTATTCTCATATTACCAAAGGTCATATAAGAACTCAGATCAAATAATTAAAAATAACTCAATTTTTTTTGCTGAATTAGGGCGAATAAAATCTATTTTTGTACTTGGCCATTCAATGTCATTTGTTGATATCAAGTATTTTGAGGCCATTAAAGCTCGAACATCGGAACTTTGCTACTGGACCGTGTCGTTTTATGGTGAAACGGAAAAGACAAACTTAGAAGATGTATTATTAGGACTGGGAATTTTACCTACAAATTTCAATTTAATAAAAATATGCAACTTAAGCTCAGATATGACGACTGAATTGTGAATATGAGAAAACTTTGGGAAGAGGTTGCTTTGATACGGCAGAAAATAGAGTCGATAGCATCTGAGGATAAGTGCTTTTTTAGCTCTGATTTCCCAATCAATGCGTGTAAACATGCATCAATGTTGCTGTGCTATCATTTGTCCAAAAAAAATTATAAGTCTTTGTTCCTCATCTTTGGTATATCAAAGACACACGATTGCGAAGTTGGACACTGGTGGATAGAAAGCGAAGACCTTTTAATTGATATCACAGCTGATCAATTCAATCTGATAGAAGACTGCGTGCTTAGCTATAAAATTAAGGAGAACAGGCAATATCTTCCAATCTATTGTTGCCCCGTAACTCAAGCTCCTCACCGTAAAGTATTCACACTGGTTGCAAAAGAACGATGGGCTTGGAGCGAAGAAGACGTAAGCGAAGTTTACCTAGATGAATTGGATAATTTATATCGCAGTTTGATGTAGCAGCTCACATAATAAGTCGTTATCCCATATAAATATTAATCTGAAACTCACGAATTAGAGCATAAATCTAACGCATTTCTGTCCAATTACCTGTTGCTTTCAATTTTTAGTGCGCGTATTTTGACCAAGTTTTAATAATGCCCAGATAGCGATTACTGCACTGGTGGCGTTCAAGATAGATTATGAAACTTGTTTTATATAGGATTTTATTTTTACTCAACCAAAGGAAGGCTTGCATGAGTATTTCTGAAATGTTTCACAGTTAGTTGGTAATCTTTTGATAAGTAACGCGGGAACTATCAGTACGCGTTATGGTGAGCTTACCGCAGCACTAAATAAATACCAAAAAAACCTTTAAGATACCTTGTCTAGTTAATTATTTGATCAACAAGGTCTTACATGTTGGTTGTTTTTTATTCAAACGGTCGCGTTTAATAAAAAAGTTATAATTTTAATAAGTATATCTAAACTTATATAACTTAAACAACCGACATCCTTATCCACTATAGCCTTGCCAAGCAATCGTATAAATATACTCTCACCAGTTTTATACAAGTACTTATATTTATATAGTAAGCAACTTATAATTATGCGTTTTTGTATATTTGACGAGTATTGAATCTGCCGTTATATTCTAATCACACCTGTACAACATGTTGAGTTATAAATTGGTGTTTAATAACTGGATAATTTATTTTTGTACGAAAAATAATTTATAGATCTTAATGAATAAAATTTAATTGCATCAATATTGTATTGGGCGATGTAACTTAAATTAAAAGGTAACAAGTATTAAAGTTAAATCAACCAATGAAGACAATACAAATAAATTTATTTTAACTCAATGTCTAAGTTACACGTAAATATAATCATCTACTATTTTAATTTTTATTAGGAGCTTTTATGCAAAATAAACAAAAAAATGAATTCAACAAAACTGTCCATCCAGAATCATATACATTACATGACGTAATGTTAGTTGTTGCTCCGTCTTGTGCAGGAAAAACAACTTACATAAATGAGCATTTCAACGATCGTTTCGTCATTTCATCAGACAACATTGTTGATGATGTTTGCAAAAAGTATGGCTTAACTTATTCTGAATTTTTCCAGCTGGATTTCAAACATCAAGTTAGAGAAGAACAACGAACATTTTTTGACCAATCAATAAAGGAATCCAAAAAGCACAATAAAGTCGTTTGGGATCTAACTAATTTAACAAAAAGAGACCGGGCCAGAGCTATGTCTCATTACCCTAACGCCATATTTAGGGCTGTTGAACTTGAATTCAAAGGCTGGGAAAAAGAGATCATTAAGCTAAGTCATGAGCGTGGTTTAGCAACCGGAAAAATAATACCTAAGGATGTTTTATTGAATATGTTTAAACGCTTTGAGCCAGTGTCTAAAGCAGAAGGCTTTACCGATCTCACAACTACTAATGTCATTTCATCAATAATCGCACTGAAAAATGCGGCTTAACATAGGGATAGATATGATGACAGATAAAAGTATATATAATCGCCACATTCGAAAATGCAGAGGATATGTTAAAGGTTTAATCGGCTGGGAGCGAGCCACTGGAATTCGTGACTATTTTAATAAAACCATTCATCCACACCCTAGCTTTACATTACATCAAATGGCAGGTGAAAGGTGTTATTGGGGAGATAGTGACCGAAATTTTTCTTATAGGTTAATGTGTGAAATGGCATCACTAACAGTTGTTAATGAAGTGAACTTCCCCCCAAATGATAACAAGGGTCTTTAACACGGTAAGTGAAGCTTTGGCTGGTGTAAGGCAATAAGCAAAGTCACAAGACACTACTAAACTCGCGAGTGGTTCGCGGGAAAGTCTTAATTTGTTTTTGGCCGAGCTACGCTGGAATAGAGCCAGCTCTATTTGATGGATGCGATTTGGACGAAAAAAGTAATAACCAAGAAAATTAAATCAACTGACAACACAATTAAAACTGGAGTAAATACTGTGCAACAACTAAGTTCATTACAACTAGAATCCGCCAACATTTTAATGAAACAATTCAATTATGAATGATTATTACAAGACACAGTTAAAATCAATAAAATATTCGGCGGTCACTTCATATTTTTATTTTG
Source organism: Shewanella polaris (assembly GCF_006385555.1). Classification (NCBI taxonomy): domain Bacteria; kingdom Pseudomonadati; phylum Pseudomonadota; class Gammaproteobacteria; order Alteromonadales; family Shewanellaceae; genus Shewanella; species Shewanella polaris. The sequence continues at coordinate 3,216,710 of NZ_CP041036.1, read as the reverse complement.
ATAACTGAACTTACACATCTTCTTATGCTATACAAATGATCGAAAGCAAAATATCAGAACTTAAAGATATTTTTTGAAAGGGCACCTTCGAATGAAAGTTATTCTTGCGTATATGAGGATTTATTTTCAAAAATGAGAGGATTTATTGATCAAATAAAAGAAGATCGAATGTAAAATGTCTAACAAGTGTTAGTTAACAACAAAATTTAAGGAGTATATATATTGAGTTGTAGATTCCAGTACCATAAAAATGTGGGACTGGAATTTACAACTCAATATATCTTGATTAGTTATCAGTTATTGTTGGCAGTTTATCCCACAATTGATGCTCCCAATTTAGAGCATTAAATGCTTCTATCACAAGATGATCTAGCTTGAATCCTTCAATTTTGTCCCCGTCTTCATCGACAATTTCGAGGCCCTCAATTTTTATATCTTGATCATCTTCAATCGATATATCGAACTCGTAAGCATCTTCAATACTTTTACTTCCCCCTTGGGCAGTCCAAAAAAAATCGATTTTTATTTTGTCGGCTGTAGCAGTGCATGATCCCACCACGTAAGAAATATAATATGGATGCATTTCTTCCGGTGCCCAATCCTCACTTCTATCAACGTCTAATCTTTCAAACTTTGTATCTGCTTCAAAAATATTGAATTCGAATTCCAGTTTTTTTAGTTGTTCAATAGTTAACGTTGTCATTATCTTCACCTTTTCTTGATTTAAATATACGAACCAAGTTCGTAATATAAATAGATTAACAAGTAAAAAAATTGGTAGTCCTGAAACAAAGCAAGAAAAAATGCTCTATTGAAGAAACTAGGGCTTGTTAATCTTTTGTGTTTAAATATTAAACAACTTTTTCGGAATTTTTGGTTGAATAAACGCTAACTATCTGAACAACAGCGCATCCATAAAGGGCGATAACTCAAGCGGTTGCTCAACCACCACAATCAAACCGTTAATCGACTTACGAAAGTCCACGGTGTCTAGATGCAGGTAAATCTGAGCCGAGTCAACGAACATCTCATGCTGACAACGCCTTGAACTTGAACAATTGAGCCAACCAATCAGGCTCAGTGCTGGCAGGTAACGATAATGTCGATTCACCAAATTGCAGCGACATCATTGCAGTATGAGGTGCAGGCTTGCCGAGTTTGATGAAAGATGTAGCGGATTTGCGTTACTGTCATTTTAGCAACGACCGCTTGAAGGCCTGAAAGTATTTAATGTCCAGCTGGTGTTTTGTTTACAAAAATCCACCACAGACAAGCAGCTCGCTTCCTGTTGCTCGATGATTGATTGCCATTCCTAAGATCAACGCCGGGCCATATTCCACTCCGATTATTATCAAAGTGGGTATTGTTTTCTGCAAACTCAGTTAGCGGAATACTGTGTTAGCCAGACGCTTACGATGTAGAAGTTGAATGAATGACATTGAGTTTATTAATAACCGAACGTTGCTCGGAGACAGATGAATTGTTACGCCCCTTTGCACTCAAGCTCATTGTTTTAACCTTCATCGAATATCATCGGTCTTATTTTTAATAAATAGTGTAATTTTAGACGAGGCGACGCCCCTAGATATTGTGATATTTAGTGAGGCATTGCGCGTTGTTGATGTTAAATCTGTTCCACTCCCCCATAAAACTGTTTTTTGACTTAATTATGCTACCTTGTCCCATCCAAAGCACAGATCTTGGGGGGCGTCGCTGTCTTCATCTTTCCATGCCATAGCGTCGGTCTCAACGTTTTGCATACACTGCTGTATGTCTGATCCGTCGTATACGGTTTCATTGTTAGTATCATGCTCGATATTAGACCGGCTAAGCTCCAAAGGCGTGTAAGTTCTTGCATAACCGCCGCAAAATATTAGAGCAAGAATTTTTAAAATCATTTCCATAATTGCCTCAGCTAGCATTTCGGTGTCGCCCCATCTAAAGGCTAAATCGGCATAATATTGTCCTTTATATCTGCGAACGATTACATTAAGTCTTAAACGCTTAATAGTAGATACTTGCTTTTTAGTTACTTTAACTTTTACACGTATGCCGGTAAGTCCTAAAGATGGATTATCTCTTATTGCTTCGTAGTCTAAGCCCTTGCGGGCAGGGTTTAAGATCGCGCCCCAACTGGCATGACTAGACGATACCTTAGAGCCACTATGAGACTTATCACTGCCTTTTAACTTGTACGACACGCCAGTGCAGTGGCCGATCTTATCTTCACGAGCTTCGATGGTAACGCCACGTTTTTTTAATGCGTTAACGTAGTCAGTAATAGTTACCAGTTTATCATCTTTAAATACTTGCTTAATTTTAGATCGTATTAAGTGGCGCTCGTCTATGTAATTAAACGTACCATTTTTTGAACTTGCACTATTTCTTGCCTTAGCACGTATTGCACGATCTATATTATTATTGCTTGCGTTCTCTGACATGATGTAAAATGAGTTTTCAGGCGCTGTCAGTCCAAATTTTTTACATATACGATCCCTTACTTTCTGGGCTTTTTCGTAGTGATTGTGTTTTGATATTAATTTACCATCGCTATCAACTCGGCAGGCTCCGATGTGCAGGTGTAAGTGTTTTTTTTCCTTGTGGATACCGCCGCAAAATAAGCTTTTATCGAATTCGTAGCCCATTCCTGCTTGGAACTCTTCGAGCACTTCTGCCCACTGCTTATCTGTTAATGAGTCTTCATAGCGTAAAGTTAATGTTGAGTGGTTATATAGCTTTCCGTCGCGGTTAGTGCCGACATATAACCCCGCTTGCTGCTCAAATTCTGCGACCAGCTCGTTTAGGTTAACTTCTGCTGTACCATCGGTATTTATAGATATTGGGTCGTCACTTATCGCGCTACCTTGAACAAATACTATATTGCCCATTGCGTGCTCGTGATCATCATTTGCACGCAAAAAATACTCAAGCGTTGCTCTGATACCGGATCTGTCTTGGAAGTCTTTATATATCATACAGTACCCCTTTTTTATTATTGTTATTAGAGCCTATATAGCCCTCTGGCGGCTTGTAACCCGTGCCTATACACCGGCAAGGACAAGTGGCTTTAAGCCTCTGTAAATACTTTTGACTTAAGCTCGTGCAGTCTTAGTTCTAGCTCCGCAATTTCTTCTTGTACAGTACCTATTTTAGTTTCTCTAACCGCCATTAATTTTTTAGCTGTAGTTAGTAAATTTATATTGCCCATCTCGCTTTCGATCGCTAATTGTTCCCAGAATTCATGGTTAACAGGTAATGTAATTTGCTTTCTAAATGTCTGAGTATGAAGTTCTTTAGTTAGTCGACTGTGTTCAGAGAGTTCAATTTTTAATGCTTCACGCTCTGACTCTGCATTTATGCCGCGTTCGGCAAGGTGGTAATAATCACGCTTAAGTGCGTTTAAATTAGTAGAAGAGTTTTTGTAATGACGGCGTAAATCTTCGGCTGGTTCGCCAGGGATTAACAGTGTAAATTTTTCTTGAGCTAAAATGCTTAATACGAGGTCATACATAAAAAGCCCACGCTGCTTATACTTGGCTGCTTTTGCTATACATGTAAATAGATTGCGTTCTGTTTTGGTGGTTCTAAATGTTACCGGAGCGTCTCTCAGCTCTTCGGCATTCTTACTTGGTCTTCCTCGGTTACTCATTATATAAATCCTCGGGGCTTAGGCCCTCTTCTATTATTATTTTATTTACTAAGCGCAGATGACACGTAGTGGCATTGAGCACCAATCCAGCCGCAGATGACACGTAGTGACGTTGAGGATTGAACCTTTACAGGTAGGGGGATAGAGGGGTACGTAGTACTGCCGATTATTCCGCTACAGTAAATATAGCTTGCCTAACGCTTCATATTAAAAAAACAAGTAATGTCAATTATCTATATGTTTTAAAACGTTTTTATAGATTTAATTATAACATATTACGTAATATATATTGAGTGTTTTTTATACTACTAAGAGTTTCGAACTTGTCATGTAAAGTGAAAATTTGTGAAGTGGATTTAAGGAGAGTTTTCCGATCTGTTTTAATATAAAATTAGTGTCATTAGTGGCAATAACAGTGTCACAAACGGCAATAGTGTTGTCACTTGCGCATTAATTATACAAAAGTAGAGTTCATATTAAAATTATAGATAATGTCAAAAAATATAGATTCGCACTCTTGTATTGCGAAATAAAATAATGTTGCTCTATGCCTTTGCGATAGGTATACCAAAACTTATTGTTACCGCAAACAAACCTTGCGACAATTAAAAATGAAAAAACTATAAATTCACGCTCGCAGTCAATGAGTGCGGTTTATTTTTGCTATAAAGAGATTCGCAAGACCATAGTGCGAACTTTGACTATAAAACTTATTCCTTTTGGTATTGAAGGGAAACATGGGCTATTAGTAATAGGTTATGCAATAGTATTCGATTGAAAAATTCCAATAGAATATTTAGTCGATGCCGTATCAGTTTTTAGGTTGGGCGCGAAATAGGTGAAGATGGGTCAAAACTAATTTAGATATTGGCCTTTCCGCTTCGCTTCAATGAATAATAAGCCAGAACTGAGGAGGCTTCGTTCTCCATGGTACAAATTTGAATCAATTCTTATATAATACACAAACTGATTTTAGTTTAAATTTGTCTCACACCATTATGTTAATGAACTGGATCTAATTCTGGCGGAGCCAGGTAACTTTAGAGAAAAGTATCACTAAACTAGTAATTGTTTTTAGACTGATTCAACATTTTCGGCATATTAATCAAATTTGCATATAGCGCTATTTTTTTAACTCTATCTCGATATTACCAGTTTTTTCATTTGGTAATATACAACCAGTCCCGAGTCGGAACTCAGCATCACTGACCAGATGTAGACACACAAAGAGAGAGTAAAGAAATGAAGCTATATATCAGTCGTAGCGACACCCCAGTAATTCCTGCTGAAGCACAAAAACAAATCACTAAATACATTTCATCTGCCGTTAAAGAAGCAATCGAATGTGAATTTAAAAAAAGAAATATCATTATTGTTAGTGATGAACGCAATATATATCGTGATGCATGTATCGCACGCTCATATCAAGTGAAAATCCAACATGGCAAAGATATAGTAAACCTTGGTAACACAGCGCTTGCGAAATCGCTATTTATCTATACGTTAGCGTCCCACAGAGAAGATATCCAGAGAGAGAAAGTTAGGGTCTTTAAAGAGTGTAAAAAAGCATTATCCAAGATGCCAATTGAAAACTTAGAGATAATCATCAACGAAAGACTTTTAGACTCAAGTGAACAATTCATTCAAGAATTAAAATCAAATCTCTTCAAAGAAAAGTATGAAATAGTTAAATCGATAAGTATTAGTTCTGACAACAAAAAAGTTAAGTTCGTCGATGTAGACTATAAAGATGACCTGAATCACTTAATTTCGATGCAAGGTATCCATCTTTTCACCGGCGAACGCGGCACTGGTAAATCACAGTTGCTTATGCGCTTATTTGAAGAGGCTCATATAGACAAGCGCTACCCAATTTACATGTCTGCTTCTAAGGTTCTATCTCGATCACTGCTGAAAAAGAATGATACAAGACACTATGACTTGGCATGGTCTGATACATTTGCTCGTGGAGCACTCGGCGTAATGCTTAAACTTATGCTTGACGAAAACTACTTCGATATGCGCTGGAATTCAGAAATATTGATAATTGATGAACTTGAAGATGTACTTGATTTGTCAACATCTGAAATCGTCGGTAATGGGACACTCGAAGATAAAAAGTTACTCCTTCAAAGATTAGAGGAACAAATAAATAAATCTACATCTGTTATCGCAGCAGATGCATTCATTAACGATAACACAGTTGATTGGCTATATGAGCTCGCAGAAAAGTCCAATAAGACAATATTTGTTTATCGTCAGAAAAGCCAATTTCAAAAGCCTTTAGTGCGCGTCATGTCCTACGCTACTAACCTTGAATTAAGTAATCGTTCAGTAATAAATGGAGAAAAAAGTGGCATTTTTTCAGATGCACAACACAACAAAGTTAAGTCAAAATTTGAAGCTGAGATCATTGCCGTTAACACTAGGAAGAAGAAAATATCAGAAGATAATCAAAAATACATCGCTGGATATACGCAGATTGATGCAGCATTCATGCATTCTGACCAAGCAAGTGAAACTGGTGATATATCAAAACTTTCAAGTTCAGTTCAAATGATATTCTATAACTCGGCAGCAAAGAATGGCCTGAGCCTTCTTGATCCAGATTACAAGCGAGTTTCAGTTCTCTGCCATGGCACGACTGCACCGAACGACATTGTTCAAGCTGATGGCCGATTCAGATTCAGAGAAGAAGTGTGGTTAAGCTTTGATAAACCTGAGCGTAGGCTTTGCACTAATCCGTTAAGCATTCTTGTTGATATGATAAATAGAGAGTTCAGTGATGAACTGACTGAAGAAATGCTTGATGAAATGAAGCGTGATATTCATCTAAAACGTATTGCGTCCCGCATTTCTTTCAAAAATAAGATGCGTGAAAACTACGAATTTACAGTGCTCACAATATATGAATTCTTGGGTCACGAGATTGAATTTTTTGATGATAAAAAAGCGAGTATTCAAGGTAACAAAAATCGTAAAACTGGTTTGGTTGAAGAAAAGGCTGCTCGTGATGCAGAACTCATTTCAGCTGAAAAAATAGGTAATGTTGAGGCTCAGAAAATTATGCGGATGGGGGAGCATATTAACAAAGAAAATAAACGCAAGTTGAGGAGTTTTGAGTTGCGAAATTTCTATAAAGTACCAGTCTTAACTTCTGAACTAATTGACTTTGACCGTGATGGTAAGTGCGAACAGATGCTGAGGACAATTTTGCTTGCCGAAGTATCAACTAACTTACTGACATTAGATGAACAGTTCAAAAAGCAACTTATACAGCGTTTTATCAGTACTATTCAATTACACGATAATGAATTTAGATATAACAATATTGATGCTAAAAAATTCCAAGACTTTTTGTTTGATGAAAATATTGAAATCGGTTTTCAACATCGAAGGGCAATAGATGTTTTTTATGCCACATTCAAGATAGCTAATGTTTCAAGCAAAAATGCTTTATCAACAATTACATCTGTACTTGAAAAAGAACTATTTATAAAGCCAATATCAGCTAAAAAGAAAGATAGGCAAAGAGCCTACATTGCCAATATGGCAAGTGAGACAAAAATGTGGCTGGAACACATCAAAAGTGAAACCATTTCAAAAAGCTTATTAGTAGCATAAGAAAAGAAAAGGCAGGTGACCAAACCTGCCTCAGGGCGGCGAGAGTAAATGCCGCTTTCTTCCTTATTATTTTAGCACTTTAGACCTTTATTTCACACAATATCAAGCAATTAATAGCTTTTTTAATTAAATTTATAGAATAAATTATGCACAAAAATTCTGGTTAAATTGTGAAAAGATTAACAGCACATCATTGAATTTTCTTACGTTAGCTGAGTACACTTTTTGCATCATATTATTTGATATTTTTCCGTGGATAAGAGAAGCAACACTACAGGCTATCGCCGCTTGACTGTCACAATCCCCTCCGAGCCATAAACATTTTCGAAGTGCATCTTCAACGCTGGTTGATTTAAGTCCAATGAAGAGCGATATAGGCACTGTATCCCAGGCAGAAGTAGTAAAAACACCTCTTCTATCTTTGCGCTCGAATTCAAGATCGTAATCTAAGTAATATCCCCAATTTTCGTAGCACTGATATTTAATCTCTTCAAACCCAGCACCATGTCTAAGTTTGAAAATTACCCACGCAACTGATTCGGCTCCGCACATTCCTTCATGATGCGAGTGCGTTATCTTGCTAATTTTTTGTGCTAGGTGAATTGCTTCATTTTCCGACTGAGCAACATAACCGGCGGGAATAGATCTTGTTGCACTGCCATTCCCTGACGAATCGCCAATGTCCTGCTCAAGCCATTTGAAAAAACTAAAGCTATATTCTTCATAGGGGTACTTTTGATACCAATCAACCAGGGCTCTTTCAAAATTATCACTATCTTTCAATAGTTCTGAGCAAATCGCAGCGGCCAATATCGAATCGTCAGTTATATGCGAGGCGGGAGAAAATAGCGGGAGCGAATATCCGCGAATTTTGTCGCTTCCCTCATATATACTACCAACGTGATCACCCAACAACAGGCCGTTCAATATTTAAGCTCTAAATTAAGCTCAGAAGGGCTATGACCTTCGATCAATTGAATTAGATCTTCAAAGCTAGCCGTATACTCAGAGCCAAGTCCAGTCAACACATATAAGCTGCCGGTGTGCGTTCTTGCTATATTATCTTCGATATACAATATTCGTGAACTACACACATAGTCACCACTTTTAAACCTGTTTCTCTCATCCATCTCGATAATAGCCCAGAGCACTCTCAATTGAGTTAGCTCGTCGTTTACATAAACTACAGACCAATTTTTAACAAAAGTTTTTAAACTCATAGCTTTATCCTGAAAAATCCAGAGAACAGTATAAAAGGAATCGCAAGGCAAAAAATAAGCAAAAAAGTGTCGTTTGTTAGAGCCCGAGATATATCAAAAGGCCATCCCCAAGGCAGAAAAAAGAAAACAGATCTGATAAAACGTTGTACCGCATATAAATTATCAACTGCAAATAAATACATCGTGTAGCCCAGAATCGCGATGACAAAAACTCGTTCGACAATCATATTAACTCCTACTGCATGATGTATTGATAATTATTTCTAAAGTATTCAAGAGCTAACTGGCTTCCATCTTCCTTAAGCATGTTTGCATCGAAAGCATCACTAAAACGGTCGCTAGACACTCCGTAACCAACATCTGTAGTGCCAGTGCCGTTATAATATCTAACGTCCATCAAGAGATTTAATACAGCATCTTTACCGCTATTCTTATCAATATAGCTATATGCTTTAGCGAAGTGCTTGTACGCAAGACCTAAATCTCGTTGAAAAGCACCATCAGAGTCAAGGAAGTGCACAACATCAAGAGGATAGTAACCGCTTGTGCTAGTTGCCATATTTTGACCAGCAAGGAAAGTAGCTTGCCCTTCTGCGAACCAAGTATCTATAACACTGCCAGCATCTACTGGTGTGCCAATGTTCTTTTGAATTGTATGAATAAGTTCATGAAGAACAACCTGCGCTGCATCAGAACGATTTACCATTGACTTTGGCGGAATAATCATTCCTAAAATGGAACCTATTCCATAAAGATCTTCGCTTCTGTTTTCATCAAGACAAACAACTATTTTATCCGGAACAATCTTGCGATCATCTAGATCAAAGTTGTAGATATTTTTGAACATAGCAACAAATTCACTCTGTTTTTCATTTGAAATAACATTCCAATACCCGTGAATAATGCTTTGTCGAGTGTAATGATCCATTGTGTCCCAACCAACAGGTGCTACAAAATTACTATCGATACTGGCGATATCCTGATCTACCCCGCTAGTGTCTTCATAACCATCTAGGAATCCAACCATGTTATTGACAACAACTGGTGAGTATTTAGGGCGATATGTATCAAACTCAGCCTTACTAAGACCCATTAGGTTTAAAGCCTTAGCAAAATTATTTTCAACCATGGTGGCTGCATATTTAAAGTCAGAGTCTGGTAATGACGGACTACCATAAACTAATGTGTTAGCTGACTCGAAATAATTATAATTATTCTCATTAAGACATGACCCGCCGCTAGATAATAATTGATCATCAGTGTAATAAAGATCAGTGTCATAGGCTGATTTAAACTCACCAGCAACATAATCACCACTAGCACTGTAAGTGTTAGTATCTGAGCCAACATCACTGCCACAGCCGGCTAGTAAAAGTACAAGCAAAGAAAGAATATTAAACAAATATTTACTCATGATTATTCCTTTTGGTTTTAATCTTTTGCACTCGATTGATATGATATTTTTTTAGACCGCTGGCTGTGCTGATAATTATCCAATAGATATTGTTTTTAGTATCAAACACATCTTCAGATAATGTTCCTTCTTCGTTTTTTTTGACAGCTTGTATTAACCAAGCCAGTTTTAAGTTTTTGAAATTAAAAAAACTAAGCTGTGATAAATCTAAATCATGCAATCTGCCCTTGAACTGCTCTTTAAGTGCCTTTACGACAGCTTTTTCAGTCACGGGATCACAAATCAAGTCATGTAAATTTGGTGAAATAACAACTCTTATTTTTCCACCATTTAAATATTTTTGAGCTACAAGCGGATGTTCGTGAACACATCTAATAACGTTGAAATTTAATGCTGCGATTCTGTCCAATAATTTAGTCAATCTCAACTCCACTTTCCAAAAATGCTTTAATGTCATCTTGCTGAAGTTTTTGTTCAAGCTCTTCATCAATTGAAACGACATGCACAATAAATGTATTTTCAGATTGTTTTTCGTCAACGATTTCGAATACATTAATAATAAGTGTTAAATTATGAAATGAAGTTTTTGCGCATCCATTTTTATTAATATCAACACAAGATAAGACTTTATAAAATGCTGATTCATGATCATCTACAACACGCTGAACTTGATTAGAAAAACAGAAACTAAGAACTTTAAATTCATACAATAGATCACGTTTAGTCTGATCACTAGTCATGTGTAATAAATCAATAATATTTTTTGTAGACATGAGAAGTCCTTCCAAAAAAATTGAAATCAATAGTATTTTTATGTTTATTAGTTAAGTATTAGAATCGAAATTTATAATTGCTTGAAGTGAAAACCACTGATAGTCATTGCGTAAAATTCTCATATCTTCTATCTCGCTGTATAAGCCAACATCAATGTGATTTTTGTGTGATATACGAAAGAAAATTGTTTCTTGATAGTAATCAAGCATACCGCCGCTATGATCGCAAAACGGGTCATGCTCTCTTTTAATCTTATGTACAAATATAGATTTCAAAAGTTGAACGACCGAACCATTTTCTTTAACTAACGTACAAATGCCATTTGAGAAAGAGAGTATTAATTCTTTGTTGTCTTCAAGCTGCTTTAGCTCGTTTAAATGTTTTATGAGAAGTGAACGTAAATAATCATTGTGAAGAGAAGTGTCAGACATTTACAACCCCCTTTTTGAAGGGGGAACATCTTAACATGTTCGTAGCTACTTGTCAATATATGTAGCTACGTGTTGATACGTATTATTAGTGATTGTACAATGTTACCGATGTCTTAATAAGAAGAATGTTATGAAGAAGATTTTGGCTACAGGAAGACTTACTAATAGAGAAGAAACTACAAAGTTGACTAGCGTACATATTGATAAAGAAGTTCTGACTTTAAGGGAGGGTTACACAAACAGCTTATCTTTAATAGGTTAATGCAAGAAGGTATTAAATCTATTATGAAAAAAGATGGTCAAATTATTGTAGAGAAGCTAGAAAGTTTAGTATAGTGCACGCAGTAAAATATGTCCCGATAACTCAGCTGGATAGAGTGTCTCCCTCCTAAGGAGAATGCCGCAGGTTCGAATCCTGCTCGGGACACCATTTCTTTAACCTATTTGGGTCAATAAATACAAAAATAGCTAATTTGCACAGCATTCACAGCATTCACAAAATTAAAAACCTTATTTAAAGATCACTCTCAATTAAAAATCACAAATTCGAATCTTACTCATGACACCACTCCCCAGGCTAAATTTTGGGTTTATTAATTTCTATAAATAAAAAAATAGTTAAATTGCACCACAAAAATGCACCACAAAAAATAAACCATTTATTTACAGAAGCTTACACTTCTAATCAAGCGCCTCCTAAGCGGCCGATCGGGGTTCGAGTCCCTGTGGGGAGACCATATAGCCTCTTATGTGTTTATATTATGATGAGTTATCAAGTGATGTCCTGCTATAGATCCCTTTCTTAGCGTTTTACTTTCAGCTGTTTGGTTCAAATTTTAGATATTAATGTCCATTTTAGACGTTTATGGTCATGCATATAAAAATTAAATGTATGAGTAATAGCATCGGATTTTTATATGGCTATGATATTTATTATTATCTTCTTATACGCTGCAACAACTACTGATTTTGTCCCTATTGATTTAAACAATTCAAAACTATTTACAATGTAAGTTGAACAATGTTGGTACCGTTTTAGGTGAAAGATGATGGTCATCAATATGGTACAACAAGTTACTTTGTCCATCTTTGTTAGTTAGCGGATATACATCAAGTAGTGTCATGTCTAAAGACAGACATAAATTTGCCAGCGTAAGGTTATAATAAGCGATAATATCTTTAAACTTTTGTTGCTCTGGTTGCGGGAGTATTTCAATACTATTAGGGTGAGGAGCAGGCACGCCGCAGAGAATGATCTCAATATCAAAAGAGTCAGCAAGATTTTTGAGCGCATTGACATATTTTGACAACATATCGTCAATTACATCTTTGTAATCTCGTTTTGATTTCAAACTATAAGTGTAAATTCCTTCGCCTGGTCGGCAATCAATTTCTCCAAATGCAATCACCACTTTAGAGCCCGGAGCAAGATCGCGCAGTAATGATACAAGGCTTATCTGGAATTTGTTTTCATCATCGGTGACAAAGTGAATAACCTTAGCACCCATGATAAATAGAGAATTTATTTGATAGGTTTGTTGCTTGTACTGAACAGATGTTCGGTTAGGGGCTAATCCATGGCTTTCAGAGATAAAGTACATTTTTGTCGTGTCATCAGCGAGGTGATAACAATCTTTATATTTGCCACTTTCATATAACGATATAAGGTTTTTAATATAACCATGAAAGATAACGAAATTTTTCAAGTATTTTTGCTGAGAAGGAAACTGGTAAATAACTTCGCTCAGCATTAATGCGTGCTTGGCTTCGTCTAAATGGTTGAATAGGTAATATATGATGGCCTTGCCGATAAGCAAAATACAGAGTTGTTGTTCAGACAATTGCTGACTTTGTATGCCAAGTTCGGCAACTTCAAGAGCATCTTGATAACGGTGTTGGCATAGATGCAGATTGAACAATTGCCAATAGGCTTCGAGGTCTGTTCTACCGTTTTTATACTTATTTTGTGTTTCAAGTGCTTTTACTAGTGTCTTGGCTGCATTGTCAAACTGACCTTGATCGAAGTAAATAACACCTAATTGAAGATAGAAATCTGATTTGGTGGCATTTTGTTTGATGGCTATTTTGCAATAGCTTTCTGCCAATGAATAGCTGCCCTTATTATGCAAACAGATAGACAAATTGTAATTAGGGGAAGGTAAAAGAGGATCAAGACTAAGTGCTTTTTCATAACACTGGCTTGCTTCAATAAAATTTTCTTGGTCAAGGTAAACATTGCCTAGGTTACTATGGAATGCGGGTTGCTGGTTGTTAATGGCAATAGCTTTTTTGAATTCGGTAATAGCAGGTTCAAATTGCCTAAGGAAATAATAATTTAAGGCCGTTAAATGGATCGCTTCAACACACTCAGGTTTTTTCTCAAGAATTTTTGCACATAAGGAAAGTGACTCGATATACTCCTTTTGAATACATAATGTCTCAGCTCTGGCTATATTACTTTTTATGATCATTTAACGCGCCCCAAAATTCTATTTTATATAGCGTAACATACTAGATTAAATACCAATGTGGAATTTAATAAAATTGCCTACATCATCGAATGACTTATGTTATATGGGGTAAAAATTCTCGTTTTATTGATAGTCAAATTTATGGATTACCAGATTGAAACAATTAAAAAACCACAGACTCCTGTTGTGAAAGATGTCTGGATAATTTAACCACATCAGTAATGAATAGCACTATAAAGCTAAGGCGCAATAGCTTAATTAAGCTGTTTCCGACGACGAAATAGAATCTGTTTACTTTAAATAGTCTAAAACAAAATACCATTTCTACTGGCCACAACTAGAAATGGTTTTATAACAATGGGACACTGTTATGGAGGACTGTACTTTTAAACTCTATTTTTCATCAATCTCCACATCATTTATCTTTCTCGCTATCGCAGTCTGGTCGGCTTTAGCGTTATAATTGTGCTTCATTTTTGTTGCTAGGAGCAGTTGTTTGTCATATTCATATATTCCGTTTGATCTTTATAAGCGTAAGTGGATTTTTAACCATAAAGATTTGCCTGTATCAGATGATGATAAGGCCTTGATTAAACCACTGACCGATAAAAGTGCCATGGAAGTGTGGGATAAGTGGATAAGCAATAAGAGCAGTCGCGCGGAACTATTCGAAAAGGGTGACTGGCCAGCTAAGCAAGATGCTTGGACGACAACCGAACACTGGCAATCGGCATGGGATTCTAATGACAATGCGATGCCTGAAGTGATTATTGAGCATATTCAATGGCCTGATGATGCGGTGGTGTATTTTTGTTATGAAAAGTACCAAATAGTTGAAACTCGTTGGGATGTTTTTGTGCGTAATTGGAAGTGCTTTTTATTTTTTGATGATGGCCCAATTCTTATCTCGCCAAAACACAAGCAAGCATTGATGTTTCTGCAAAATGGCCAATATAAATTAGGTGTTCGCGGTTAATTAACCCGCCCTAAGTTGTGGCTGTTGACTAAATGATGTTGTAACCGTTTGTATTACCGTTTTTTAGAGAGTTTATATGAAATTATTAGCTTTAATTGGATTGAGCTTATCGTTAATGTTGCCGTTGTTGGCACAAGCTAGCATGATTGCAGATGTTGATGTAGCAGAGCAAATGACTGCTGCAGAGCAGCCATTAGTATTGAATGGCGCTGGTATACGCAGTAAGTTTTTTATGGATTTATATGTGGGGAGTTTGTATCTGCCGACAAAAATGCACACTCTAGAAGATGTACTTGCTCAACCTATAGCGGTGATCCAATTAACTATCACTTCAGGAATGATCTCTTCAAACAAAATGCGTAACGGCATAACTGAAGGATTTGAGGCCGCTACCGACAATGACACGCATTTTATTGCCAAAGACATTGAACATTTTACACAACTATTTGCTGATGAAATTGTCGAAGGTGATCAATTTACTTTTGTGACTCAAAAAGGAAAGGGCGTGACCAGCATTAAAAATGGTCAGGTTCAGGGCGAGATAGTTGGTGAGGCTTTTCGTCAGGCATTACTTAAGATTTGGTTAGGCGAAGAGTCTGCACAACAAAGTTTACGTGAAGCAATGCTAGGGAAAGCTTCTAACTAGGTCGCTTCGCTGGCTAGTATCGCTTCGCTGCTAAGATTGTATAGTATCTAGCCGCGAAGCATCTTCGACTCTAGGCTTTTCGCATGCTACAAAAGTAATAAAATGAGAGTCGCGAGATCGCAGTGCTAATAGGGAAGTATTAGGCTGAAAAGTCATTACCGAGAGTTGAAATAGTAGACGTTTTACCTTTGCCATTATAGGTTAAGCTTGATGCATTTCGGCTGGCTTGTAATGCTTGGGCAAAGCGATTGAGGCTGGCAATATTGAGCTCAATCAAGCTGGAATTTTGGCTGTTGATGTCTTTGCACTCTGCAAGAATGGCTTTAGCTTGCGCGACTTTTTGTGCCAGTTCAGCATCTGTCGTAAGCAGATTGTGTTGTGGGTGATTTGCTAATTTTTCGTCTGTGATTTTCATGTTGAATAAACATTGAGTTTTGTCTTGAGAAAGTGCTAACAGTTTGTCTGCATCTTGTTTTGATAATGCCGATTTTTCTTCAAAAATAAGCTGTCTTAGCTGTACTAACGTTTTATTCTGGGTGTCTAATAGTCCACGAAGTTCATCGTGTAGCAGTTCATTTGACTGTTCATTTGGCTTTTCATTTAGTACGGTCATAAATTACTCTTAAGTTTTCTTAGCTAACACTTCACTATAATGCAAGGTTGCACCTATTGTCTGTGTGTCGTTAAAACAAATTAAAGAGTAACGTTTAACGGTTACTCTTTATTAAACGATAAACTGCCTAGCTCTGCTTCAAAACTGGCAATATTCGCTGCTAGCTTTTCAGGATCGACTTTATAGCGTCCTTCAGAGATAGCTTGCTTAATTTCAGCGACCTTTTTTTGGTCGACTTCTGGTAGCGATGCCATTTTCGTTTGTGCACCCTGAAGCTGTTGAGCTTGAGAGGTAATGCTGACGGAATCAGTTTTAACCGGTGCAGCTGATTTTGGGGCTGCAGTCGTTTTAGATTGCTCAGCAGACTGCGTGTCACGAGCAGTGCGCATTTGTGTATTGTTAGCAGTGTTATGCTTTATGTCAATTGCCATGGGAGGCTCCAGCGTAATGAATCAGGTTTTCCAAACAGGCTATCGACACCTTAGGGAAAAACTTTAGCTTTATTTTACATTCTTACTTCAACTTCGCCAACGCCAATTACAACAGCATCAAATTGTTTCTCTGTATTACTATTTTTGACTCTGATCACTTCATCAATATTACCGTCTCGCAATGCTTCGCCTAGGGTTTTGATTTGAACATTAGCGGTTTTTGCATAAATAGAAACATTGTCACCTTTGCAAACAAAACACAGATTATTGGTTAATATTGGCGAGTCTTTGCTAACACGACGTTTCACTCGTGAACCTATTAATGTAGATGTTTTAGAAAAATATTGGCCTTTTAAATTATATTGGTCGACATACATTATCTGTAAATGATGTTGAGCAATGATTTGATCTTTAGAAAGTAACTGATTAGCGACTACGACAGGATATTTTATTTCGACTCTAACTGAGATGTACATTTGCCATGGGTAGTCATAGTCAGGACTATTGCAGCTTAATTTTACCATATTATTGCGGCTAATTGCTCTCTCGCTGGCGAGTTCTACATTGATTGGTGGGTAACACCGCGGTGGGTTTATTCTGCCCTCAAGATTTTGTGGAGTAATTTCTATCTTAGCTTTTGAGTTTGCATCAATTTTTTTGGCGACCGTCTCTTTAGCTAATGCGTATATGGTCGATAATGTAGGTGTTACGATCTCTTCGCTAGCAAATACAGGCGAAAAAAAGGTTATTAAGCACAAAAAACATAAAAAAAATACTTTCATAATGAAGATACTAGCTTGTTTTGCCAGAATACACCTATACTTTGGGAAATGAATAATATGCGAGTTATCTCGGCATACGTAAGAAGTTAAGAGTAAAGAACCTAAGGATGTGACAATAACATTATCCTTTCGTCAAAAAAGTGTCGGTTTACTGTGAGTATGAGTCAATGCTAGTTAAAGCAAGTTACATGCCCACTTTTAGATATCAGTTAATTGATAAGTATTCGCTAGGTTGGTGATAGTTTATACTCATGTTGAACTTGTAAGTCAGTAGATAAACACATTAACCGTATTATGTTAAACCTTGGTCTACTATAATTTAAAAAACAATTTATCCATTTGGGTGACCGTTAACTACAAGGCTGTTTTATGTCGAGCATTTTAGATTCAGTAAATAAACGTACTCAACTTGTCGGGCAAAACAGACTAGAGTTGCTATTGTTTAGGCTTAATGGCCGCCAAAGATTTGGGATTAACGTATTTAAAGTGAAAGAGGTGTTGCAATGCCCACCACTGACTACTTTACCTAAATTAAACCGTTTTGTTAAAGGTGTTGCTCATATTCGTGGGGCAACCATTTCTGTTATCGATTTAAGTGCGGCTACGGGTGGGCGTCCACTGACATCGACCGAAAATTGTTTTATTATCATTTCAGAATACAACCGAAGCGTTCAAGGCTTTTTAGTGAGCTCTGTTGAACGTATTATCAACATGAACTGGGAAGCGATTATGCCTCCTCCACAAGGTTCGGGTCGTTCATCATATTTAACGGCTGTCACTGAAATTGAAGGTGAGTTAGTTGAGATTTTAGATGTTGAAAAAATTCTCGATGAAATTTCACCGGTTAAGACTTCTATCAGTAAAGAGGTCAATGAAACATTAACCATTGATAGAGATCAACATTATCATATTATGGTTATTGATGATTCAACAGTGGCTCGTAAACAAATTATTCGCTCATTAGAGTCCTTAAATCTACAAATTGATACTGCCAAAGATGGTAAAGAAGCGTTACTTAAACTGAAAAGTATAGCGACTGAAATGGATGATGTATCTGTTGAAATCCCGCTTATTATTTCTGATATTGAAATGCCTGAAATGGATGGTTATACACTAACTGCAGAAATTCGCGATGATCCAAAATTAAAGAACATAAAAGTAGTATTGCATACATCATTAAGTGGTGTGTTTAACCAAGCAATGGTAGAGAAAGTAGGGGCTAACGACTTTATTGCCAAGTTTAACCCTGATGAATTAGCCGCAGCGGTTAACAAACATTTGAGCTTATAAAGCCAATATTGATATTTTAGTTCATAAGCTCGTATATTTAGGAAGATAATGTGACAGATAAATCACTTGCTGAAGCAGAGTACAATCAATTTAGGCTGTTTTTAGAGCAGCATAGCGGTATTGTGTTAGGTGAGAATAAACAATATTTAGTGCGCAGTCGTTTAGCTCCACTGATGGGAAAGTATAATTTACCTTCTTTATCTGAGGTGGTTAAAAAGTCAATGAAACCGACAGAACGTCAATTACGCGCTGAAGTGATAGATGCAATGACGACAAATGAAACCTTATGGTTTCGAGACCGTTATCCATTTGAATTACTGCACAATACTCTGTTACCTGAGTACAGTAAGCTTGGTCGACCATTGAAAATATGGTCGGCGGCGTGCTCTTCTGGGCAAGAACCTTATTCTTTAGCCATGACTGTGTTGGAGTATCAGCAACGTAAACCTGGTGCTTTACCGGGGGGGGCTGCTATTCAGGCAACTGATTTGTCACCTTCAATGTTAGAGCGTTGCAAGAATGCTGAATATGATGGTTTAGCCCTAGCTCGCGGTTTGTCTGAAGAACGTAAACGTCAGTTTTTTGATACCTTGCCGTCAGGCAATATGAAAGTGAAAGATAATGTTAAGCGTTTAGTTAATTTTAGGGCGCACAACCTCCTTGAAAACTATAGTCTATTAGGCAAGTACGATATTATATTTTGCCGTAATGTCTTGATTTATTTTGGGCCAGAGGCAAAAGCTAAAATTTTGCGGCAATTTGCTGCCGCACTTAATCCAAAAGGGATTTTATTTTTAGGTGCGTCAGAATCTCTTGCGGGTTTGAGCGATGAATTTAATATGGTTCGTTGTAACCCTGGTATTTATTATCAAAAGAAAGTTTAGGTAAAATAATAGCTTAACCTAATTATCATGCCGGCATTCGTCGGCATGTTTGTTTTTATCTTTTTATTCGTAAAAAAATTAATTATTGGCATAACCTTTGCTTTATTCCTATCAGTTAGCTGATGGAGGCAATTTTATGGCGATTAATTTCGATAATGCATTAGGTGTTCACCAATACTCATTGGGCGTAAGAGCTCAAAGAGCAGAAGTGATTTCAAGTAATATCGCCAATGCCAATACTCCTCATTATAAAGCTAAAGATGTTGATTTTGCTTCTGCGATGCAAGCGGCAAGCTCACATCAGAAGGGCTTGAGTATGAGTAAAACCACAGATAAACATTTCGATTTAACGGCATTAAGCCAACAACATGTTCAATATCGTGTACCCAACCAAGCCGATACCGGTGATGGTAATACAGTCGACACGCAAAAAGAGCAAGCAGCATTTATGCAAAATGCGCTGGAATATCAAATGTCATTAGGGTTTCTTGAAAGTAAATTTTCTGGCATGACTAAAGCATTGCGGGGTGATTAATTATGAGTTTATTTAATATTTTAAATGTATCTGGCTCGGGTATGTCTGCGCAATCTGTGCGGTTGAATACCACCGCCAGTAATATTGCCAATGCGGATTCTGTATCGAGTAGCGTAGATAAAACCTATCGTGCACGTCATCCCGTTTTTGAAGCCGAATTAATGAAAGCCAATAGCCAGCAAAATGACTCACCAGGAGTCACTGTTAAAGGCATTGTCGAAAGTGACAAACCATTGCAAAAAGAATATTCACCAGACCATCCAATGGCAGATAATGAGGGGTTTATCTACAAACCCAATGTTAATGTAATGGAAGAAATGGCAGATATGATTTCTGCATCACGCTCTTATCAAATGAATGTTCAAGTGGCTGATGCGACTAAGACTATGTTGCAACAAACACTAAGGATGGGTAAATAGTATGATTATTCAAGGAGGTAACAATGAGCCTCGTTAATGCTTACAGTCAGTCTTTACCGCAACAGTCCAGTAGCGCTTCTAATACCAGCGCGACCACAAAAAGCTCGGTACAGACAAATACAACGACGACTACAACAGGTAATGTTTTTCTAGATAGCATCCGTTTACCTGAAGAGAGTGCGATCCCTGAAGCTAATGATCAGATGTTACAGCAAGAAGATTTTTTTGCTTTACTCAGTCAGCAGTTATCGATGCAGGATCCATTTGAGCCCGTTGACAATGACCAAATGATTGCGCAAATGGCATCATTCTCGACAGTCGATGGTATTTCAAATCTCAATGATGAAATTCTTAACCTTAATACTGTCATGAGCTCAAGCCAAGCGTTACAAGCTTCAAGTTTAGTTGGACGTAAAGTGCTTATTCCTTCTGATACTGGCGCTATATCTACTGAAAGCCCTGAGATTAAAGCTGTGATCAGTACACCATCGGCAATCGAGTCTATTACGGTTAGGGTGGAAGATGAATCCGGCCAGCTTATTAAGAGTTTTACTGTTGATGGCAGTGAAGGCGGCAATGTTGATGTCACTTGGGATGGTTTAGATAAAAATGGCGAACCTGTTGAAGCAGGTAATTATGCCATTAAGGCCAGCGGTAAAGTGGATGGAACATCGGAAGATTTAGCGGTATCGACTTATGCCCATGTTGCCAGCGTGTCTTTAGGCACAACGGCAACAGGAGCCATTTTGAATTTGCGTGGAGTAGGCGGAATTAAGTTATCTGACGTACTCGCAGTATCCGAAACATAGAGTATGACCAACAATAGATTATTGGTCGTATTTATAAATGAATTAATTGTGAGAGGTGAACTATGTCATTTAACATCGCATTGAGTGGTATTGCTGCCGCGCAAAAAGACTTAAACACTACCGCGAATAATATCGCTAACGTGAATACCGTCGGTTTTAAAGAATCTCGTGCAGAGTTTGCTGATGTGTATGCAAATTCAATTTTTGCAAACAGTAAAACAACAGTGGGTGGTGGTGTTACCACCACGCAAGTTGCCCAACAGTTTCATCAAGGTAGTTTACAATTTACCAGTAACTCGCTGGATATGGCGATAAGTGGTAGCGGATTTTTTGTTACTTCATCAGATTTAGATACACAGGATCTATCTTATACTAGAGCCGGTGCATTTAAAGTTGATTCAGATAATTATATGGTTGATTCAGCAGGTAATTTTTTACAAGGGTTCCCTGTAGATGACGATGGTAACTCTACATCGGTGAGTTTAACAACCACAGATCCAATCCAAATTCCGGATACTGCAGGTAGCCCAGTGCAAACAGAAAGTGTTGGCTTGCAGATGAAC
This sequence comes from Shewanella polaris, assembly GCF_006385555.1. Lineage (NCBI taxonomy): Bacteria > Pseudomonadati > Pseudomonadota > Gammaproteobacteria > Alteromonadales > Shewanellaceae > Shewanella > Shewanella polaris. The sequence goes on along the minus strand of NZ_CP041036.1, from coordinate 3,195,179 downwards.
CTTAATGTGGGTGAAGATGCATTAGACCCAGCTAGTTTTGACCCAGATGATTCTGATACATTCAACAACTCTACTTCGGTAACCATTTATGATTCACTCGGTGAATCGCATATTATGACTACCTACTTTATTAAACCTACCGCAGGTTCATATACAGGTGAAAGTAACTGGGTAGCTTTTTATGCAGTAGATGGTGAGCCGGTTGATGTTGCAACTGGTGCTGGTAGTTATGATACGGATACCGATGGTGATGGTACCGTTGATGGATCTGGTACCGCATCAGCTACCAACCCAAGCGGTGTTGGAACATGGTCTGGTGCTGTGCTTAAATTTAACTCTACTGGTACTTATACTGGCAGTGACCCAGCTACTATTACCACAGAGGCACTCGGTACTGGTGGTGCAGAGGCTTTAGGCCCTGGAGCCGATGGTACTCAAACGCTTACAATAAGCTTTAATAACCCAACTCAGTATGCTTCTCCGTTTGAAGTGACTGAGTTAACTCAAGATGGTATTACCGTTGGTCGATTAACTAATGTTGGTATTGGTTCAGATGGTTTGATCACCGCCAGTTACAGCAATGGTTCAACGGTTCCGTTAGCACGGGTGGCATTAGTGCGTTTTGCTAACGAGCAAGGACTCACTCAAGTGGGTAATACGTCTTGGCAAGCCAGTTTAGCTTCAGGTGATGCATTAGCTGGTGAAGCTAACAGTGGTACTTTTGGTAGTATAAATTCATCAGCTCTTGAACAATCTAACGTAGATTTAACCACTGAGCTTGTTGATTTAATCTCGGCTCAGCGTAACTTCCAAGCCAACTCGCGTACGCTCGAAGTTAACAATACTTTAAATCAAACAATCTTACAGATCCGCTAAGTTTACGTTTACCTTAAAAATTTATGCTTATCTGATAAAAGGTGTTGCCGTTTACGGCAACACCTTGCCTTTACCCTTCTTGTTATAACTCATCCTTATTACTCCCCCCTCGTGTTGATTGATTGTTTTTTGACACTTACAGTGACTCACTATTTGTTATTCTTATTTAATTTCAGTTAATTACATTTCTTAAAACTCCATCAGCCCTCATTGGCATGATGATTGCTTGTTCTGTATATATAGTATTTTTACTGAAAGTTTGACGGAGCAACAAATGGACAAATTTCTTTATATTGCCATGAGTGGCGCAAAGCAAGGGATGAATGCCTTAGCGGTAAGTGCTAACAATCTTGCCAACGCCAATACTGATGGATTTAAAGCTGACATGGTCCAAGCCCGTTCAATGCAGGCATTTGGTGAAGGTTTGCCTACACGGGTATTTTCAATGATGGAAAGCCCAGGCAGTAATTTTAACGGTGGTCCTATTAAAACTACTGGTCGCGATCTTGATGTTGCGGTTAAGGGTGATGGCTGGCTTGCTGTGCAAGCAGCTGATGGTTCAGAAGGCTACACCCGTGCAGGCAGTTTAAAAATTGACAGTACAGGTATGTTGTTAAATAGCAGTAACCGTCCGGTGATGGGGACGTCAGGTCCAATTGTGTTACCTATTCCTGTTGAAAAAATAGAAATTTCGGCCAACGGCATTATTTCAGTACGTCCGCAAGGAGCAACAGCTGAAATAGTCGAAGAGGTCGCCAGGATTAAATTAGTTAATCCTGGTAATGAAAACCTAATGCGCGGTGAAGATGGTTTGTTCCGTCTTATTGCGGGTGGTAATGCACCAAATGACCCTGGGGTTGAAGTGGAAAGTGGTGCCGTTGAAGGCAGTAATGTCAACTCAGTGCATGAAATGGTCGCCATGATTGATATTCAACGTCAATACGAAATGCAAGTCAAAATGATGAAGAACGCTGAAGAAATTGATCGGGCGTCCACTTCCTTGATGAGAATTAGTTAGGAGTAATTATTATGCATCCAGCGTTATGGATAAGTAAAACCGGTGTCGATGCCCAGCAAACCAACATTGCCGTTATTTCTAATAACGTGGCTAACGCCAGTACTGTTGGGTTTAAGAAAAGTCGTGCGGTATTTGAAGACTTACTTTATCAAACGGTTAATCAAGCAGGTGGTGTTAGCTCAGACAACAGCAAGTTACCGAATGGTTTGAACATTGGTGCGGGTACCAAAGTGGTTGCCACCCAAAAAATGTTTACTCAAGGCAACATGCTCACCACGGATAACTCGTTAGATTTAATGATTGAAGGCTCAGGTTTTTTTGAAGTGCAAATGCCAGATGGCACAGCTGCCTATACACGAAACGGCCAGTTTAGCTTAGATGAAACAGGTCAGATTGTAACACCGGGCTCGGGTTATGTCGTGCAGCCAACAATTGCCATTCCTGATGATGCAACCAGCATTACCGTGTCTTCGGCTGGTGAAGTATCAGTGCAAATTCCTGGTACAGCAGAAAGCCAAGTGGTAGGGCAGCTCACTATGACTGACTTTATTAATCCGGCTGGTTTAGATCCCCTAGGACAAAACTTGTATACCGAAACGGGAGCAAGTGGCACGCCAATTCAAGGTACAGCATCACAAGACGGTTTAGGTTCTATTCGTCAAGGGGCATTAGAAACATCAAACGTAAACGTGACTGAAGAATTGGTCAACCTTATTCAAGGCCAACGTATTTACGAGATGAACTCCAAAGTCATCTCGGCAGTTGACCAAATGCTGTCTTATATTAATCAGAATCTCTAAGGAGCTAACATGATTAAATACATTGCGTTAGCATCATTGGTGTTATTGGCTGGCTGTAGTTCTACTGCCAAGAAACCTATTGCAGATGACCCATTTTATGCGCCGGTATATCCAGATGTTACTCCGACGCAAGCGGCGGCGACGGGATCTATTTATCATGATACCCAAGCTTCAAGTTTGTATTCTGATATTCGTGCTCATCGTATTGGTGACATTATTACTGTCATGCTGAAAGAATCGACTCAAGCCTCGAAAAGCGCCAACAACGAAATCAAAAAGGGTACCGATTTAAGTATGGAACCTATTTATGCTGGTGGTAAAAACATATCTATTAGCGGCGTACCTATCGATTTAGGTTACACCGACAGCATGAATACCAAACGAGAATCAGACGCCGATCAATCTAACAGCTTAGATGGCAGCATTTCGGCCAATATCATCCAAGTGCTCAGTAACGGCAATTTAGTGATACGCGGAGAAAAGTGGATTTCGATTAACAACGGTGATGAGTTTATTCGTGTTACCGGCATGATCCGCAGCCAAGACATTACAACAGACAATACCATTGACTCCACACGTGTGGCTAACGCTCGAATTCAGTATAGCGGTACCGGTACGTTTGCTGACTCCCAAAAAGTCGGTTGGCTGAGTTCATTCTTTATGAGTGACTGGTGGCCTTTTTAAGGAGTAATGCATGAAAACTAAACTGTTTAGGTCGACTGTCTCAATAGTCGCGTCAATATTAATGCTAACCGCACCGGTACATGCCGAACGGATTAAAGACATTGCCAGTATTCAAGGGGTACGAAGTAACCAATTAGTCGGATATGGCTTAGTGGTTGGTTTGCCTGGTACCGGGGAAAAAACCCGCTATACCGAACAAACGTTTAGAACCATGCTTAAAAACTTCGGTATTAATTTGCCCGACTCTGTTCGTCCTAGTTCAAAAAACGTTGCTGTTGTGGCAGTACATGCTGATATGCCAGCCTTTATTAAACCGGGTCAAAATCTTGACATTACCGTGTCTAGTTTAGGTGAAGCAAAAAGTTTACGTGGTGGTACTTTATTACAAACCTTCTTAAAAGGTGTCGATGGCAATGTGTATGCCATTGCTCAAGGCAGCTTAATTGTCAGTGGTTTTAGCGCTGAGGGGCTTGATGGCTCAATGGTTATTCAAAACACCCCAACAGTTGGCCGTATCCCAAGTGGTGCCATTGTTGAACGCAGTGTTATCAGTCCATTTGCTAGTGGTGACTACCTTACTTTCAATCTTCGCCGCTCAGACTTTTCGACCGCCAAGCGCACTGCCGATGCCATTAACGATTTACTCGGTCCAGATATGGCGAAAGCTATTGATGCAACCTCTATTCAAGTGAGTGCCCCACGCGATGCATCACAGCGGGTGTCATTTTTATCGACTTTAGAAAACATAGAAGTCATTCCAGCAGAAGAGTCGGCCAAAGTCATTGTTAACTCACGTACCGGTACCATAGTGGTAGGCCAGAACGTCAAGTTATTACCCGCGGCTGTCACCCATGGCGGGTTAACCGTCACCATTGCTGAAGCTACCCAAGTTTCACAGCCTAACGCATTAGCCGGTGGCGATACGGTTGTTACCACTAACAGTACGATTGATGTGTCAGAAAAAGATCGTCGTATGTTTATGTTTAATCCGGGTACCACACTTGATGAGCTTGTCAGAGCCGTGAATTTAGTGGGTGCAGCACCATCAGATGTACTTGCCATCCTCGAAGCGTTAAAGATGGCAGGTGCTTTGCATGGTGAACTTATCATTATCTAAATATTGTCGGAATGACTATGGAAAAGTTGTCAGCTTCATCGAACTTTCTGGATCTAGGAGGACTAGATTCACTTCGTGTCCAAGCCCAGAAAGACGAGAAGGGGGCACTTAAAGAGGCGGCAAAGCAGTTTGAAGGTATCTTTATTCAAATGCTAATGAAAAGCATGCGAGATGCTAATGCCGCGTTTAAGTCAGACAATCCAATGAACAGTGAAACCACCGAGTTTTTTGAACAAATGCGTGACCAGCAAATGTCGGTCGATTTATCAAGTAAAGGCATGCTAGGGCTTGCAGAACTCATGGTTCAGCAATTAGACCCTGAAGATAGCCCTATTACACCAGCATCGGTATTGCGTGGTGATAGTGATTACAAAGTTAACCCAAGTATGTTTATTGCTCCAGCAACCGAGTTAGATAAAGACACTCTCGATGCTATAGCGCCAAAAGATCAAATAGCGGCATCGCATTCTGTTATAGCCCATTCTGTTATAGATAGCGCCGAATCGATGAGACCCATGTCGGCCCAACTGACTAGTGTGTTAGACGATAAACAGTTAAACAGTGTGCTGCGCGGTGAACAATTAGCCAGCCAAGCGGTACAAGCAGGCAAAGGTTTGCCGCAATCAAAGGTTAACGCAGTAAAAGATAAAGGCATTGCCGTAAGTGAATTTACCAGTCCAGAGCATTTTATTTCGGTGTTGTATCCTCATGCGGAAAAAGCCGCACAATCATTGGGAACATCGGCTGAGGTATTAATTGCCCAGTCAGCATTGGAAACCGGTTGGGGTCAAAAAGTGGTACGCCGTAACGACGGCACTATGAGTCATAACTTATTTAATATTAAAGCAGACAAGCGTTGGCAAGGTGATAAAACCTCAGTGAATACATTGGAATTTGAAAAAGGCATTGCGGTGCAACAAAAAGCGGACTTCAGAATGTATGACAACCTTGAGCAAAGCTTTAATGACTTTGTGTCGTTTATCAGCCAAGGCGATCGCTATCAAGATGCACGTAAGGTTGCCGCCGAACCAACTCAATTTATTCGAGCGTTGCAAAAAGCAGGCTATGCCACTGACCCTCAATATGCCAATAAGGTTATCAATGTGATGAAGTCGGTAAAAGAAGGCCTTAAATCTATATTACCTGTGGAGACTAAATAATGTCAGTAGACTTACTCAATATCGCTCGCACAGGCGTTCAAGCATCTCAAGCACAACTGGGTGTAACCAGTAATAACATCGCTAATGCTAATACTGAAGGTTATAACAGACAAGTTGCCACGCAAGCATCAACAGAATCACAACGCTATGGTAATAATTTTTATGGTACCGGCACGTATGTGTCCGATGTTAAACGTGTCTATAACGAGTTTGCTGCCCGTGAGTTACGTATAGGCCAAACCAGTATGAGCGCGGCTGAAACGTCTTACGATAAGTTAAGCGAATTAGACCAAATTTACTCTCAAATTGGCAGCATGGTGCCAGAAAACTTGAACAACTTTTTTGCAAGTATTAATAGTGTGGCTGATTTACCAACCGATATTGGTATGCGTAGCAGTAGTCTCAGTTCAGCTGAACAGATGGCAAACAGTATCAATCAAATGCAATCGCTGCTGGATGGTCAAACAACCCAAACCAACAGCCAAATAGAGTCTATCACCACTCGTATTAATGAGATCAGTACAGAACTAGGCAGCATCAATTTAGAGTTGATGAAATCTCAAGGTGAAGATAGCCAATTACTGGACAAGCAAGATGCCCTTATTTTAGAGCTCAGTGAATATGCCCAGGTCAATGTTATTCCGTTAGATACAGGCGCCAAATCAATCATGCTCGGCGGCTCTGTGATGTTGGTTTCTGGTGAAGTGTCGATGTCGATAGGCACCAGTATTGGTGACCCTTACCCAAATGAACCGGGACTTAATGCGTCAATTGGCGATAAAACTCTTAATGTCGACCCTTCAAAATTGGGCGGTCAATTAGGCGCATTATTCTCTTTTAGAGACGACACCTTATTACCTGCCAGCGCTGAGCTTGGTCAAATGGCATTAGGCATTGCAGACACATTTAACGAAATGCAATCCAAAGGTTTTGATTTAAACGGTGACGTTGGCAGTAACCTTTTTCGTGATATCAACGACCCATTAATGGCGTTAGGCCGAGTGGGTGAATATTCAACCAATACAGGTACAGCTGCAGGTGTGTCAGTTAATATTGATGATGTGGGCGCGCTATCGGGTGGCAATTACGAGTTGAGTTTTACTACCGCTGATGGCTACCAATTAACAGATACACAAACTGGTGAGAAAACCACATTAACCTTAACGGGTAGCGAACTTACTGGCGGTGCTGGTTTTAGTATTAATATTGCTAGTGGTTCCATGCTTGATGGCGATAAATTTGATATTCGCCCAACAGCCGGTGCTGCCGCTAGCTTAAAAGTAGTGATGACAGACCCTAAAGGTATTGCCGCAGCTGGGCCAACATTAACCACAGATGCTAGCAACTCTGGTAATACGGCAATTAGCTTAAACAGCATGGACTCAACTAACGCCGTTTTTCAAAGTGTTAATGGCTCATCAATTACCTTTGAGTTAAATACTGCTGCTGTTCCTAATACTTATGAAGCCTTTGATAGTTCGGGTTCTTCATTAGGCACAGGCACGATTAGCAATAACAACATCAATGCCTTTGGTATGGATTTTGACATTACCACTAGCGGCACTGGTGGTACCGCAGATAGCTTTACATTTGATTTAGCATTTGCAGAAGGCAATAACAACAATGCTGTCGCAATAGCTGGGTTATCAAACAGCAAATTAATGAATAACGGTACAGGCACCCTAACCAGTGTATTTGAAAATACTAAATTGGATATCGGTAGCCAAACCAAATCTGCAGAAGTGCGAGTGGGTTCTGCCACGGCAATATATCAACAAGCTAGCGATCGTGTTCAAAGTGAGTCAGGCGTTAACCTAGATGAAGAAGCGGCAAACTTATTGCGTTTTCAGCAATCTTATCAAGCCGCCGCCAGAATTATGACCACAGCGCAAACCATTTTCGATACTTTATTTAGCTCGGTTCGTTAGGAGATACATCATGAGAATTTCTACCGGACAAATGTTTCAACAAAACACTAATAGCATATTAGAGAAACAATCTGCTACTAACAGCATTACGGCACAGATTTCCAGCGGCAAAAGAGTCAACACCGCTGGTGATGACCCTGTTGCGGCCATTGGTATTGATAATCTAAAGCAAAAAAATACCTTAATAGACCAATTTGTCAAAAATATTGATTACGCCACTAACCACATTCAACAAGCCGAAAGCCAGTTAGGTCAAGCTGATACCTTAGTGAGCAGTATGAGAGAGTCTGTGCTTCGCGGTATTAACGGCAGCATGACAGGTGCCGAGCGGCAAGTGATTGCCGATGACATGCGTCAAAGTCTTGAACAATTAATGTCCATTGCTAATACCAAAGATGAATCGGGCAATTATATTTTTGCAGGTAATAACACCAACGACATTCCATTTGCCTTTGATAATAACGGCGATGTGGTTTACAGCGGCGATTCAGGCATTCGAAAAAGCAATGTCGCTGCGGGCGTCCAAGTTAATACCAATGTGCCCGGTGATGCAGCGTTTATGAATGCACCTAGCGGCATGGGCGATTATGGCGTCAATTATTCGTCATTACAGCAAGGCGACTTTGTGGTTACCAGTGCCAAAGTTACTGATAGCGCTGCTTATGTTGATAATGACTACACATATAGCTTTGCATTCACCGATGACGGCGCAGGTGGCCTGAACGTAGAGGTGACAGATAACGCCACACCGACGGCAAATATTGTTTATCCAGCGGCTTCTTTTGACGCTTCAGCGCCGATAGCGTTTAACGGCATGGAAATTAACATTGATGGTGAACCTGAAATTGGCGATACATTCAGCATAGAAGAAGTGGCACAAGTCAGTATATTCGATACTTTCAGCAAGGTTATTGCATTATATGAAAGTGGCGATGATGCCCAAGCTCCTGCAGGTCAAGCAGAGTTGGCACAGCTCTTGAATAACATTGATAGCGGCGTCAATCAAATGAGTCAAGAGCGAAGCTCAACTGGCAACAGCTTAAAAGTGTTGCAACAGTACAGCGACAATCATACTGATGAAAAGTTGATTAACACCTCGGCATTATCAAAGTTAGAAGATTTAGATTTTGCCTCGGCAATTACCGAATTTGAAAAGCAACAATTAGCGCTCAATGCGGCATCGAGTTTGTTCAGTAAAATTAGTTCGACCAGTTTGTTTGACTATATATAAACATGTTTTGTGAGCTCTGATTCACGAAAATTTTACCACAAAATTAAACAGTTTAATGATTAACCGTTTAGCCAAGCTCCAAGTCTTGGCGTTCAACTAAGAAGAGGAATTTACACTATGGCTATTTCAGTTAACACTAACGTTACATCCATGAAGGCGCAAGGCAACTTAAATAACGCGCAAAGCAGTACTGCTACTTCTATGGAGCGTTTAGCATCGGGTTTACGCATTAACAGCGCTAAAGATGATGCCGCAGGTCTACAGATTTCCAATCGTATGACCAGTCAAATTAATGGTATTGGCGTTGCTATTCGTAATGCTAACGATGGTATCTCTATTTCACAAACTGCTGAAGGTGCAATGGGTGAGTCAACTAACATTCTCCAGCGTATGCGTGATTTATCACTTCAATCAGCTAACGGTTCAAATTCTGAAGAAGACCGCACTTCAATGCAAAAAGAAATTTCTTCTTTACAGACCGAGTTAACCCGTATTGCCGATACTACATCATTTGGTGGACAAAAATTACTTGATGGTAGTTATGGCACCCAGAAATTCCAAGTGGGTTCTAATGCTAATGAAACCATTTCTATTTCTATTGGAGATATCTCTGCCAATGCTATTGGGCAAAATCAAATGACAGGTGCCGGTACTGTATTTGGCGCTGCCGCTGCTGCTGGTACGGCTTACACTGCAGCAACAGGTGCATCAGATATTGTGCTAAGTGGCCCTGATGGTACCTCTGTCGCAACTGATATTTCAGCTCTGGATGCAAAAGCCGCTGCAGAAGCATTAAATGCTTTAGGAACGGGTGTTGATGTTAGTACTAAGGCATCTGTTCAGCTTGCAGGCTTTACCGCTGCGGATACTGGTACATTAGAGATTGGTACGGACAGTTATGATTTAAGTAAATTCAATGGCAGCATGGCTGATTTGGCTACTGCGATTGGTAAAGATGGCCACACTGCTACATATGATTCGGATAGTGGTACATTAAATATTTCTGCAGACGATGTTGCAGGTGTTAAAGCGGTAGGGCCTGCTACTGGCACAATGACCATGGCGACGGTATCTGATGGCGTAGTGGGTGCTACGGATGTTGTTGATGTAGGTGGTGTAGTGGTTAATGCTGAATTAAAGTTTGCTTCTAGTGATGCTTTCACTGTAACAGGTACTACGGCAGCGATTACGACTGCTGGTGGGGCATCAGCGTTAAGTACAGTTAAAGATATCAATATTGGAACGGCAGACGGCGCTCAAGATGCGATTGCGGTTATTGATGCGGCCCTTGCCGGCATAGACAGCCAACGAGCAGATTTAGGTGCTTCTCAAAATCGCATGAGCTTTACCATTAGTAACTTGAGTAATATTCAAAATAACGTGTCGGATGCGCGTAGCCGTATTCAAGATGTTGACTTTGCCTCAGAAAGTGCTGAGTTAAGTAAGCAGCAAATTCTGTCTCAAGCATCGTCTTCAATGCTTGCACAGGCGAATCAGTTGCCACAAGTTGCGTTATCACTACTTGGTTAGTCATTAACAGAGTTATTAAACGTGATATTAAAAACCGCCACTTATTTAAGTGGCGGTTTTTTGTAAACTTAATATACTGAATTTAAACGTTTATTTAATTTTTATTTGATTTTTATTGATTTATTTTGGTGTGGTGTAAAAAAAAACTAAAGTTCTCCATTTTCTTGCCGTTACCTTAAGTGTAACCAATATGATCCGCCTGGCTTAATACAGACAGGCAATGTCTACAGTCAGGAATACGAGGAATTAAATCATGGCTATTTCAGTAAATACTAACGTCACGTCAATGAAAGCGCAGGGCAATCTAAACACAGCACAGAGCAACAGTGCTACTTCTATGGAACGTTTAGCATCGGGTCTGCGCATTAACAGCGCCAAAGATGATGCCGCAGGTCTACAGATTTCCAATCGTATGACCAGTCAAATTAATGGTATTGGTGTTGCGATGCGTAACGCTAACGATGGTATCTCTATCTCGCAAACGGCTGAAGGTGCAATGGGTGAGTCAACCAACATTCTCCAACGTATGCGTGATTTATCGCTTCAATCAGCTAACGGTTCAAACTCTGCTGAAGATCGCACTTCAATGCAAAAAGAAATTTCTTCTTTACAGACCGAGTTAACCCGTATTGCTGATACCACATCATTTGGTGGACAAAAATTACTTGATGGCAGCTACGGTAGCCAGAAATTCCAAGTGGGTTCTAATGCTAATGAAACTATTTCTATCTCTTTAGCTGATGTTTCTGCCAATGCTCTTGGGCAAAATCAAATGACAGGTGCTGGTACGGTATTTGGCGCTGATGCAGCTTCTGGCACAGCTTACGGTACAGCAACAGGTGCATCAGATATTGTGCTAAGTGGCCCTGATGGTACCTCTGTCGCAACTGATATTTCAGCTCTGGATGCAAAAGCCGCTGCTGAAGCGTTAAATGCTTTAGGAACGGGTGTTGATGTTAGTACTAAGGCATCTGTTCAGCTTGCAGGCTTTACCGCTGCGGATACTGGTACATTAGAGATTGGTACGGACAGTTATGATTTAAGTAAATTCAATGGCAGCATGGCTGATTTGGCTACTGCGATTGGTAAAGATGGCCACACTGCTACATATGATTCGGATACTGGTACATTAGATATTTCTGCAGACGATGTTGCAGGTATTAAAGCGGTAGGGCCTGCTACTGGCACAATGACCATGGCGACGGTATCTGATGGCGTAGTGGGTACTGCGGATGTTGTTGATGCTGGCGGTGTAGTGGTTAATTCTGAGTTAGAGTTTGCTTCTAGTGATGCTTTCACTGTAACAGGTACTACGGCAGCGATTACGACTGCTGGTGGTACCTCTACGTTAAATACAATTAAAGATGTCGATATCGGAACGGCAGACGGCGCTCAAGATGCGATAGCGGTAATTGATGCAGCTTTAGCTGATATTGACAGTCAACGAGCTGATTTAGGTGCAACACAAAACAGAATGGGCTTTACTCTTAGTAACTTGAGTAATATTCAAAATAACGTGTCAGATGCACGTAGCCGTATTCAAGATGTTGACTTTGCTTCAGAAAGTGCTGAGTTAAGTAAGCAGCAGATTCTATCACAAGCGTCGTCTTCAATGCTTGCACAAGCGAATCAGTTGCCACAAGTTGCGTTATCACTACTATAATTTAGTGAGTATAGTGAATAGCAGTTTGATAGTAACTCACTGAGTGAATCAGTAATAGCGTCAAAATTGGAAGGGAAGATTCACACTGTTGAATCTTCCTTTTTGTTTATATATAGATAACTAATGCATTGAAACTAGATAGGCATAGAGCTTAACAGTACTATTTAGTATGCTAATGTTTTGACGAGCAGGCTAATTGACGATTTGCTGAATTAATGTGACTTTGTTGACAGAGTGGTCTAAACGAATAAAGCATTAATCGTGATTACATGATTTAGAGAGGATGTTATGGATAATAATTCAATGGGTATTACAGGATCACCTGTAAGCCCCTCTGTAACAAATAGGCCTGAAGCTTTAACGAATAGATCTGAAGCGACTTCAAATGCTCTATCAGGCAAGAATGTCGCAGCACATATAGCGGTAGATAAAAGCGCTTATGTAGCAGAGGCCGATAAAGTGTCGTTGGTTAACGCGGTAGCTGAAACCGAAGCAAATGCTAAAGTTGCAGCTGACGCTAAAGCAGAGCAATCTGAGACAGAAGCCTTAGAAGAAGTGGTTATGCAGCTGTCGGAAGTGATGTCACTGATGAATAAAGGGCTGGCGTTTTCGGTTGATGAAGATTCAGGCTCCGCTATTGTTAAAGTAATGGATATTAATTCGGGTGAAATCATACGCCAAATCCCCAGTGATGAAGCGTTAGAGTTGGCGCAAAAGTTGCAGGATGTAAAAGGTTTGTTGATGAGAACAGAAGCCTAATTGCTAATGGCAAAAAGTCAATTATGCGCTTTTTTGTGTCACTAAGTTGAGATAAGTTGAGGTAAATATGGGATTAACATCGGTAGGGCTAGGATCTGGCCTAGACATTAACGGTATTGTATCGGCTTTAGTTAGCTCGGAACAAGCTCCTAAGGTTGCTCAATTTGACGCAAAAGAGGGTGAGATTAACTCCGAAATATCAGCGATAGGTTTTTTAAAAAGCGCCTTATCCGAATTTCAAGATAGTTTAAGCTTTCTCTCTGATACCGATTCCTTTGATAGCCAGGTTGTGAAACTGTCAAAGAGCACTTATTTAAGTTCAACGGTAACGGATGATGCTGTGTCAGGTAGCTATAGTGTGGCTGTTGAGCAGTTAGCACAGAGTCAAAAAGTGGGTTCTGTGGCTGTGAGTGATGTGACTGCGGCTTTAGATGAGGGCTCGTTAAACTTTGCCATTGATGGTGATAGCTTTGATATTGATGTCACCGCAGATGACACTTTACAAACATTGGTAGCGAAAATTAATAATGCTGATGATAATGTTGGTGTTACAGCAACCATAGTGAACAGTGATGACGGTGCAAAATTAGTATTAACGTCTAATGAAACCGGTACCGCCAATAATATAACGGTTTCAGCGACCGATACTGGTGCGGGAACTGTGCTAGCAGATACCTTTGCCATGACCGAGTTACAACCCGCTAAAGATTCAATTGTTTATATTGACGGACTAAAGCTCACTTCAAGCAGTAATACCGTTGAAGATGCCATTGATGGTGTGACGCTTAATCTTAAAGATGCTGATGTTGACGAGTTGACTACACTAACGGTTTCCCAAAATACTAGTTCAGTCAAAACTGGCATTAAGGCATTCGTAGAGGCGTTTAATTCGCTGTCAGAGACAATTTCTGGTTTGACTAGTTACAATGCGGCCACCCAAACTGCGGGAACTTTGCAAGGTGACTCTTTACCTCGCGGGATACAGAGTCAATTACGTAATGTAATGTCTTCGTCATTTTCAACATCCGATGGTAATTTATCACTTGCCTCTATCGGTATTACCACCACGCGCAGTGGCACATTGGAAATCGATGATGATATTTTAACTGCTGCATTAGAAAGTAATATCAGTGGTATTAAAGATATGTTTACTGCTGAAGATAGTGGTGTCGCAACCAAGTTAGATGGTTATTTAGACTCATATGTTGGTACCGGATCGATTATTGATAGTCGTGATACCTCGCTTGACAGTAGCTTAGAACGTTTGGCCGATCAGCGTGAAGCGTTTGCCACAAAAATGGCCGCATTTGAAGCGCGCTTGTATACCCAGTATAACTATATGGATTTAATTGTGGGACAACTGAGCACCCAGAGTTCCGATTTGCAATCTCGACTCGATTCACTTCCAGGGCTTGTGAGCCAAAATGATTAATCCCATGGTTGATTAACCTGTGGAATTAATCTGTTTAAAAGATGATGGCGAGTTGAAATTAAATGACGACAATAGAACAAAAAATGTTACTTGATGATTTAGATGCAACCAGCGAACAATGCAGAATAGTACTAGATAGTTTAAAAAGCAAAAATGATACAGAAGAATTTGATAAGTTGGTATTAGATTTGCAAGAGTTGATTGCTAAGCGTCAAAACTTATTGAATGTTTTGATTGCAGATGATTCGTTTGTGCAAAAAGATTATTTGCAACGCCAACTGGAGCTGACATTAAGCCTTGAGGTGAAAGCAAAGTTAGTCATGAAGAGTTTGCATGCTGAAATACATTTAGGAAAGAAAAACCAACGTCAAGTTAATGTTTATAAAAGTATTGATTCAGATAGGTAGGTATTTATGAGAAGCTCACTACAGTCATATAGAAAAGTTTCGCTAGAAAGCGAAATTGCGGTGGCTTCGCCGCATCGCATTATACAAATGATGTTTGAAGGCGCATTGCAACGTATTGCACAAGCTAAGTATGCAATTCAGCAGAAAAACGCTGCGCAAAAAGGCGAAAATATCGGTAAAGCAGTGAGTATTATTGCTGGGCTGAGCGGTAGTTTAAACATGGATGCTGGCTCCGAAATTTCTGCTAATCTAGACTCTCTTTATGAATATATGTTGAGACGATTATCAGAGGCCAATGTTGCTAATGATGTGGAAATGCTCGAAGAAGTTTCGGCTTTGCTTAGAACCATTAAAGAAGGTTGGGATACAATCCCACAAAATATGCACGAGTTAACCTCAGAAGCGAGTTAATCGTTATAGCATAGGCATACTGTAACAAAAGTAATAAAAAAGACGCATAGCGTCTTTTTTTGCTATCTGGGTTACAGTGATTCTACTTGTAGATAAACGGGTAGTTGGCTTATTGTTAAAGTGAATGAAAATAACAAAGCGGTATGCTTATTAGTATCCATTAGAGTTTTTGAATGAAAAAGCAGCATTTTTAAAAAAAATGTGGCTTGATATCGATAAAATGTAACTGATACTTGCTTATGATGGCTTGATAATACAGTATTTATGATTGTATCTATTGTTGTGACTGCGTTTTTGCTTTAATTAACAAATTAACAACCCTGTTTAGACATAATGATAGTATATTGTCACAGTAGTCAATTTTTTGGCTACACTGTATTTGGTGTTGTAGCTTATTGGCTATAACCTTCCCGAGTAAATACCTATAACAAGAGCTTTGGCCTTCTGAATGATGCAAATAGAACAAAGAATTTTAATTGTCGGTACCCCATCAGAGCGTGTGTCTCGTTTATGCTGCATTTTCGAATTTTTAGGCGAAGAATGTGAGATTGTTTCAACCGAGAGCTTATTGACCTTACTCGAGCAATCTCGTTTCCGCGCCCTCATCATGGAGACAGATCACATTGATACAGACAGTATTAAAAATATTGCTGTGATAGCGCCTTGGCAACCCATGTTGTTACTGGGTGATATCGATATCAGTTTATCTAGCCTCCTTGGCACCATCGAAGAACCGATAAATTATCCACAATTAACTGAACTACTTCATTTTTGTCAAGTGTTTGGTCAAGCTAAACGAGACTACACATTAACCAGTGGTAATCAAACCAAGTTGTTTCGTAGTTTAGTGGGCCGCAGCGAAGGTATTGCTAAAGTTCGTCACTTGATTAATCAAGTATCAAGTTCTGATGCCACCGTATTAGTACTGGGGCAATCGGGAACGGGTAAAGAAGTTGTCGCGCGTAATATTCACTATTTATCTGAACGTCGCGATGGACCGTTTATTCCGGTCAATTGTGGTGCTATTCCTGCGGAGTTGCTAGAAAGTGAATTGTTTGGTCATGAAAAGGGCTCTTTCACTGGAGCGATATCTTCACGTAAAGGTCGTTTTGAATTAGCTGAAGGCGGCACATTATTTTTAGATGAAATTGGTGATATGCCGCTGCAAATGCAAGTTAAGTTGCTGCGTGTATTGCAAGAAAAGGTATTTGAGCGTGTTGGTGGCAGTAAAACTATCGCGACAGATGTTCGTATTGTTGCGGCGACGCATCGCGATCTTGAAACCATGATTATTGATAATTTGTTCCGCGAAGATTTATATTATCGACTCAATGTATTCCCAATTGAAATGCCAGGGTTAAGTGAGCGCAGTGAAGATGTGCCTTTATTACTCCATGAATTAGTTAATCGAGTATTTAATGAAGGCCGTGGCAAGGTTCGTTTTACCCAACGGGCTATTGAATCGTTAAAAGAACATTCTTGGTCTGGTAATGTCCGTGAATTGTCTAACTTAGTTGAACGTTTAACCATTTTGTTTCCTGGTGGGCTGGTTGACGTAAATGATCTACCCCATAAGTATCGCTATATTGATGTGCCTGAATATTGTGTCGAAGTGAATGAAGAACAATTAGAGCGAGATGCGTTAGCGTCGATATTTAGTGATGAAGAACCCGTTGATATTCCGGAAACACGCTTTCCAAGTGAACTGCCGGCTGAAGGGGTTAATTTAAAGGATTTATTAGCGGAGCTGGAAATTGACATGATCCGTCAAGCGCTTGAATTGCAGGATAATGTTGTTGCAAGAGCCGCTGAAATGCTAGGTATTCGCCGTACAACATTGGTCGAAAAAATGCGTAAATATGGTTTGAGTAAAGACTAAATTATATACTCAACCCAATAAAACACACCCTCGGGTGTGTTTTTTTATGGGTGACAGAATGTCAAAGCCTAAATATCAATAAAATCTTCTTGGCACAGTAAATGCATTGAGTTCTTCAAATGTTATTATTTTGACGGAGCGGCCATGTATACAGCACGAGCGTTATCACCTACCGATGATTCAGGTTTTGAATTATCTGCGTCGGCTTCGTCACTTAGAACACCTGATGCAGTGTCTCAAACTACGAAGAACAGTGCTATCTCAGTATCTATGCAGCAGCGTAATGCTAATGTGATACGTCAAAGCGTTGCTCATTCAAGTGCTCCCGTTGTTAGTGCTTATTCCAGTAAGGCCGCCAATATGTCTAATCAAATGGAGCATATTCTCCAAGCTATGCCATCTGGGGTGGTGATTATTGATGGCGATGGCGTGGTGACACTCGCTAACCCAGTTGCAACCGAGTTACTCGGTCGTCCATTACAAGGTGCCCGCTGGTTTGACATTATTCATCGTGCTTTTGCTCCACAAGATGATGATGGACATGAAGTGTCATTAAAAAATGGTCGCCGAGTAAAATTGGCCATAACCCCATTGGCACCAGAGTCTGGACAGTTGATAGTGATAACCGATCTTACCGAAACTCGTTTATTACAGAAAAACCTGTCTCATTTACAACGTTTATCGGCGTTAGGAAAAATGGTGGCGACATTAGCCCACCAGGTGCGTACGCCATTATCTGCCGCCTTGCTCTATGCTTCTAATCTCGCCAGTCCTAAATTATCAGATTCCGCTCGGACTAAGTTTCAATCTAAGTTGGTTGATCGATTGAATGAATTAGAGCGTCAAGTTAATGATATGTTATTGATGGCTAAAGGTCGTCAAGAGGGAATGGCAGAATCAGTTACAATGGAAGAGATTATTAGTCAAGTAATGGCGAGCTGCGAGCCTATTGCAGATAAAAAACATTGTCAGCTTGTCATTGAAGATACATCGCATTCATTAATGCTTGCCAATGCTAATGCATTGAGCTCTGCGGTGAATAATTTAGTGATGAATAGTATTGAAGCAGGCGCCACAAAAATAAAAGTCAGTGCCAGTGAAACCCCAGATGGGCTATTGTTAGATGTCATCGACAATGGCAAGGGGCTCGAGCCGTCAATGCAACAGCAAATATTAGAACCCTTTTTTACTACAAAGAGCCAAGGTACAGGTTTAGGCTTAGCCGTTGTCCAGTCGGTAGTACGTAATCATGGCGGGCACATTCAGTTGTCATGTAAGCCTGGTATGGGGTGCCATATACGTTTGAGCTTTCCCCACATTAAAAAAACAACTGATCAGGAGGTGATGCGTGGCTGAAGCAAGTATTCTATTAGTTGAGGATGACGCTGATTTACGTGAAGCATTGCTTGATACTCTCATGCTTGCCCATTACGACTGTGTTGATGTCGGTAGTGCCGAAGAGGCTATTTTGGCCTTGAAAGCAAACCATTTTGATATAGTGATTAGCGATGTGCAGATGGAAGGCATTGGTGGATTGGGTTTACTGGGTTATTTACAGCAACATCAACCTAAACTGCCGGTATTGTTAATGACCGCTTATGCGACGATTGACAACGCTGTTAGTGCAATGAAATTAGGTGCAGTAGATTACCTTGCTAAACCGTTTGCGCCTGAAGTGTTGTTGAATCAGGTGTCACGTTATTTACCGTTAAAGCAAAACCACGATAAACCTGTGGTTGCCGATGAGAAAAGTTTAGCCTTGTTGTCGCTGGCTCAGCGGGTAGCAGTGTCAGATGCATCGGTCATGATTATGGGGCCTAGTGGTTCGGGTAAAGAAGTGTTGGCGCGGTTTATTCACCAACATAGTCAACGCCATGATCAGCCGTTTATTGCGATTAACTGCGCTGCAATACCAGAAAACATGTTAGAAGCCACTTTGTTTGGTTATGAAAAAGGCGCATTTACTGGTGCTTATCAAGCTTGCCCTGGTAAATTTGAACAAGCTCAAGGCGGCACCATTTTACTTGATGAAATATCCGAGATGGAACTTGGCTTACAAGCTAAATTACTCAGGGTATTACAAGAACGCGAAGTTGAGCGTTTAGGTGGTCGCAAAACCATTAAACTAGATGTGCGAGTACTGGCAACCTCAAATCGAGATTTAAAAGCCATGGCGACCTCGGGTGAGTTTAGAGAAGATTTATACTACCGAATTAATGTTTTTCCGTTAACCTGGCCTGCGCTACATCAACGCCCTGCAGATATTCTACCTTTGGCGCGACACTTGCTGATTAAGCATGCAAAAGCATTTAATATGATTTCTGTACCTAAGCTTGATGATGCTGCTACTAGGCGTTTATTAACCCATCGTTGGCCGGGTAATGTGCGTGAGTTAGATAATGTTATTCAACGTGCACTGATATTACGAGCTAATGATGATATTGGCGTCAATGATATTATTATTGACTCTGCCGATGTGAAGTTGGTTTCTACAGAGAGTATTGATACTGATAAGCCTGTTGACGTAGACGGTTTAGGCGATGAATTAAAAGCCCAAGAACATGTGATTATTTTAGAAACCCTTAATCAATGTCAGGGGAGTCGGAAAATGGTCGCAGAAAAACTGGGGATCAGTGCCCGCACGTTACGTTATAAAATGGCTAAAATGCGTGATATGGGGATCCAATTACCTGCATAGCAACCTACATAGTAAAAATTGCAGTTATCAGTTTTTTGTTAAGTCTATGATTTAGCACTCTAATAATTTAATTTCTGCTCATTAAATTAGATTGATACCGCTTTATATACCAACAAATAACCTATTCCATTATGTGAATAGGTTATTTTTGCCTTCCTACTTTCTATCTTTCTCCTGTTATTTAACATCTTGGCATCTAAATTGCTTTAACTCTTTATTAGTTATTATTGTCGTCAAAAAATCGACGAAAGGGAGTTACACCATGCAGATTAGCGCAAATCCATTAATGCAAGAAATGCAGTCACTTCGTGGCGAAATAGCTCCTTCTATTGGTTCATCTATTCGTCCTAACCTAACCCAACAAGTGAATAACACGACGGGAGCTGATTTTAGTCAGCTACTGTCTCAAGCCGTGGGTACGGTTAATGGATTGCAGCAAACATCAGCAAATTTGGCCACTCGTTTAGATATGGGCGACACCACTGTGTCCTTGTCTGATACCGTTATTGCGCGTGAAAAAGCTGGTGTTGCGTTTGAGGCAACGGTGCAGGTACGTAATAAGCTGGTCGATGCTTATAAAGAAATTATGAATATGCCTGTTTAGTGCAAACGTTTTTAAGCACTAAATTACATAACATCATCAGATATAGCAGGTACGTATTGTGAGCACAGATATAATGGTAGGTTCAGATTCAACAGTTGATGACGGAGTCCAGCAAGAGAATAAATCTGGATTGCTTGGCGGTGCAGGTGGTGCCGACATGATGCGTCAAGTGATCATGATTCTGGCATTGGCAATCTGTCTTGCGTTGGCGGTTTTTGTGATGATGTGGGCGCAGGAGCCTGATTATCGCCCATTGGGTAAAATGGAAACCGCAGAAATGATCCAGGTCTTAGATGTTCTCGATAAAAACCAAATCGATTATCAAATAAATGTTGATGTGGTGAAAGTGCCTGAAGATAAATATCAAGATGTAAAATTACTGCTTAGCCGTGCGGGAATTCAAAGTAGCACTCAAGCAAATGACTATTTAAGTCAAGACAGTGGTTTTGGTGTAAGCCAGCGCATGGAGCAAGCTCGCTTAAAGCAAAGCCAAGAATCCAATTTAGCCCGAGCGATAGAAGAGTTAAAAAGTATTAGTCGTGCCAAAGTGATTTTAGCATTACCGAAAGAAAACGTTTTTGCTCGTAATGCGTCTAAACCAAGTGCGACTGTGGTGGTGAGTGTTCGTCGTGGCGGTTTAGGCCAGGAAGAGATTGATGCGATTGTTGATATTGTTGGCTCTGCAGTACAAGGGCTGGTTCCTTCACGCGTAACAGTAACCGATTCAAATGGCCGTTTACTTAATTCTGGTAGCCAAGATGGCACCTCTGCAAGAGCTCGTCGTGAGTCTGAGTTGGTACAACAAAAAGAAGCTGAATATCGTAATAAAATTGAATCAATATTGATGCCTATTTTAGGGCCTGAGAATTTTACCACTCAAGTCGATGTCAATATGAACTTTACCGCAGTGGAACAAACAGCTAAACGTTTCTCGCCTGATTTACCTGCTATTCGCAGTGAAATGACGATTGAACGTAACTCATCTGGTCAAGGTATTGGTGGAATTCCTGGTGCGTTAAGTAATCAACCTCCAATGGAGTCTGCTATTCCAGAAGTAGCAGGTGAGGCTTCTAGTTCTACCACTTCAGGAGACTCTTCAAAAGAAGCCACGCGAAATTATGAATTAGACACAACGATAAGCCATACACGTCAGCAAATTGGTGTTGTACGCCGTGTGAGTGCATCTGTTGCAATTAACTTTAAGCCCGGTCAAGTTGATGAGAATGGCCAAGTATCACGGGTGCCAAGAACAGAACAAGAGTTGACCAATATTCGCCGTTTATTAGAAGGTGCGGTAGGTTTTAGTACTCAACGTGGTGATGCTCTCGAAGTGGTTACCGTTCCCTTTATGGATCAGTTAATTGAAGAATTACCAGAGCCGGATATGTGGGAGCAGCCTTGGTTTTGGCGAGCGATAAGATTGGCTTTAGGTGCACTTGTTATTTTAGTGCTTATTTTAGCTGTGGTTCGACCTATGCTTAAGAAGCTAACAAATCCGAATGGGGTAGAGATGCCTGATGATGTGCGTCCTGGACATGAATTAGCCGAAATTGAAGATCAATATGCCGCAGACACCTTAGGTATGCTTAATACTACAGAGGCGGAATACAGTTATGCTGATGACGGATCAATTCACATACCTAATTTGCATAAAGATGATGATATGATTAAAGCAATTAGAGCTCTCGTGGCCAATGAGCCAGAACTTTCCACTCAAGTAATTAAGAATTGGTTACAAGACAATGGCTAATGAAAAAAAAGAAAAAACCGAAAAAGCGGCAGTTGCGGGTTTCGATCCAGAGTCTGTCACTGGCGTCGAAAAAACAGCTATTTTACTGCTGAGTTTGAGTGAAGCAGATGCTGCGTCAATTTTAAAACACTTAGAGCCTAAGCAGGTGCAAAAAGTGGGCATGGCGATGGCGGCTATGGACGAGTTTGGCCAAGAAAAAGTCATCGGGGTTCATAAATTATTTTTAGATGATATTCAAAAATATTCGTCTATTGGTTTTAACAGTGAAGAGTTCGTCCGTAAGGCGTTGACCGCTGCGTTGGGTGAAGATAAAGCCGGTAATTTGATTGAACAAATTATCATGGGTAGCGGCGCTAAAGGACTTGATTCGTTAAAATGGATGGATGCACGTCAAGTAGCAACGATCATTCAAAATGAACATCCTCAAATTCAAACTATTGTATTGTCGTATTTAGAACCCGATCAAGCCGCTGAAATTTTTAGCCAGTTTCCAGAGAATACCCGCTTAGATTTAATGATGCGTATTGCTAATCTTGAGGAAGTTCAACCTGCAGCATTGCAAGAGTTGAATGACATTATGGAGAAACAATTCGCTGGTCAAGGTGGTGCTCAAGCCGCGAAGATGGGGGGCTTGAAAGCAGCTGCCAATATTATGAATTATCTTGATACTGGGGTTGAAAGCCAGATCATGGAAACGATGCGCGACACTGACGAAGAAATGGCACAGCAAATCCAGGACATGATGTTTGTATTTGAAAACCTTATTGATGTGGATGACCGTGGTATTCAGGCCTTATTACGTGAAGTGCAGCAAGATATTCTGATAAAAGCGCTTAAGGGTGCTGATGATGGACTGAAAGAGAAACTTTTGGGTAATATGTCTAAGCGTGCGGCTGAACTGTTGCGTGATGACTTAGAAGCCATGGGACCGATTCGTATTAGTGAAGTTGAAGTGGCACAAAAAGAGATTTTATCTATTGCTCGTCGTCTCAGTGACAGTGGTGAAATTATGTTAGGTGGCGGTGGTGGTGACGAATTCTTGTAACCAATAACAATCATTAGCATCATGATATGAGTGGTTTCTCTATTGGATTGCTCTGGGTTATGTTAGGGCCAGTTGATCTTTCAAGGTTGTTTTTGCAGCGAATTGTTGGTCATTTGTACAAGGCAGAGACTTTGTGGTGTAGTTATTCTACATAAAAAGTCGATAACGCAGTAAAAATGACCAACAAACGCTGCCCGAAGGGTTCGGCTAAAAACGTTTTACTCTTTGTTGAGCGAATTTAGCTTAGATTGCTAGGCAGCAATCCGCTCGCCTCGATTAAAACGTTTTTATCTCGAACAAAATTTAACCTGCAAAGATCAACAGACCCTAGTATATTTACCATGAGCGCCACACTATAATGTGATGCCCTGTTGTTTGCTTTGAAACCATGACTTCAACAATATAAGTGATCCATTATGCCAGAATCAAAATCACCTAAAAAGGTACTTAATGCGGATGATGAGCATGAGTTTCATCATTGGCAATTACCTGATATTACTCAAGATCGTAGTCAAAGTCCTTCAAATTTATTTGGTAAGTTTTCTGGAAGTCATACACCAGACCCTGTGACCGAGTCGAGCCAACCTATGGCTCCACCAACTATGGCGCAAATTGAAGAGATCCGAGCTGCGGCAGAACGAGAAGGTTTTGAACAAGGTAAGCAAGACGGTTATCAACAAGGATTAGAACAAGGGCGTTTAGAAGGACTAGAGCAAGGACATCTTGAAGGTTTTACTCAAGGTGAGCAACAAGGATTAGAAACTGGTCAAGCAAAAGCCAATGAACTTGGTGAACAACTAAATCACATTATTAATCAATTTGAGCAACCATTATCAATACTCGATGACGAAATAGAAGCAGAGCTGCTTGCCATGACGTTAAGCCTTGCAAAAGCGGTTATTGGCCATGAACTTAAGACGCATCCAGAGCATATCTTATCGGCTTTACGTCAAGGTGTTGACGCACTTCCACTAAAAGAACAACTGGTTAAAATTCGCTTGAATCAAACTGATTCGGAAATCGTGAATCAAAGCTTTAGTGCTGAACAGCTGCAAAAAAATCAGTGGCAGATTGATATTGATCCGACATTATCAAATGGTGATTGTATGCTCCACAGTGTTCGTTCATCTGTCGATTTACGAGTTGAACAACGCATCAATCAAGTGTTTAGCGAGTTAGATGCTCAGTCAAATCAGTTAGCCAAAAATGTAAAACAACAAAAGGCCACTCATCCTCAATACCAAACCACATCAGTCGACAATTTAAGTGAACATCAACACACTGCAGAGCTTGCCGACAGGGATATTGGTAAAGAAATGGATGATGGCGTTAGTGATATGTCTGGCACCGACAGTTCAGTTCAACATCAGGCTATCCAAGACGATGTTACCGAAACGACTGAGTCTGTGGTGGATAAAAAAAGGGATCCACCTTCAGCATCAATTGATGTTGACCAAGTTGTTGCTCCTAATACAAGTCCTGATGTAAGTGACGATCCCGTGCGAGCTGATAAAGCGGATAATATTCAGCCTCCACAGAATGACTTATCTT
The DNA here is from genome assembly GCF_006385555.1 of Shewanella polaris. NCBI lineage: Bacteria > Pseudomonadati > Pseudomonadota > Gammaproteobacteria > Alteromonadales > Shewanellaceae > Shewanella > Shewanella polaris. The sequence continues at coordinate 3,170,636 of NZ_CP041036.1, read as the reverse complement.
AAGGAAACACTGATGAGTACTCGTCAACATAAACTATTTAATAAATTTGCGGTACATCATAAGCATGTATTACCGCTGCGACCTGTTGCAAGTGGTCAGTTAGTTAGGGTGGTTGGTTTAACACTCGAAGCCACTGGGTGTCGTGCGCCGGTGGGGAGTTTATGTTCTATTGAGACTATGGTGGGTGAGTTGGTAGCTGAAGTCATAGGGTTTGATGACAAGCTACTTTATTTAATGCCTATTGAAGAGCTAAGAGGTGTGTTGCCCGGAGCTCGAGTTCAACCACTTGGTGAGCAATCGGGATTAAATGTTGGTTTATCATTACTTGGTAGGGTTTTAGACGGTAGTGGTGTGCCATTAGATGGTCTAGGTCCGCTTAATACCGATCAACATGCTGCACGTCATGGTCCTTATATTAATCCATTATCTCGACGCGCGATTACTGAACCGTTAGATGTTGGTGTTCGCGCGATTAATTCAATGTTGACTGTGGGTAAAGGTCAGCGTATGGGTTTATTTGCCGGTTCCGGTGTGGGTAAAAGTGTACTATTGGGCATGATGACTCGAGGATCTAAAGCCGACATTATTGTGGTGGGTTTAGTAGGTGAGCGTGGTCGAGAAGTTAAAGAATTTATTGAAGAAATCTTGGGTGATGAAGGCCGTGCGCGCTCTGTTGTGGTGGCTGCGCCTGCAGATACATCTCCATTAATGCGTTTACGGGCTTGTGAAACGTCCACTCGTATCGCTGAGTATTTTAGAGATTTAGGTTACGATGTTTTATTACTCATGGATAGCCTGACCCGTTATGCGCAAGCGCAGCGAGAAGTGGCGTTAGCGGTAGGCGAGCCGCCTGCCACTAAAGGATATCCACCTTCAGTATTTGCTAAACTTCCACGTTTGGTTGAGCGAGCAGGTAATGGCGGCGCAGGACAAGGTTCTATTACGGCATTTTATACTGTATTGACCGAGGGTGATGATCAACAAGATCCTATTGCTGATGCTTCAAGGGCTATTTTAGATGGTCACATTGTGTTGTCTCGCCAACTTGCCGATTCGGGTCATTATCCTGCTATTGATGTGGAAGCATCGATTAGCCGTGTCGCACCTATGGTTATTAGTGTGGAACATCTAGAAGCGATGCGTAAAGTTAAACAGATGTATTCTTTATATCAGCAGAATCGTGACCTTATTTCAATTGGGGCCTATTCTCAGGGCAGTGATCCTCGGATTGATAATGCAATCCGCTTACAACCCGCAATGAATGCTTTTTTACGTCAGGGATTTAAAGAGCCTGTGACATTTGAAGACAGTCGAGTAATGTTGACTCAAATAGCTGCACAGTGTCAGGGATAACATAAATGACTCGAACTGATCCCCTATTAACAGTACTGAAGTTAGCCACTTCTGCAGAAGAACAGGCGGCATTACAGCTTAAATCTGCACAATTTGAAAAACAAAAACGCCAAGGTCAGCTAGATGCATTGAACAATTATCGTTTAGATTATATGAAACAGATGGAAGGGCATGCAGGAACGACGTTACGGGCAAATCAATATCATCAATTTCATCAGTTTATTCGTCAAGTAGATAGTGCGATAACACAGCAAGTTTCAGCGGTTCAAGATGCCGAAAAGCAAGTCGGTTATCGTCAAGTTCATTGGCAAGAAAAACAACAAAAGCGTAAAGCGGTTGACATGTTATTGGCCCAAAAAGCCAATAAAGCGATGGTACTAGAAGCCAAACGCGAGCAAAAAATGTCAGATGAATTTGCTATGCAGCAATATTTCCGTCAAAAAAAGAAATAGTCTTTCTTAACCTAATCTAAATATCACTTATACTCCGTTCTCCGCATTTTTATTGTTTATCGTCTTTAATTTAAAGATTGTTAGTCAATAAATATTGGCACCTAAATTGCTTAACATTATAAATATAAGTAGAAATCGTCAGTGAAGCGACAGTACATAGCTCACTAGTAAGTTTTACAATGAACTTTTTCATCGTCTTTTGCATCGCCAGAAGACTAATATTGCGCGTATAGAGTTTCATTGACACGTGGTTATTAGACGATAAATTACCTAACTTTGTTTAATTGAGTGGAGCAGATTATGCAGCAGGTCAACAATATTTTACTCGGCGGTAGCAGTAAATCTGCTGATGTGAGTATGAAAGGAAACATGCAAGATGTTGATAATAAATCATTCTTATCTGCTTTAGATCAAGCAAACGAATCCAATCTTGCTACACAACGTAACGCTAATACAACGAAGAACTCGTTTAATACCGAAGTTGAAAAAGCGAATGTCGATATTGGCACTGAGTATTCTTCAGAAGAAAATGCCGATGCGGAAATGATTTTTGCGCAGCTTAATATGGCTGACTCATTGAATAACCGTAATGCCGCCGACGGAAAAGACTTGCCGCTCGGCGAGATGACCGAAGGTGATTTTGACGCGACTCTTTCATCCGCGTCTGGAAACGACGTTGTTGTTAATAATTCTATTGATACGATTGATTTACCAGTTGATTTTGCAACTGCCACAGAAGCTCTTTCTCAGCTCAGTACTGAAGACCTAGATAAGATTATGGCATTTGCCAATTTGTCTTTAGAAGATTTACAAGCGCTAGACAACCAGGCGTTAAATAAATTAATTAGTGAATTTAATTTACAATCACTGGGTGCTGATGCTTCTAATTTAGCCATGATGGATACCTCTGTTGATAGCAAAGATGGTGAATCTGGCGATTTGGTTAATGACGATAAACAAAGTGATATTGATAAGTCGGTGGCCGCAAGCGTAGCGATACCTGGACAGGCCAGTGCTAGCGGTGTAAGTACAGCAAATAATTCATTAAACTCTAGAGTTAATGGTTCGGCAACATCACTTGAATCTGCATCAACAACGACGGCAATTGATCCTAAAACTATTTTAGGAGATAAAACCCGCATTGATGGCAATATTCAATTGGATGCAGATAGTGCCAAAGTATTGGCAAAAGCTGATTTTGCCGTGGTACTGGATTCCTTAGCGGTAAAACGCACTTCAGCTGATGTGTCTGTTAACATTCATCAAGTTAACTTGGGAATGGATGCATTAGCCAGCGTGAGTGATACTGACAATAAAGCGCTACAAAATCTGAGTAGTTTGACTCCTGCACATAAAAGTGATGTACCACAATTTCAGTTATCGTTAAGAACACAAGGCGAGGCTGGTGTGCAGATGCAAGAGATGATCCAACGCTTTTCTCCTGTGATGAAACAACAGTTGATAACCATGGTGAGTAATGGCATTCAACAAGCTGAAATTCGTCTTGATCCACCTGAACTTGGGCATTTAACGGTTAAAATTCAAATCCAGGGCGACCAAACACAGGTGCAGTTCCATGTTGCCCAGTCGCAAACCCGTGATATTGTTGAGCAAGCTATGCCTCGATTACGAGATATGCTATCTCAAGAAGGATTACAATTGACTGATAGTCATGTTTCACAAGGTGATGAGGAAAATGAACAACAAGGTCAACCAAGTGATCAACGTGATGGCGACAGCCAATTGGATGAAATTTCAGCACAAGAGGTTAGCTTGATGACAAATCCGTCAAGGAGTTTACATTCAGCTATAGATTATTATGCTTAAGTAGGTAACCTATAGCAATAATATGACTTTTTGATAACAGCTGGTTATTCTGCTACGTCTTAATGTTAACCACTATGTTGATTAGGAGCCACTATCATGGCTGATCAAGAACAAGAATTAGAGTTTAATGATACTGCTGACGGCGGTAAGAAGAAAAATAAACTGATCATCTTTGGTGGTATTGGTTTAGTGGTTGCCTTATTAATTGCTGGCGCAGTGTGGTTTTTTATGGGCTCGGATGAAGCTATCCCAGTTGATGGTGGAGAAGATTCTGTCGCATCTCAATCTGATTCAAAAGATAATGTAGAAGCCGATTATGTTGGAATGCCGAGGCCATTTTTATTCAATTTACCCGGTGCTGACAGGGCTAGGCTTGTCGAAATAAAAGTTCAATTAATGGTGCGTGGTGAAAATGACAGTGTGCTTGTCCAAAAACATATTCCATTAATTGAAGATGCATTATTAACCACTTTTAGTGCTGCTGATGTGCAAAAGTTGAGTACCCAAGCTGGTAAAGATGAGTTACGCCAGTTAGCGTTGCTTAATGTTCAAAATACGCTACAACCAATAACAGGAAAGAAAATCGTTGAAAAAGTCCTGTTTACTGGCTTTGTAATGCAATAACCAAAAGCATTAACTGCTAAGGCGATTATGTGAGTGATTTATTAAGCCAAGATGAGATTGATGCGCTATTACATGGTGTCGACGATGTTGATGATGATGACATAGAAGAAGATAGTGCTGATGCGCGTTCTTATGATTTCTCATCTCAAGATCGAATTGTACGTGGCCGTATGCCCACGCTTGAAATTGTTAATGAACGATTTGCACGCCATTTGCGGATCAGCATGTTTAACATGATGCGTCGTGCTGCTGAAGTGTCTATTAATGGCGTTCAGATGCTAAAATTCGGCGAGTATGTGCATACTTTATTTGTTCCAACCAGCTTAAACATGGTGCGATTTAGCCCTCTTAAAGGCACCGCCTTAATCACCATGGAAGCACGATTAGTCTTTATTCTTGTTGATAACTTTTTTGGTGGCGATGGTCGTTTTCATGCCAAAATTGAAGGCCGTGAATTTACGCCAACAGAACGTCGCATTGTACAGTTGTTGCTTAAAATTATTTTTGAAGATTATAAAGAAGCTTGGGCGCCGGTAATGGATGTTGAGTTTGAGTATCTCGACTCTGAAGTGAACCCTGCGATGGCGAATATTGTTAGCCCAACAGAAGTCGTTGTTATTAATTCGTTCCATATTGAAGTTGATGGCGGTGGTGGTGATTTTCATATCACTATGCCGTATTCAATGATTGAGCCAATACGAGAGTTATTGGATGCGGGTGTCCAAAGTGATAAGCAAGATACTGACATGCGCTGGTCGCAAGCTTTACGTGATGAAATCATGGATGTGCAAGTGGGCTTTGATGCCAATATTATAGAGCATGAAGTAACACTGCGTGACGTGATGGGATTTAAAGCGGGTGATATTATTCCAATTGAATTACCTGAGCATATTATGATGCGAATCGAGGATTTACCCACTTATCGATGCAAGCTGGGTAAATCGCGCGATAATTTAGCATTAAAAATTAAAGAAAAAATACCGCGGCCAGAGACTGTTAAGTCAGAACTGCAGTTAGTGACTCGCAAAGGCAAGTCGCGTGATATTTCAGATTTATAAGGTGAAGTAAATGAGCACAGAAGATACAGGTGATGACTGGGCTGCAGCAATGGCAGAGCAGGCGATCGAAGAAGCTGAACAGGTTGAGCTTGATGAGTTAGTTGATGACTCTAAACCCATTACTAAAGAAGAAGCTGCAAAGCTCGATGGTATTTTAGATATTCCAGTGACTATTTCTATGGAAGTAGGCCGCAGTTTTATCAGTATTCGTAATCTACTACAGCTGAACCAGGGGTCGGTAGTCGAGCTTGACCGTGTAGCGGGTGAGCCTCTAGATGTAATGGTTAACGGTACCTTGATTGCCCATGGCGAAGTTGTGGTAGTGAACGATAAGTTTGGTATTCGTTTAACTGATGTGATTAGTCAGACCGAGCGAATTAAAAAGCTAAAATAACCACATTCATTAACGCAGCAAATTATATAGTTATATTCGATTTGCTGAGTTGATTCCACATACTAAGGAATTAAAGTGGCGAATATGATACAAATGCTTGGCATCATGAGTGAGGCATTGAGCTCACCTGAAGTGTCAAGCTCGCTGGCCAATAATACCGTTGCGAAAACTAATGAAGTGTCAAATGTTGCCACATTAGCCAATATGGTTGGTGGCTTGATTGTGGTATTAGCGCTAATATTTTTATTAGCTTATATTGTAAAACGTCTTAAATTAGTGCCATCAAGTGGTGGTGTCATTAAAACCGTTGCTGTTACGTCGGTAGGACAACGTGAAAAAGTGGTATTAGTCGAGGTTAACGGCCAACAATACTTACTTGGCGTGACCTCACAACAGATTAACCTCATTGATAAGCTCACCAACCCTGTCGACATTCCCATATCTTCGTTTGCAAATCGTCTAAAACAAGCTAAGGACAGCAATAATGAATAAGTGCACTACAGTGTTAATCTTGCTTGTAGCACTAATTGCAATCGGGCTATCTCCTTCTGCATTTGCTCAGGATGGTGTATTACCTGCATTAACGGTTACCACAGGAGCTGATGGCACAACTGAATATTCGGTAACGATGCAAATTTTATTGCTAATGACAGCAATGAGTTTCATCCCCGCTATGGTTATCATGCTGACATCTTTTACCCGTATTATTGTGGTGTTATCGATATTGAGACAAGCCCTAGGTTTACAGCAAACTCCTTCAAACCAAGTATTGATTGGCATTAGTTTGTTTATGACATTTTTTATTATGGCGCCAGTATTTGATAAAATTTACGCTGAAGCCGTTGAACCTTATATCAATGAAACATTAACATTGACTCAGGCTTATGATGTCGGCAAAGAACCGATTAAAAAGTTTATGTTATCGCAAGTGAGAACCACAGATTTACAAACGTTCATTGAAATATCTGGCTATAAAGATATTCAATCACCTGAACAAACGCCAATGAGTGTTGTTATTCCAGCATTTATTACCAGTGAGCTTAAAACTGCATTCCAAATTGGTTTTATGTTGTTTGTACCATTTTTGGTACTCGATTTGGTTGTGGCCAGTATTTTAATGGCAATGGGTATGATGATGTTGTCGCCGATGATCGTATCACTGCCGTTTAAAATTATGTTGTTTGTACTTGTTGATGGTTGGGGTCTTGTTATGGGGACTTTAGCGAACAGCTTCGGAATATAAGGCGCTTAAATTATGTCTCCAGAATCGCTAATTGATATTTTCCGAGAAGCACTATCTGTTATTGTACTTATGGTGTCAGCGATTATTTTACCCGGCTTATGTATCGGTTTAGTTGTGGCGGTCTTTCAAGCTGCGACATCAATTAACGAGCAAACCTTAAGTTTTTTACCCCGTTTATTGGTAACGTTATTTGCATTGATGTTTTTAGGTCATTGGTTAGTGCAAACCATGATGGAATTTTTTATCGAGATGGTAAATCTCATTCCACAAGTGATAGGTTAAGTCATGGATATTTTGTTTGATGAAATAAGTCAAACAATTGCTGCCTATTTATTGCCATTTTTTCGTATTTCATCCATGTTGATGGTAATGGTTGTCTTTGGCGCCAATACAACTCCAACTCGAGTTAGGCTGATGTTATCCGTTGCGATAACGATGGCTGTTGCGCCCATTTTACCCCCGATTGAAAATGTCGAATTAATGGCATTGAGTTCTGTTTTTGTCATTTTGCAACAAATGCTAATAGGGGTCTCTATGGGGTTTGTAACCTTAATGGTAATGCAAACATTTGTGTTAACGGGACAGATTATTGGTATGCAAACCAGCTTAGGTTTTGCCTCTATGGTTGATCCGGGTTCTGGTGCACAAACACCTGTAGTCAGTAACTTTTTTCTCTTACTCGCAACATTGATTTTTTTGGCTGTAGATGGTCATTTATTGATGTTTAAAATGCTGGTGGCCAGTTTTGAATCTATTCCAATTTCAAATCAAGGTATCTCAATCGCCAATTATCGCGCTCTTGCTGAATGGGGCGGTTTTATGTTTGGCGCAGCATTAACTATGTCTATTTCGGCTATTATTGCCTTGTTATTAATTAATTTATCATTTGGTGTGATGACTCGAGCGTCACCTCAATTGAATATTTTCTCTATTGGTTTTCCAGTCACCATGGTCAGTGGTTTATTTATTTTATGGTTAACATTGGGGCCCATCATGGAGCATTTTGATGAAGTCTGGTCAGCTGCACAGTTACTTCTGTGTGATATTTTGCTGCTGCAATGTCCACTTGATAGTTCTGTAGTTTTCTAGGGGGCATTCATGGCAGAAAGTGATAGTGGTCAAGAACGCACCGAGGAGCCCACAGGAAAGCGACTTGAGCAAGCTCGTGAAAAAGGTCAGGTCGCTCGTTCTAAAGAGCTCGGTACCGCAGCGGTACTTATTGCCGCATCGGTTGGTTTTTCGATGACAGGGCCTGCAATTGCCAAAAGCCTTTATAATATTATGAAGCAAATTTTTTCCATGGAACGCGACCAAATATTTGATACCAACTCTATGTTTCGGGTGTGGGGAGTTGTTGGAAATGAGTTAGCCTGGCCATTAATGAGTTTTATTGCTTTACTGGCATTTGTCTCTTTTTTGGGCAATATCGTTTTAGGCGGTATGTCTTTTTCGGTCAAAGCGTTTATGCCTAAGGGCAGTAAATTAAACCCAATGAACGGTTTTAAACGCATGTTTGGTACTCAAGCCTTGGTTGAGCTTGCTAAGGGAATAGCTAAATTTTTGGTAGTGGCATTATCGGCTTATTTTCTCCTAAGTTTTTATTTTTATGATATTTTAACCCTGTCTGGCGATCACCTACCTGGTAATGTTTACCATGCTTTAGATTTACTTATTTGGATGTTTATCCTGCTATGCTGTTCAATGCTATTTATTGTTATTATTGATGTGCCCTTTCAAATTTGGAATCACAATAAACAACTGAAAATGACTAAGCAGGAAATCAAAGATGAATATAAAGATTCAGAAGGTAAGCCTGAAGTTAAAGGTCGAATAAGACAGATGCAGCAAGAGTTGGCACAGCGACGTATGATGACTGAAGTGCCTAATGCTGATGTTATTGTGGTTAACCCTGAACATTATGCGGTGGCAGTTAAATATGACGTAAAACGTTCGTCAGCACCATTTTTACTCGCTAAAGGCGTTGATGACGTTGCTTTTAGGATCCGAGAGATTGCTCGTGAGCATGATATTGCTATTGTTTCTGCACCACCACTAGCTCGCGCTATTTACCATACCACTAAGATTGATCAACAAGTGCCTGAAGGTTTATTTACCGCTGTAGCTCAAGTATTAGCGTATGTATTTCAACTAAGACAATACCAAAAAGGTAAAGGCCGTCGACCTAAAGCTATCCCACTTAACCAGCCTATCCCAGATGATTTGAAGCATTAATCACCACTCAATTAGCTTATGTTGTGCAATAACTAATAGTGGCTCAATTTTTGCATTATAGTTTTATTGGCGTCAAATATCAGTACTTTATTTCGCAATAGACTATACGAAGGGTTTACCTCAATGGATGCAAAAGCAGCTTTCGGGCAATTTAAACAAATAAGACTAGCGACATTTAAAGGTATTGGTACACCTTTATTGGTGCTTGCGGCGCTGGCAATGGTGGTGTTACCCATTCCTGCTTTTTTGCTCGATATCCTTTTCTCATTCAATATCGCGTTAGCATTAGTTGTGTTGCTTGTTACTATTTATACCGATAGACCCCTCGATTTTGCTGCATTCCCTACCGTATTATTAGTGGCTACCTTGTTAAGGCTTGGCCTTAACGTTGCTTCTACTCGAATTGTATTGCTTGAAGGTCATAATGGTGGTGATGCTGCCGGTAAAGTGATCGAAGCTTTCGGTTCGGTAGTTATCGGTGGTAACTATGCAGTCGGTTTAGTGGTGTTTCTTATTTTGATCATCATTAACTTTGCCGTTGTAACTAAAGGTGCTGGGCGTATTTCTGAGGTGAGTGCTCGCTTTACCTTGGACGCCATGCCTGGTAAACAAATGGCCATTGATGCCGATTTAAATGCCGGTACTCTGACTCAAGATCAAGCACGTATTCGTCGCGCTGAAGTCACTCGAGAAGCTGACTTTTACGGTGCTATGGACGGTGCTTCAAAATTTGTAAAAGGTGATGCGATCGCTGGTATTATGATTTTAGTTATCAATATCTTAGGTGGATTCGTTATCGGTATTGTGCAGCATGATCTAGACTTTTCTAGTGCTGTAGAAATTTATACGTTATTAACCATCGGTGATGGTTTGGTTGCACAGATCCCTGGTTTATTATTATCTATTGCCGCTGCTTTATTGGTGACTCGTCAAAATGAGTCTGGTGATATGGGCCAAATGATGTTTAGTCAGATGTTTGACAGTCATAAATCATTAGCCATTGCCGCTGGGTTATTATTTGTTATGGGTATCGTGCCAGGTATGCCCCATGTTGCATTTTTAACATTTGCATTTATTACCGCAGGTGCTGCTTACTTTGTTTACAAGCGTAACGTAGATAAAAAACAAGCTGCATTGACACTAGCGACTAAAGGACCTGTTGAAACTAAAGATAAAGAACCTAAAGATTTAAGTTGGGATGATGTGCGTCATGTAGACACCATTGGACTTGAAGTCGGTTATCGCTTAATTCCATTAGTTGATAAGTCCCAAGGTGGTGAATTATTAGGCAGGATCAAAGGCGTACGTAAAAAACTGTCGCAAGAATTAGGTTTTCTAGTTCCTGCTGTACATATTCGTGACAATCTAGATTTATCACCTAATGCCTATCGCATTTCGTTAATGGGCGTCGTGGTTGGGGAAGCTGAAGTTAGGCATGATTGTGAATTAGCGATTAATCCTGGCCAAGTATACGGTAAGCTTGATGGGATTGAGACTCACGATCCAGCCTTCGGTTTAGAGGCTGTATGGATAGCACCTGAGCAACGTGAACATGCGCAAACATTGGGCTATACCGTAGTTGATACCGCAACAGTGGTCGCGACGCATATTAGTCAATTATTGAGTAATAATGCTGCAAAACTATTAGGTTACGAAGAAGTTCAGCAATTAATGGATATGCTGGCCAAAAATTCACCTAAATTGGTTGATGGTTTTGTGCCAGATGTTATGCCTCTGGGCTCGGTGGTTAAAGTGATGCAAAACTTACTTAATGAAGGTGTATCGGTACGTGATTTACGCACTATAGTGCAGACATTGCTAGAGTATGGAACTAAGAGTAATGATACTGAAGTGTTAACGGCTGCCGTGCGTATTGCGTTAAAACGTATGATAGTACAAGAAATCTCTGGTCCAGAACTTGAAATCCCTGTCATTACATTGGCGCCAGAGTTGGAACAGATGTTGCATAAGTCTATGCAGGCTACCGGCGGTGAAGGACCTAATATTGAACCGGGCCTTGCAGAGCGTATGCAGCAGTCGTTATTAGATGCTGCTCAGAAGCAAGAAATGGTAGGGCAACCGGCCATTTTATTGACATCTGGCATGCTTAGGTCAACGCTGTCACGATTTGTTAAATACACTATTCCAAATTTACGAGTGATTTCTTATCAAGAAATACCAGACGAGAAGCAAATACGAATTGTTTCAGCTGTAGGTCAATAGTGATAATGTCAGTTTTTAGAGGTGCATAAGTGAAAATTAAACGATTTTTTGCCAAAGATATGCGCGCAGCATTGGCCCAAGTTAAAGAAACGCTAGGTTCTGACGCTGTCATTATGTCAAACAAGAAAGTCACTGGCGGGATAGAAATTGTCGCGGCAGTTGATTATGACGAACCTAAAGCCGCTATTGCGTCACAAGCGCCGACCAGCAGTTTTATGGATGTGAGTGACGATAGAGTATCACTAGGTGCTAAACCTGCTGTAAAAGCTCAATCTAAGGTTAGTCCACCGCCAGCGGCTGACTCACTGCAAGCATTACTTGAAAAACAGCATAACCGCATGACTCAGCAGATGTCAGTGCGTCAAGATGAGCCAGAATTACCTGAATGGGCTCGTCAATTAGAAGGCGCAAAGCCAGCTAAATCAGCTGCAACTTTTCAACCACAAACCACCGCGGAACATTCTAAAAGAACCAATAAAAATCAATCTGCTGATATGGAAGAGTTGCGCGAAGAGATGGCTTCATTACGAAGCCTTTTGACCCATCAAGTATCCTCATTAATGAAGGATCAAAAAAAGCGCACCGACCCGGTTGGTGCCATGCTTGAAAGCAAATTGATTGCAGCTGAGTTTTCTCCAGCAGTAGCTGCTAAACTAGCAGGATTAAGTCAACATTACTCTCCAGCAGATTTAGTGAGAGCGTTACCACAAAGTTTAGCTAATCTACTTGATAATCAAGGTGATGATATTGTCAAACGTGGTGGTGTTGTGGCATTTGTTGGACCTACTGGTGTCGGTAAAACAACATCTTTAGCTAAAATAGCAGCAAGATTTGCTGCCCATCATGGCCCAGAACAAGTTGCATTAATTACCACAGACCATTATCGAATTGGTGCCTATGACCAATTAGCGACTTATGGGAAAATTATGGGCTGCCCAGTTAAGCAAGCAAATGATTTAACTGAGTTGGAACAAATTCTTTATCAGTTTAGAAATCGTAAATTAGTGTTAATTGATACAGCAGGTATGGGACAACGTGACATGCGTCTGTATCAACAACTTGATAATTTGACTGCAAACAGTAGGATCCCTATTCGGAGTTACTTAGTATTATCTGCGACAGGTCAACGTCGTGTATTACAAGATGCTGTAGAGCACTTTAAGCGGATTCCATTATCTGGTGCTATTTTGACTAAATTAGACGAATCGATATCAATTGCAGGTGCATTGAGCGTATTGATTCAAAATGAGTTACCATTGAGTTATGTTACAAACGGTCAACGTGTCCCTGAAGACATGAAAGTGGCTGATACATTAGAATTAGCGAAGCAAGCATTAGCAGCATTAAACGAAAAAGAACAACAGACGTCACAAGACCCAGTGTGGTCTAATGACACAGCCTATGCATTTGAGTGAAAATATGACTCGGGATCAAGCAAGTGGTTTACGTATGATGAATCAACCAAATAATGATAAAGTGAAAGTAATTGCCGTATCCGGTGGTAAAGGCGGAGTGGGTAAAACCAGTGTGTCAATTAATACCGCGGTAGCGCTAGCTGAAAAGGGCAAACGTGTATTAGTGCTTGATGCCGATTTAGGTTTAGCCAATGTCGATGTCATGCTTGGGATACGTGCGGAGAAAAATTTATCTCATGTTTTGTCCGGTGATGCCGAATTAGATGACATCATCGTACGTGGGCCTAAAGGTATTGGTATTGTTCCAGCAACGTCAGGTTCTCAAGCGATGGTTGAGTTAACACAAGCACAACATGCCGGGTTAATCCGAGCATTTAGTGAAATGCGTACTCAGTTCGATATTTTAATTGTGGATACTGCGGCAGGCATATCAGATATGGTGCTGAGTTTTTCTCGTGCATCACAAGATGTATTAATTGTAGTATGTGATGAACCGACGTCAATTACTGATGCCTATGCATTGATTAAAATTTTAAGTCGTGAACATGGTGTGTTCCACTTCAAAATTGTAGCAAATATGGTGCGTAGTTTACGAGAAGGTATGGAATTATTTGCTAAACTAAGTAAAGTAACGGATAGATTCTTAGATGTTGCTTTAGAATTAGTGGCAACTGTTCCATTTGATGAAAATTTACGAAAATCTGTTCGTAAGCAAAAGTTAGTTGTTGAAGCGTATCCTAAATCACCTTCAGCTATTGCTTACCAAGGATTAGCCAATAAAATTATGACTTGGCCTGTACCACAACAGCCAGGTGGTCATCTAGAGTTCTTTGTTGAACGTCTTGTACAACGTAAACCGATACAAGAAGAAGGAACAACGAGTGAATAAAGCCGCTGCGTATACTCAGTTCGATAACAAAACGTCTATTGTTGAACAGTATGCACCGCTGGTAAAAAGAATTGCCCATCATATGCTGGCAAGATTACCAGCATCGGTGCAACTTGATGATTTATTACAAGCTGGGATGATGGGGTTACTTGAAGCCTCATCTAAATTTGATAACAGTAAAGGTGCTAAATTTGAAACCTTTGCGGGAATCAGAATTCGTGGCGCAATGATAGATGAAATTCGCCGTGGTGACTGGGTTCCACGTTCAGTTCACCGTAATAATCGTCGTGTTGCCCAGGTTATTGACGAATTAGGACAACAGTTTGGACGTGATGCTAATGACACTGAAATTGCTGAAAAACTTGATATGTCGCTCGATGAGTACCATCATATCTTAAATGATGTTTCTGTTGGTAAAATCATAGGCATAGAAGATCTTGGTGTTTCGCAAGATGTGTTAGTCACTGACAACGAACCGTCTGATAAAACCTTTGACTCACTTGCTGAAGTTCAATTCCAATCTGCGCTGGTTGCAGCAATTAAAACATTACCAGAAAGAGATGCCTTAGTGTTGTCGTTATATTATGACGAAGCATTAAATTTAAAAGAAATTGGTTCAATCCTTGAGGTTAGCGAATCGAGAGTAAGCCAGATATTAAGTCAGGCCATGCTCAGATTAAAAGCAAAACTTAAGCATTGGACACAAGAATAATAACTTATTTAGAGCAAACGAGTATCAGCTCACCGGAGGAAACCTTGGACAAGAATATGAAGATTCTCATTGTTGACGATTTTTCAACAATGAGGCGTATCATTAAGAACTTGTTGCGAGATTTGGGATTTAATAATACCCAAGAAGCAGATGATGGCTCAACAGCCCTACCTATGTTGCAAAAAGGTGATTTTGATTTTGTGGTAACAGACTGGAATATGCCGGGAATGCAAGGTATCGATTTGCTTAGAGCGATTCGTGCTGATGATTCTTTAAAGCATTTACCTGTATTAATGGTAACCGCAGAGGCTAAACGTGAACAGATTATTGCAGCTGCGCAAGCCGGTGTTAATGGTTATGTGGTTAAACCTTTCACCGCGGCGACGTTAAAAGAAAAGTTAGATAAAATCTTTGAACGACTCGCATAAGAAAGGATAAGTCATGCAGGCATCAATATCGGGGTTAATCACTCTCGAACAAGCCCAAGGACTTGTTGAACTGCTTACTTCTGGTAAGCAAGACGAAGCCGATGATGTAATCAGGGAGCTTGCAATGCCATTGCAAAGTGAGCTTTTTGAAGAAGTCGGTAAGTTAACTCGACAACTCCATAGTGCACTAAAAGATTTTCAATTGGATAACCGTATATCTGAATTAGCCAATACCGAAATACCGGATGCTAAAGAAAGATTGAATTATGTTATCGATATGACAGAACAAGCTGCAAATAAAACGATGGATGCAGTTGAAGAATGTTTACCTTTGGCCGATACCATTATTAGTAACATACAATCAGTGACTCCCATGTGGGATAAATTGATGCGTTGTGATATCGAATTGGGTGAGTTTAAATCACTTTGTCATGATGTTCAGCAGTTTATGTCCCATAGTGAGCACGATTCTAATCGTCTTCGTGAGTTATTAAATCAAATTTTGATGGCACAAGACTTCCAAGACTTAACGGGTCAGATGATCCGTAGAGTGATAGATTTGGTTCGTGAAGTAGAAAGTAATTTGGTCTCAATGCTAACGGTATTTGGTGATCATATTACCGAATCATCGCCAACTATAAACGATAATAAGATAGAAGCAGAAGGTCCCATCATGCATGCTGAATTGCGCGAAGATGTAGTGACTGGTCAGGATGAAGTAGACGATCTTCTATCAAGTCTGGGTTTCTAATTAGGAGTCAATTTAATGTCCTTTGATGTTGATGAAGAGATACTCCAGGACTTTTTAATTGAAGCTGGCGAGATTTTAGAGCTTCTACAAGAGCAACTTGTTGCTCTTGAAAATAATCCTGATGACAGTGATTTACTTAATGCTATTTTCCGTGGATTCCACACTGTTAAGGGTGGCGCAGGCTTTTTAAGCCTAAAACCCATGGTTGATGTGTGTCACGAAGCTGAAAATACGTTCGATTTATTACGCACGGGCAAACGTGGTGTAAATGCAGAGTTAATGGATATTATTTTGCAAGCGGTCGACGCTATTAATACCATGTTTGCTCAAACTCAGCAGGGGCAAGAACAAGATTCTGCAGATTCCGAGCTACTCGCCAAACTCAAATTATTAAGCTCAGGCGCACCTTTACCTTCAGAAATGACAGTTGAAGAACTTGAGCCTATTGAGAATATTGTAGAATCCAGCGAACCTGAACACATCGAAGATATTACTTCTTCATCAGGGGGAGTGTCTGGTTCCGGCAGTATTGATGATATTGATGAGTCCGAATTTGAGGCATTACTTGATGCTTTACATGGTACTGGGAAAAGTCCGGTATCATCTAAAGCGGCTGATGTTAAAAAAGATAATGTAAAGCCAGCGGCGGCAAGTAATAGCGACGAAATTACGGATGACGAGTTTGAAGCATTACTAGATGAATTACACGGTTCTGGTTCACTCACACAGAAATCTGATCCACTTGTTCCAGCTAAGCCACCCGCAAGTACTCCTGTTGTTGAACCTCTTGTTGATTCAGATGAAATTACTGATGATGAGTTTGAACGTCTTTTAGATGAGTTGCATGGTAAAGCGAGTGCCCCAGCTGTAGCTAAAACGCAAGCCGCATCTGTCACTGCTGCTAAAACAGAAACTAAAAAATCTGTAGTGGCACCTGTCGTCAAGCCTGCTGCAACGCCACCGGCAGTCACGCCAAAGGTTGAGCCAGTTAAAGATAAGGCTCCTGCGAAAGCGCCTTCTGTTCCACAAGGCGAAACAACGGTTCGTGTAGATACTGCTCGTTTAGATGAAATCATGAATATGGTTGGTGAGTTAGTATTAGTACGTAATCGATTGGTTAGTTTAGGCATTAATCGTGAAGACGAGGAAATGTCAAAGGCCCTCGCAAATCTTGATTTAGTTACCGCTGATTTACAAGGCGCGGTGATGAAGACTCGTATGCAACCAATCAAGAAAGTATTTGGTCGATTCCCTCGTGTGGTTCGTGATCTAGCGCGAACGTTAAATAAAGAAATCGATTTAATTATGATTGGTGAGGATACGGATCTTGATAAGAATTTAGTCGAGGCATTAGCCGATCCTTTAGTCCATTTAGTGCGTAACTCAGTCGATCATGGTATCGAAATGCCGATTACGCGTGAAGCAAGTGGCAAATCTCGGACAGGTACTATTACTTTATCTGCTAGCCAAGAAGGTGACCATATCCTGCTTAAAATTGAGGATGATGGTGCAGGAATGGACCCTGAGAAACTAAAACAAATTGCAATCAGTCGTGGTGTGTTAGATGAAGATGCCGCCTCGAGAATGACTGATAACGAAGCTTATAACCTTATTTTTGCCCCAGGCTTTTCAACAAAGGTTGAAATTTCAGATATTTCAGGCCGCGGAGTGGGTATGGATGTGGTGAAAACCCGCATTAACCAACTCAACGGTACTGTTTATATTGATTCGATGAAAGGCAAGGGCACGGTACTTGAAATTAAAGTGCCATTGACCTTAGCTATTATGCCGACATTAATGGTTGATGTTTCTAATCAAGTATTTGCATTACCATTATCGAGTGTGAATGAAATCTTTAATTTGGATTTAAAAAATACCAATATTGTTGATGGCCAACTGACGGTTATTTTCCGTAATAAGGCTGTACCACTATTTTATTTAGAGCATTGGCTGCACAGTAAAAAGTCGACGTTTAAACACGGTGACAAAAAACGAGGCCATGTTGTGATTGTTCAGCTCGGTACTATGCAAATTGGTTTTGTTGTTGATGCGTTGATTGGCCAAGAAGAAGTGGTCATTAAACCGCTTGGTAGCATGTTACAAGGTACACCAGGAATGGCTGGCGCGACAATTACATCTGATGGTGGTATTGCACTTATTTTAGATGTCCCTGGGTTACTAAAACATTATGCAAAGAGCAGAAAATAACAACAAAAGTTCCATTATTTAAGGACTTAAATGGCCATAAAAGTACTAGTTGTAGATGATTCTAGTTTTTTTCGACGTCGAGTCAGTGAGATTGTTAATCAAGATCCTGATCTCGAGGTCATTGCCGTTGCTGTTAATGGCAAAGAAGCTGTTGATATGGCTGCAAAGTTAAAGCCTCAAGTCATTACGATGGATATTGAAATGCCTGTGATGGACGGTATAACTGCTGTCCGTGAAATCATGGCTAATAATCCTACTCCAATTTTAATGTTTTCATCATTAACGCATGATGGAGCCAAAGCGACTCTTGATGCGTTAGAAGCCGGCGCATTAGATTTTTTGCCTAAACGTTTTGAAGATATTGCCACTAATAAAGATGATGCAATTTTTTTATTACAGCAACGAATTAAAGCATTAGGGCGACGTAGAATGTATCGTTCTAGTACGTTAACGTCTACTTCTGTAAATGCACCTGAACCTCGTCGAACAACGGTTGCTGATAAAGAAGCAAAGCCGTTATCTCGTCCTCTAAGTAGTCGTTTGAATTCAACCACTGCAACTCGTTCAAGTATAGCGACTCCAGTTCCGGAACGTCAGACAGCTAATCAAGCCACCTCTTCAGTATCGTCTATTCGAGCCAGTGGCAAGCAATATAAAGTCTTATTGATTGGAACATCAACAGGCGGTCCGGTGGCATTACAAAAAGTGTTAACCGCATTTCCAGCCAATTATCCCCATCCGATAGTGTTGATCCAACACATGCCTGCGGCTTTTACGCCTGCATTTGCTGCACGGTTAAATACTTTGTGTAGAATCGAAGTCAAAGAGGCCGAAAATGGTGATGTAATACGTCCTGGTTGTGCCTATTTAGCGCCTGGGGGAATGCAATTGATGATTGATCGAAACGGTATGAGCGGAAGGTTAAAAGTGATTCCAGGAACCCCTGAAATGAATTATAAACCATCTGTGGATATTACTTTTGCGTCAGCATCTAAAGCTTTTGGCGGTGATGTTTTAGCCGTTATATTAACGGGTATGGGAGCTGATGGTAGAGAAGGGGCTAGAATGTTAAAGTCTGCTGGTGCTACTATTTGGGCACAAGATGAAGCGAGTTGTGTGGTATATGGAATGCCGCAAGCTGTAGCTTCAGCGGGGATATCCACTCACTCTATTGCGCTAGAACATATGGCTGAAGCCATTTTAAAAGAGTCTAGTCGTGGCTAAGTCTGAATACTCTTTACAGACTAAGCTTATGCTGGGACTGTTTTTATCCTTTATTGTTATATTAGTATTAGCGGGTTTATATATTAATGCTCATCGTAAAGTCACATTATTAGAGCAAGATGTTTTACGTTTAACGGCTTCTCAAGTATTGTTGATGGTACCTGAAGACCAAGCTGCTAATATTGCTCATTGGTTGACTCAACACCCTGAACAGACACAAGCAATGATATCGTCTGCAAGAAAAGATCAAACACAAAGCGTGTTATTGGGACCAGGAGCTTTAGATAGTGAATCGCTAACTGAAGTTGATAACACTAAGAATGATACTGATGCTTCTGCTGAGTTGAAAAGGCAAGACGTTATAGTATCGGAGAATGCTCAAGGGGTTAAAGTGATCCGCTTATCCAACGGTGGTATTCGTGTAACAACCCGTGATGATAAGCAAGATAAACAGTAGTCATTATTCGATAACCGCATCATTATGATAAGTTGAGAGGCTTTTTTGAAAGTATGGACGGTAGCTAACCAAAAAGGTGGCGTAGGTAAAACCACCACAGTAGCCAGTTTAGCCGGGTCATTGGTTAAGCGTGGTCAACGTGTGTTGATGATTGACACCGATCCTCACGCCTCTCTTGGCTATTATTTGGGTATAGATTCTGACGAAGTGCCTAGTTCACTTTATAATGTATTTTTGCAGCATCAGTCGTTGACCAAAGAGTACATTTTACAAAATGTTATTCCAACTCAAATTGAAGGTTTGGACATTATTCCGGCAAATATGGCGTTAGCGACATTAGACCGATCATTAGGCCATCAAGAAGGAATGGGCTTAGTGCTACGAAATCTATTAGCATTGGTTGAAGAACAGTATGATGTGGCTATTATCGATTGCCCACCCGTTTTAGGGGTGCTAATGGTTAATGCATTAGCGGCAAGTAATCATATTATTATTCCTGTTCAAACTGAGTTTTTGGCCATAAAAGGACTTGAGCGTATGGTAAAAACCATGGAAATCATGGGACGCTCTAAAACAACTCGTTATAGCTATACTGTTTTACCCACTATGTATGACAAACGTACAAAAGCCTCCCCAATAGCACTGCAATTTTTACAGGATCAATATGGTCCAATGCTCTGGCCTGATGACGTGATTCCTGTGGATACTAAATTTAGAGACGCGAGCTTGGCTCATTTACCAGCATCACATTATTCTGCCAGTAGCCGAGGTGTAAAAGCATATAATCGCCTGCTAGATTTTTTATATTCTCGGGAGTTCAATCATGTCAAAATCGGTTGATGAAACTGTTTTTGATTATTTCAGTCTTTTATTACAGGAACTGCCAAAAGTTATTCCTGAAAAAAGCTCTGAGATAAAACAAACTATTCCTGTGGCTCCCGTAAATGATATCACTAGTAGTTCTGTCAATTTAAGTGCAGCAGAAATAGCATTATCGGCTCATTATTCACAATTGACATCTTCGAAATCTGCTCCTGTTATTGCTAATAAGAGGTTATATGCTGAACCGACTACCAATGTTGATAAACTTGCGTTGGAAAAATTACTGTCTGCGGTGTCTAAACCCAAAACAGAAGTTGATATATCGCAACAAATTAAAGCTAGCTCTGATCGTGTTCGTCAAGCTATCAGTCAGATTGAACCCAAAACGGTAGCGGATAATGTAGAAATACAAAAAACACAACTAACGGTTAAAGAAATCAAGCCGTTAGTCGATATAAAAATTAATGAAAGTTCACGTACTGACATAAAAGACGCTATTATTAAGCATGATCAGTTGGTGGCGGAGGCAGCGGTACATGAAAACACTGTGCCACAAACTCAGGTTGGGCATCAACCGCCGAGTATTACTCATGATTTACAAGAAGTACTCGATGATGAGTTTCAAGTGTTATTCTTTAATGTCGCGGGATTAACGTTAGCTGTTCCACTGGTGAGCTTAGGTGGAATTATTAAAATTGAGAAGATAAACCATCTGATTGGTAGGCCCTCTTGGTTTATGGGAGTGCAAACCCATCGCGACAGTAAAATAAATGTGGTTGATACCTGTGCATGGGTGATGCCTGAAAAATATACACCAGAATTAGCACAAGCTGTAAATTATCAATATCTTGTTATGCTTGAAGATAGTCAGTGGGGATTAACGTGCGAATCGTTAGTTAATGCCGTTAAAATAGATAAATCACACGTCAATTGGCGTGAAAAACCGGGTAAGCGTCCTTGGCTTGCTGGGGTAGTAAAACAACAAATGTGTGGCATTTTACATGTTCAAGCATTAATCAAAATGCTTGATGCAGGTTTAGGTTGTCAGGATTCGATTGACCGAGGTTAACTATGAGCAATTCTAGAAGTGTAGCAGCGGCTACTGCAGCTAAAGACGATTTAGTATTACAATGGGTTATATTTAAGCTAGATAATGAAACCTACGGTATTAACGTAATGCAAGTTCAAGAAATATTACGTTACACCGAAATTGCTCCTGTACCAGGTGCACCAGATTATGTGTTAGGGATTATTAACCTCCGCGGAAACGTGGTAACCGTAATCGATACACGTTCACGTTTTGGTTTGCCATCAGCTGAACTAGATGATTCTACTCGAGTGGTTATCATTGAAGCTGAAAAACAAGTTATTGGTATTTTGGTTGATAGCGTCGCTGAAGTGGTTTATTTACGTCGCTCAGAAATTGATAACGCACCGAATGTGGGTACTGAAGAAAGTGCTAAATATATTCAAGGCGTGAGTAATCGGGATAATGAACTATTAATTTTAGTTGATTTAGATAAGTTATTATCTGACGATGAATGGGTTGAATTAACTCAAATTTAAACACCTTCTAATAAAACAAGCCAACCTAATGATTGTTGGCTTTTTGTTTTGCTTTAGCTTTGTGTTTAGGTAATTCCAACATAGGTATATTAATGGGTGATGAATTTCTAATTGCAGCTTTAGTGTACGTGATTGCATGTCTTGGCTTGGTTCTTTATTTACAAAAACAGTCGAGTAAATTGAAGAAAAAAGTTGATGCTCTGACAGTACTTGTAAAAGAAAGTGATCGTCAACGGGAAGCTGTTAAGCGTGAATTACACGAATTGCGCAGTGGTACAATCGGTGTTGGTAGACGGGTTGTTGAATTAGAGAAAAAACTTTCTAAACAATCTGACATGCTTGAAGAAGCCAGCCAACAAGATCCACAAGCAAAATTATATTCTCGGGCTGTTAAAATGGTGGGCTTAGGCGCAGGAATTGATGAGTTAATGCAAGAGTGCGAACTGCCGAAAGCAGAAGCTGAATTGATACTTCGTATACATCGCAAATAGTCGAGTGTTGCCTGTCTAACTTTCCATAATAAAAAAGCCATCAATATGATGGCTTTTTTAGTTTATCTTTAGTGAAGTATGCTATTTACGACGCATCTTAGCGACAAACATACCATCGCTATCAGCTTGCTGAGGCCAAATTGTTAACATATCGCATTGTTGGCCGGTAAAAGGATGGGTGACTGATTCTAGCTCAAACTCAGTGGTTTCAGATAAGAAGTCTTGCACTATTTGCTCATTTTCACTCGGTGATAAAGAGCAAGTTGCATAAATCAATTTACCGCCTGATTTTACTGCTGCGGCACTACGACGTAAAATGGCTAATTGTAGTATTGGTTTGTCTATTATCGCACTGGCATCATCAAGCCAGCGCATATCAGGATTACGACGCCAAGTACCAGTACAGCTACATGGAGCATCAACTAAAACACCATCAAAGGCATTAGCATCTACTGGTAATTCATCGCCCTTCCAAGGTACAACACTAATGTTCTCAAAACCTGCGCGATTGGCGCGTTTACGTAGTTCTTCTAATGGTTTGCGGCGAATGTCAGATGCAATAATGTTGCCAGTGATGGGGACATTTTGTTGTGACATTAATGAGTATAACTGCAGGGTTTTACCACCAGCACCACTGCAAGCATCCCACCATTTTTCATGGCTACTTGGTTGGCAAATTTGGCCAATGACTTGCGAGGCTAAATCTTGAATTTCAATATGACCTTGCTTATAAAGACTTATCTCATTTAGGTTAATACTTTTATGGCCCAAACTTATGGCATCTGAAAAGTAACGGCTAGCTTCTGCTTCAACACCCGCTTGTCTAAGAGACTCAATCACTTTTGCTGTCGACAGTGTTTGTGCACGAGCCCATATTGGTGGTCGACTGCTCATTGCGTTAACAACAGCATATTGTTCGGCTTCTACGACAGGACAAAGCTGCCAAAACCATTGTGGTAACAGTTGGGTGATTTGGCTGGTAGTAATGCCGCTTAATGTTGCAAATGCGCTCAATTTGTCATTCAAAGATGCTTTGTGTTCTAGTTGTATTTGGTCTGCGCGAGTTTGAGGCCATTGTGCAAATTCATTCCAAGCACTGATTATGTCACTCCACTGATGTTGCTCTAACATCGCACAGGTGCTTAGTTGTTGAAACCAGGTAGAATGTTTTTGACCTGAGTCTAATTGGTTTAACCAGCCCCTCCAACGAAATAGCCCAAACAAACTTTCACGGATCACTCGTCTATCTTTAGAACCATGCTTTTTATGTTCACGAAAATATTGGCCGATGATTCTATCTGCAGGCATGCTTGTGGTAATGACCTGGTCAAATAGCATCGCAATGGTTGTAGCGTAACTTAGGGCACGTTTTTGTGCTGGTGTGGTCACAGCGATGTCTTGCACATATTTATCGTCTGATGTTGTTGCGTTAGACATGGCGGGAATATTATGACTCATGAATTGACCTGAGGTTACTGGACAGCAAATAACAATATGCTGTTCTGAAGACTATTTTCTGCTAGTTTAACATGGCTTATCTAAATGATGCTCTAAAACTGTGATGCTACAAAATCACCTAATACTTAATGGTAATCTTCTAAAGTGAATGACTTCAGAAGATTACCATATAATTGTGCTATTACATTTCCAGTAACAATAGTGTCAACGGAGTAAAACTCTCTTGTTGTCACAATTGTTACTGATAATTAAAAGTCTAAATCTAATGCAAAACATAAGTAAGCCATCAAGGCGCGTGTATGTTGATATTCTTGGTTACAAAATTCAACAAAATCAGCCTGACATACTTGTTGTGAGCTAATTGGTTTGATGGCAATAAAGTCTTTGCGTCTGAGCTCGTCAATCATTGGGTGATTTTTATCAAATCCTCGTGGAGGTCTAATTAAACTATCTCCCGTTAATTCAAATCCTGCTTGCGATAGTTGAGCCAATGCTTTTTGATAAGCATTAGGGTTTTCATCAATACAATGACGAATGGCATTGAGATATTTTGATTCTGGGTGCCAAATGCCCGCGGCAATGAAGCATTCATCATTAGCGATGTGAACATAAAACCCCGGAGCATGGACATCTTTGGCTTGAAAGTGTTTAAACTGAATGCCGACATTAGTTTTATAGGGTGTTTTATCTTTACTAAAGCGACTGTCGCGTTGTGGACGCATTAAGCTACCACCGACTTTTTTAGCCACAGCGGTGAAGCGTGGAGACATGCCTAAAATAGGCCCTTGCATGGCTTCTATAAACTGTAATGCTGGTGTTCTAACTTGATCTTCGTATTGCTGTTGATTGGCTTTGAACCATTCTCTATCGTTGTTAATGGCTAAGCTGTTTAAAAAGTCGAAACTGAGTTGGCTGAACATGGTAATACCTTTTTAACAATAGCGATGCTGAATGATGTGATAGTTTTTCTAACATGTTAAACAATGTTTGCCATGAGTGAAATAGGATATATTGATTTAAGTCATTAATATTGTGAGTATTATTTGAACACTTTTATATTAACTGAGTATTTGTAGTGTTAAAACACCAAGTAAGCTTTGTTTTTTAGTGCTTTTGATATTATTTTATTATAATTGTAACTTACTGACATAAATATTTTTTTTAACTATTTTGTTGATGTTAATTCGATATAAATAACACCTTAGTGCTAAAGTTGTTGCTAAGGCTATTTTATTGGTGTAAAAACCTGTTTATTAACATCCTATATAGTAATATTTGTCTATTTAGCCTGTCTCGAATGAAGCTAAACATGACGTTTATTCAAACATTGATTTTATTGAATGATTACACTTGGAATGAATAATTCCTCTATAAGAAAGGATTGACCATGACTGAACATTCCCTCGGAATTGTGGGTTGGCGTGAATGGGGTACTTTTCCTGATATTGGCAATGAACGAGTCAAAATCAAAGTGGATACAGGGGCAAAAACATCCTGTTTACATGCATTTAAAATAAAACCGTTTCAAAAAAATAACCAAAAATGGGTAAGAGTCTGGCTTCACCCTGATCAAGATTCAGATCGTGAAGTTGTGTGTGAGTTTAGTGTATTTGATCGACGAGATGTCAGCGATTCTGGTGGCCATGTCACCAAACGCTATGTGATAAAAACACCTATCCTTATTGGTGAGGAACTTTTTGATATCGAATTGACCTTAACTAATCGAGATCACATGAAATTTAGAATGTTATTGGGGCGTCGTGCATTAGCCGGGCGTTTTTTGGTCAATTCAGCAGAGTCGTTTTTAGCAGGAGAATAACAAATGCACATAGCAATTATGTCGAGAAATAAAAATCTATACTCGACGAGTCGATTAAAAGAAGCTGCAGAAGCTCGTGGTCATATTGTCAATATTGTTGACCCATTAAAATGTTATATGAACATCAACATGAATGCGCCAAGTATCCATGTGCGCGGTGAAGAGCTACCAAAATTTGACGCCGTTATTCCGCGCATCGGCGCATCGGTCACCTTTTATGGCACTGCAGTATTACGCCAGTTTGAGATGATGGGAACTCATCCATTAAATGAGTCGGTTGCCATTACTCGCTCACGGGATAAGTTACGCTCATTGCAACTATTATCACGTAAGAACATTGGTTTACCAGTAACAGGCTTTGCTAACAAACCGGCAGATATCCCCGATTTATTAGACATGGTCGGTGGCGCCCCTTGTGTGATTAAGCTACTTGAAGGAACCCAAGGTATTGGGGTCGTTTTAGCTGAAACGCGTAAAGCTGCAGAATCGGTTATCGAAGCATTTATGGGCTTAAAAGCCAACATTATGGTGCAAGAATACATTGCCGAAGCAGGCGGTGCAGATATTCGTTGCTTCGTGATTGGTGACAAAGTGATAGCGGCAATGAAACGTCAGGCGTTACCAGGTGAATTTCGTTCAAATCTGCATCGAGGCGGTTCTGCTAGCATTGTTAAGCTCACTCCAGAAGAGCGCTCAACGGCGTTACGTGCTGCTAAAACAATGGGGCTAAATGTTGCAGGTGTCGATATTTTACGCTCAAAACACGGTCCTTTAGTAATGGAAGTTAACTCATCTCCGGGTCTTGAAGGTATCGAAAAAGCTACCGGTATTGATGTCGCAGAAAAAATCATTCAATTTATCGAAAAAAATGTAAAACCTTCTAGTACAAAAACGAAAGGAGTTGGTTAATGGCAAAAAAGCACGAACCGTTCGTTTTCGGTGATGTTAGTGTAGCGGCAGGCACTCAACAAAGTGTCAAATTGCCCGCAGCAAAACTGTATAATGATACACCGATGGATTTGCACGTTGAAGTCTTTCACGGCACTAAAGCGGGCCCTGTTTTATTGGTTTGTGCAGCCATTCACGGTGATGAGTTAAATGGCATTGAAATATGTCGACGCTTGCTCGGTCGTGTTAATGCTAAAACCTTAACGGGAACCTTGTTAATTGTTCCCATCGTTAACGTATTTGGTTTTATTCAACAATCTCGTTATTTACCGGATCGCCGCGACTTAAATCGCTGTTTTCCGGGCTCTGCTAAAGGCGCGTTAGCAAGTCGTCTCGCGCATTTATTCAGTAGTATTTTAGTTAAACGAGCGACACATATTGTCGATTTACATACCGGTGCTATCCATCGAGATAATTTACCGCAGATCCGTTGTGACACCGATGATAAAGTGATGCTCGACATGGCAAACGCCTTTGGTGCACCGGTGATAATGTCATCAAAAGCACGCGAAGGTTCAATGCGTGGTTACGCTAATAGCCTTGATATTCCTTGTATTTTATATGAGGCAGGCGAAGCGCTGCGTTTTAGTGATATGTCGATTAAGTCTGGCGTCAATGGCGTTATTAATGTGATGCGCTGTTTAAGTATGACTAAAGGCAAAATTAAAACTAAAAGTACCAGTGTTAATGCTAGTCGCAGTTATTGGGTTCGCAGTGAGTCAGATGGATTAGTTAATATTAAGCTTAAATTGGGCGAGCGTGTATCAAAAGGCCAAGTGTTAGCCAATATTGTTAACCCTTTGGGCGGTGAGCCATCGCCTTTGCTCGCTCCTACTGACGGGATTATTATTGGTAACAGTAATATTCCGGTGACGAATGAAGGTGAAGCCTTGTTTCATATTGCCCAATTTAGCGGTGATGAAATAGAAATTATCAACGATAACCTTGATGATTTTATGCAAGAATACGCTTAGTTTTTTGCTATAAACATGAATCGCGTTGGACTAACCCCATGCGATTCATTGATTATCCCTCATACTTTGTATCACACCGTTTAATTAATGACTCATTGACTCATAAAATGATTTTTTCTTAGATAATCAAAAATATTAATTGCTCATATCCTTGTGTAACGCTTATCCTAAATTAACGATTTTAGAGGTATTTCATTTTGAAGAGGTTAATGTGGGTTTACAAACGGTAGTACTAAAACAACAAGACGATCATCAATTAATCTCCCCATCAAAAATCATTTGTATTGGGCGTAATTATGCAGAGCATATTCACGAACTCGGTAATGACATTCCTGATGATATGGTAGTGTTTCTTAAACCAAACTCAGCCATTACTAACACCTTATGTAGTCAATTAGGTGAGCCTTTACATTATGAAGCCGAATTGTGCTTTATGGTGAATAATGGTCATTTTAGTGCGGTTGGTGTTGGGCTTGATATGACCAAGCGTGAGCTGCAAACCAAGTTGAAAACCAAAGGTTTACCGTGGGAGCGTTCTAAAGCTTTTGATCGTTCGGCGTTATTTAGCGAATTTATTGCTATAACTGCAGATATAAAAGATTGGTGCTTTCAATTAACCATTGATAATGTCGTGACGCAATTAGGTCATCAGCAATTAATGATGTACCAGCCACACGCTATTTATAACGCCGTCAGTGAGTTTATGACCTTAAACGATGGTGACATTGTGATGACTGGCACACCTAAAGGCGTAGGTGTGGTGACAGAAAATGCTACTTTTGAGCTGAGCTTATGGGCTAATGTGCCATTTACTGTATTTGAAGCTGCACTGTCGGGGGATAAATCGATTGAACAGCTTTGTGGTAACCCTGAAATCGTTAAGCAATGGCAGGCAAAATAGCGTTAGGCCGTGAAATAAAGAATGCTCGAAAAAAATGACCATCTTATTAAAGAAGGTCATTTTTTATGAAGGCATTAAATTGGCTCGCTTAATTAATGCTATTTCATTAACGCTACGGCTTCCATGTCTAGCTCAATGTCAGTGCAACCTTTAGCGCAATAAATCCCAGGGGCTTTGGTACTTTTTGGTGCTTTTTTAGTGTTAGGCGGTAATTGCAGCGTCAGCGGTTTACTACAGTCGCTGCAAGTTGCGCTGTTACCTTTGAGCATGCGTTTTATCAGATTTTTTTGTTGATTAAATGATGCCAATGTCGGGTCATTAATCGCTGAAAAATCGAGTTTCTGGGTATCGCTCATCTCGGTTCCTATCTTTCTAGTTGATCTCGCAATAAAGCGCGATCAATCTATTTCATTTAGTCGATCACTTTACTTGGTCAATTGGGCGCCAGCGTTGTAATGCTACTGGAAGGCTAACACCTTGTGCCGTTAATAAATTAACTCGGGCCAAATAAGCTGCGCCATGCATTAAGTGTTTGGCTAAGTCTACTGCATGACGTTGGGTGTAGTCATCTAAATAACTGCCTTTAGCCCATGCGTTAAACGCGCCGAGTGCCGGACCTGCCCAGATTTGATAATCCATCTCGCGACCAAGCTCACCAGTGTTTGACCAACGGCTTGATAAACCTAAATACCAACGGAAAATTAACGCCATTTTACGTTTAGGGTTATCTTTAGCGCGCTCAATTTGTTTTGGATCTCGCTCATTAAAATGCGCTACCGTGCCAGCCCAAATATCATCGAGGCTTGAGCGGAATACTTGCTTTTCAAGCTTTTCACGTTCCTCTCTTGGAATGGCTTCAATCGAGTCATAGCGGGTATAAATTTCATATAACTTGTTAGCGCGCATTGGGAATAAGGTGCCGCGCTTTACCACTTGCAGCTTAACGCCCATTTCGAACATATCGGCAGCAGGTGCCATAGTCACATCGGCCATTTCTGTGGTGGCCAGTAATTTACGAGTATGCTCGCTGGCTCCGGCTTCGACACAGGCTTGGTTGATTGAACCCGTAACAATATAAGCTGCGCCCATATGAAATGTCGCCAGTGCTGCGTCAGGCGTGCCAACACCACCACCGGCACCAACACGAATAGGGGTCTTATACTTGTATTGTGCTTGTACTTGATCTTTTAATGCCAAAATAGTGGGCAATAAAGTGACTAATGGTCGATTGTCGGTATGACCGCCTGAGTCTGCTTCAGCAGTAATATCATCAGCCATAGGCACTAGCTGAGCCAACTCCATTTGCTCTGCGCTGATAAGTCCTTCATCAACCAACTGTTGCAGTATTTTAACGGGTGCAGGCTGCATGAATTTAATCGCCACTTCAGTACGGCTGATTTTCGCAATCACTTTATTGTCTATTTGCACATCACCGTTTGAATCACGGCTTAAGCCGGCTGCACGATAATAGACAATTTGCGGGGTTAAACCTAAAAAGGCAGAGGCCTCAACAGTGCGCACTTTGTGCTTTAAAAATAGCTCGACACTGCCACGCTCAAGTGCTGGTTCACTTGGGCTGTGAATTAAATTAAATGCGTATGGACCATTTGGTAATGCCGTTTGAATACGGTTAATGGCTTGTTCAACTCGAGATGGAATTAACCCAGCTGCGCCAAACGAGCATAAAATACCAGCCTGACCTAATGCAATAACCAGTTCTTCAGAAGAAATACCATTGGCCATCGCACCAGCATAATAGGCAAATTTTACCCCGTGAACGCGGCGAAAATTACTGTCGCCTAAGCTTTGGGTGCCAAGGGCAGGGGCAAATGCGCTGACTGGCAGAGCATTTGCTGCAGTAATAGCATCGGTTACGACTTGGGCTTGCTGAGCAACCCCTAAGCCTTGTTGTGTGTCGTTAACCACATAACACGCTTGTGATAAATCTTTAAGCTTTTTGTCCATGCCTACTGGGTCAAAACTGACGTGTTGCTGGCTAACTTGCCATGGCCAAGGAGAAAGCTTTTCGTTATGCACTTGAGTTGTCATTATTATTCCTTTTTGGCCTAAGCTTCTTCAATACAGATGGCGATATCTTTGACTTCATAAATACGCAGACCATCTTTACTGAGGTTTGCGTCGCCTATTATGATGCGTTTACCGTCTTCATCTTTTACTGCACTGATATGTACATCAAGTGACATTTGTTTGTTCAGTGGGTTAATTTGACCGCGATATTTCCATTTAATATCCGACAATATTTGGCCGAACTTTGGATTAGTGAAACCTTTACCTAGGTCTGTGCTGATGGCGTAAGTTTGCATTAACTCGATCACGGCTTCAACACCTAATGAACCTGGCATTACCGGATCTTGATGGAAGTGGAATTGGAAGAACCAATCACTTGGATCAATAGTGCGTGACGCAGCAAGATAGCCTTTACCGTATTTCCCGCCCGCTTCAACAATTTCTGCTTTGTCGATAAAGTTAAGCTGGCCGCCCGCTAAACAATAATGCGGTTGGTTAGTTGGCGGAGTAAATACCCGTGACTGTTTATCCAGTAAGTTAACGCTAATGTCAGCTGCAACATTATTGTCAACATGCCATGGTTGGGTTATTTTGCCGTTATCTATGCCGAGCTGTTTTTTAAGCGCATCACCTTTAAAGTAACCAAATACCGCGCTACCCGTGTAAAACGGCTCGTTATCGACACTTAACTCAAAGGTGAAGCTTTGAATAATGTTACTGCCTGCAATGACAGTTGATAATAGCTTTGAATCATTGACGATAGTTTTACCGCGTAAATCCACATGACGTAATAATTTTCCGCCACCGTCTAAGTTACGGAAAAATAGCTCTTGCCCAGGAAAACCTAGGGTGGTGCCCATGTAGCCAGAAATAAAGCCATTGGGTTGTAATGAAATTTCCATTAACACCGAATAAGGCATTACCGCTTGATGGCTGTTTTTAGCAAAGTACCAAGCATCTGCCGGCACTTCGTATTCTGCTATACACGATGATGGCTTTTTCAATTCGCCGCGTTTACCGTTAATTTCAACCACGCGAGTGGTTAACTGTAAATCGCCACAAGGTGTGCGCGGCGGGATAAGTCCGCGGTAAATACTAAAGTCAGGGCCAAAGCATTTTTCGATATCGCCAGTAGCAAACTCAAACATATGGTATGGGGTAAATGGCACGGTATCAGGCACGCGATTAGCGTACTTTGAATCGGCGCTTACAATGGGCGCTTCAAGGTGTTTTAGTGGAATAACGCCTTTGTTAGTCGGGGCGTTTAAATCTGGAATTTGCGCCATTAACGGCGCTTTGTTAGCAATCACTTTACTGCTAACGTTTGAATCAACGGCAGGGCTAGCGTCTAATGAGATAAGCGGATAACGAGTACATTCGGCATCTTCTTTAATCATCACCCCCAAGTTTTGGAAATCGACCACGACTTTACCATTGAGTAAAATATCAATATTGGCTTTGGCATAAGGACGGGGATGAATACCGATTTCAGTCACTTCCATGCGATAAGTCAGCTCAGCCGTTTGTGGTAACACTTGGCCCCGACAGCGAACTTTTTGCGAAGCATTTTCCAATGGTTGGAATCGGCCATTTTCTACTAGAGTATGCATGCCAATGTGGATCATAAAGAACTGTAATAGTTGGCCACAACCTTCGGCCATTAACGAACCGGCCATCACTTGGTCGCCTTGGAAATGACAAGGGAAATACCAATGGTCTGGCGCAATGTGTTTATGACCTTCGAGTAAGCCTAAGCCCCACGCGCCACCTTGTGTTTGTAACTGGCTCACTCGCTCAATCATTAAGAATTTTTCTGAGGCAAAACAAAGCGATTTTTGTATTCCAGTTTGCAGTTGGTGCGCGACATGTTCGCCGCCAAAACAGCTGCCAATATCACCAGTCAATAAATGATGAATTTGACCATAATCAAATGCCGTTTGGCTACAGTGTAATAATGGAGTGAAGGTCGGCTTATTTGGATTGTTGAGCACTTGTTGACGATGTTTTATTTCATCTTCAGTTTGAATAACCCCTTTACCATCGGCCAACTCTTGGTCGGTAAAGAAGCCTGCACAGCCACCATCCATTTTTAAGATCATCTTGTCGCCTACGAAACACTCGTAAGAGAAAAAGAATAATAAGGTGTCGCCATTGCTGGCAAAGTTATTGATTTTAATGTCGTAACGCAGTGTGTCGCCGCCACGAGGTAAATCGGCTAAGAAGGTCAAAGTACAATCTAATAAGCGATAAACTCGTTCGCCTTTGTTTTCAAAGTCGATACCTAAATAACTGATCAACATTAAATCGCACTGACCCGATTCTACCGCTACAGCCCAAGGAATTTGACCATCCACTAAATACGGCGCATCGACGGGGATGTCGTATTCTGTGGTCATTGAACAAGGTTTGTATTGATTCATGGTGGCATCGAGTTTAGTCACACGCGACACCAATAAATAATCTGTGGTCGGCAAGCGAACTCGGCGCGAGTAACTGTCGATAATGGCGTAATCTGGGCCAAACACCTTAGCGATATCGCCTTCGGCATATTCAACTAAATCAGCATAATTCCAAATACACGGTTTATCCGCTGGAATAGGCGCAGTGTATGCTGGCACACAAGCATGATTAGGTTGGATTAACCTAGCGGGGCTAATTGCTTCACTCTTAACCGCTGTTTGAACCGCAGCATTAACGGCATAAGTATTAACCGCCGGAGACGCGACTTGAATCGCAGTTGGTTGATGGCTCAAACCGGCTAATTGAGATCGTAATAAACTGTCTGCCACTTTCAAGCCTGCATCACGGCTGGCTAAATAAGCTAAATGCGCTTGTTGTGCTAACCACTGATTTTGTTGGAATGCCGTTAAATGTGCTGGTGGAATAGTATGATTTGTCATACTGGCAACCCTTGGTTGCTTTGGAATTGTTTTATCGGGCATATTTTCTGACATAAGAGGCTCGGCGATATTCTCGCTATTATTGACGCTAAGAGGGCTATTATCACGAATAGTTGGTTGCATACTTTCAGTGGAACTGGCCGCACTAGGGGAGATATCAGCACATTGATTGATAATACTGTCGAGCGCATCAAGTGGGCTGTCGATAATGTGTTGGTAAATATCGCGACCACCTAAACTGACTTGTTTAATTAAACTTAACTTACTGCCCGTGGCCAGTTGTTGAGTTAAATTATTACCCAGTCGAGCGTGCAATGCGTGTTGTTGCGCTGCAGAAACCGACACATTTACTTGTGAGTATTGATTGTCGCTGCTGGTGAATACACTGGTATTGATAGTCGGTTTGTCGATGTGACGAGTTTGCACTAAACCGTGCAGCAAACTGGCCATGCCTGAAGCGGCAAATGTATGACCGAGAATATCATGGGCTTTACTCAATAACGGTGCTGAGCTGACCGCTGTCACAGCATCAGTTAATCCTTGGGCAAACTGTTGGCCTTGAGTTGTTAATATGCATTCAGGCGATTGGTTTAACTCAACAATGTCTGCTGATAATTCAGTTGGCAGCTGTGTTGGTAATTGTGACAATGGCGTAAAGTTAACGCTGTCGATACTGGCGTAACTATCAAGCTGAGAGTGTGCTGCACTAGTTTGTTGCAGCACTATCGCACCAGCCCCTTCACCCACTAACCAATCGGTTGAACGCAATCCTTTAGCGTTAAGCTTGGCGGTATTGAACAACATATTTTCAATACTGCCAGACAGGTCAACCGCGGCAATAATAATTGCATCTAATGGCTCTTGTAACGAGCCTAACGCAAACAGGTTTTGCGCCACATCAATACAGCGGTTAACTGACTGTTCGCCCGCAGAAATCGTAAATGCTGGGCCGTTGAAATCCCATAGTGATGCTATCCGCGACGCCATAATATTGCCAATAAAACTGGTGTATTGGTTAAGTTTAGCGGCGTCGAGCACACTGTCCATCGCAATGGTTTCAAGGCTGTCATATTCTGCTGTCGATAATTGAATACCTTGAGCGTTAAGGCTTTGAGCTATTTGGCTGTGTAAGTTTACTCGACCACGGAATTGATGCAGTTCAAGTTCGGTTTCCATGGCGACTAATACCGCGACTTTACTACCTGGCGTTAGCTTGGCATCGGCGATAGCTTCATCGGCGACTTTGATCAACAGTAGTTGTTGCGAGATCAGGCGATCATCTTCATTGGGTGGCACTTTAAAACGCA
This sequence comes from Shewanella polaris, assembly GCF_006385555.1. Lineage (NCBI taxonomy): Bacteria > Pseudomonadati > Pseudomonadota > Gammaproteobacteria > Alteromonadales > Shewanellaceae > Shewanella > Shewanella polaris. The sequence goes on along the minus strand of NZ_CP041036.1, from coordinate 3,135,932 downwards.
AGAAATCAAAATCGAACCGATCGATATACGCGCCTTGCGGCACTTGGGTGATGCCATATTGGGCTAATAGATCAGGATGTTTATCTAAGCCTTTCCAGCGCTGAGTGGGTAGCGGGCTAAAGATGGCTTGTTTGGCGATGATTTTTTTCGCCAGTGCATCAATACTGCTGCATTGACCAAAATGCGCCGCCATGCCGGTAATGTGCATTGGCGCTTCTGCATCAACTAACACTGTGCTGCGAGTTTGAACGTTATTGTTCAGAGTATTATTACTTAGAGAATTATTATTTTGAGAATGATTGTTCAGCGTCTTGTCAGCGACGGCTTTAGCTTGATACGACTCAAGTAATAAATGGGCGTTACAACCGCCAAAACCAAATACAGATAAACCTGCATGACGGGCTTTATTGCCAACTTTATCGGGCCAAGGTAGCACAGCATTTGGCAAAGTCGCTTGGCCAAATAAGCCATTAGGTGAGGCGATAGGGGCACTGATATTAATACTCGGTGGCAACACGCCTTCACGCATCGCAAAAATCATTTTCATGATCCCCGGCATGCCTGCTGCTGTGAGTAAATGGCCTAAATTGGATTTTGCGGAACCAATTAATGGCGTGGCACTGCCTTCAAGTTTGTCTTCAAAAAAACGTTCCATTGAAGCTAATTCAACTTTGTCGCCTAATGGTGTCCCCGTGGCGTGACATTCGATCACTTCAATACTGGCCGGCGTAATGTTAGGGTCTATTGCGGCGGCATCAAGATAAGCGCGCTCGAATGCTTGTACTTGGCCTTTAATGTTTGGGCTTAATACAAACTGGCCTTTACCATCGTTTGATAAGCCAATGCCACTGACCAAAGCATAAATATGGTCGCCATCACGCTCGGCATCTTCAAGGCGTTTGAGTACTAATACTCCAGCACCTTCACCAGCGAACAAGCCTTTACTGTTTTGATCAAACGGAGCTGAAATACCGTGGTCTGGGTAAGCATGAAATATCGAAAAGCCCATATTGATGAAGAACGGATCGGCTCCCGACACTGCGCCAGCCAGCATCATGTCTGCTTTGCCGGTATGCAAGTAGTCGCAGGCTAATTTTAATGCGTAAACCGAACTTGCACAGGCGGCATCTAAACTCAGTTGCGTACCACCTAATCCCAAAGCATCGGCAACGATTTTAGAGGCGTTATGGGCAATGGCACCATTACGCAAGTTAACCGTTTTTGGCATTACATTATTATTGTTATTGGCTTTTTCTGCGGTATTGCTTTGCGATGCTTGATTAAACGATTGCAGATTAAAGTTTGGCTGCTGGAGTTTAGTCTGTAAGGCTTTTTCGACCGCGCTGTGATAAAGCGGCACAAATAGCTCGTTAGACTTGGCTGTAGGGAACGATAAAGTGCCCATGACAATGCCGGTGCGTTGCAGCACGTTATTGTTAAGGTCTATACCCGCGTCGGTTAACGCATTTCGTGCGGTGTCGGTTGCCCACAAGAAACTGTCATCCAAACCAGTAAATGCGTCGGGCTCAATATGATAACCTTGAGGGTTAAATTGAAAGTCTTGAATGTAGCCGCCTTTATCACAATAAAAACGGTCCGATTCGCCTTGTACACCCAAGTAGTCGCTCGGTGAAGCATTGAGTTTACTAGCACTGATTTGGCTGCGCGAATCTTTTTTATCTAATAAGTTTTGCCAAAATTTAGCGGGAGTATCCGCGTCGGGATACTGATTGGCTAAACCGACAATGGCTATTTTAGGGGTGGCTTGAGAACTCAATGAGGTTCTCCTTCTAATGATGTTTCACTGCAACGAGGCAGTGGTGAGCCGTCGGCTATTGCCGTCTGCTGAGATAATGAGTTAATTGCATCGTCAAGGCTGCGAATAAAGGGGGTTAATGACATCGGCACGCGATGCGCCATTAATTGTCCCAGACACTTGAGTAAACTGCTGACATCGTCGCCGCCTTTGGCATTAACGGCAACGGCCATCGCTGGGGACGTATACGTATTGCCACTCTGAGCATTGATTTTGTCAATTAAGGTGGTGGTTTGTCTATCTGATCCGACTTCAACAAATAATCGACAGCCTTGATCTCGAGCATTGTGGATTAACTGAGTAAAATTCAATTGATGACAAAAAGTATCGGCAATCGATTGTGCAATAGCGTGTGAGTCTAGCGTGACAGGCGCTGTTTGAGCCGCCGAGATAAACTGTAAATGTTCGGGTAAGTTTGCCAACAGCGGTTGCAGATAAAATTGCCGTACATCGTCGGTAATATTTAGTGCGGCTGGAGTATGCATTGCCGTAATTCGATTGGCTGCAATACCTCGTTTACCTGCTTGTTTTAACAATGCTTTACAACTGGACTCACAACCTGCGATAACACATGTATCGCCTTGAATAATGGCTATGTAAGCGCGCGGGTAATCCGCTAAATGGGGCGTGAGTTCGTCAATACTGGCTCGAGTCACAAAGCTGTTCCACACAATGGTTTCGTCATCGGCTAATTGCCATTGTTGACGAACGCAGCGAAGCTCGCCTGAAATATCTTGGGTAAAGATACTGCTGTTTTGGGTTGCTTCAATCATAGTGTGTGGTGCTTGCCAAACATCTAGACTCGCCCACATGGCCGCTTCGCCCATGGAGTAACCCAAGGCAAACTTAGGTTCAATGGCAAATTCTTGCTGCAACAGTTTGGTTAACACATAACTGGCGCCCACACCGGCAATGGCTAATTGGCTCAAGCTCATCTGTGCGGTACGGCTTTTATCTGCCGCGTAAATAAACTCGGTTTGTAACATCGACTGCATGTCACCTTGGCTTTCGAGTTCGGCATACACATTGGGGAAAACCAAGCCCATTTGACTGAGCATGTTTGGATACACAGTACCGACGCCAGGATAAACAAAACTTAAGCCATGATCACCTAGCGGCGCAGAATAGAAACAACTGCCAGCAGGGGTTTTATATTCTATCGGCGGGTTATCGCTAACGTCTAACTGAAGATGAGTCGACATCGTTGCCAACATTGCATTAATTTCTAAGATTAATCCGCTACGCTCCTGCGCCATTAACACTAAAGCTAGGGGCGCATCCGTTTGATAATCGGCCAATGTACTTTTGATAAGTTTTAGTAAGCTGACATCGTCTGTCGCCGAATTGACCTGCGCAGAGAAAGTCATCAGTTTAGTGTGCAGTTGCACCAATGAAGTGGCACACAGTGGCAGCCATAAACGTTGGGGATTAACCAATTGCTTTGAGGCGACTAATGCACGCCCTTGGGTCAAGATCATTGCCTGAACACCGTTGGCACTTGAGTAACATAAAGCTGCAACTCGACTTTGGTGAAGTGGGCTAAACCAATACTGGCTGTTGACCTTGTCCTGTGTTGGTATACAACGACTGGCGATAGACTCTACTAAGGTGGTCATTGCGACCAATGCAGTTTGTGCATTATTGGCATTATTGGCAGTATTGGATTTTGCATTGCCATCTAACGCGACAATCTGCGGTTGAGTATGTAAACGTTTTGCATGATTCAGCGCGAGGGTGATTGCTTCAGCCTGATTGCTACCAAGTGCAACACCATTGAGATAAGCGTGCGCATTGACGCTATTTTTCGCGGCAAGTAGCCCTGGCATTATCCACAACCGATCGGCAATATTGATCATTTCATCGGTAGTGGATGATAGCCGCTCTATGCTGTGCAATAACGCCAGTTCAAAACTGTCGCCACGCTGAGTATCAATCGCAACGTGGTGCTCATTAACCGAGTTGATATTTGGTTTGCTCAGCAACAAAGCCAAGCGCATTGGCTTGGTTTGTTGCTGCAAAATACGCTCACTAATGGGTTTTAGCACCATGTTATCTGCGGCTGTCACACTGTGTCCTTGTGTGAAAGTTCAGCAGAAGCTTGATGTGGAATAAATGCCCCATTCAAACTCTTACTAATGGTCACTTTAGCATTGAGCATTTGGCAACTCAGGCGGCCGTCTTGATGATATAAACTCACGTTAGCCACTAGCATTCTGCCGCTGTGTTTAACCACATCAAGTTGAATATAACCTTTATCGCCATTTGCAAATGGCCAAGCAGTAACACACTCACCGGTTGATGACGGTAAGCTTGCGGCATCGTATTTTAGTCTTGCCCATACCAACATGGCTTGTAGTAGCAAATCTTCAGCGAAAATTTGGCTACCACCTAATGCCGATGACGGTATAAAACCTTGGCAATCGCTGGCATTAATGCTCGGCAATTGAACCTGACACAATAGTTGAGCGTCATCAAATGCCAACACTTGAGCAATGCCTTGCAACCGCGGACCATGAAACAAGGTTCCATTTTGGTACAGTTCAGCGCCTGAATACAATGGTGCCATGTTAGCCCATTGAGCCAAACTGCTGTCGCCAACAGTGGGTTTAGCAACATCAATTGCCAATATTGCTTTATTGATCACCAATTGAGCTTGGTATTGCGGTTTCATGACTGCGCTAGGATCGTTTAACAAACGAGAGGAGATCAGCGCGCTGATCCCTGCGTCAGTTTGCGTTAGTTCCAGTTGCAACAAATGTGGCTCATTGGTGTCAAAAATAACCCCTTTAAGCAATTTGTATTCAGCAATACTGACAGGCACATGACATAAGGTTTCTGCCGCATCACGCATCCATTGCATGGCGCATACCGTTGGTAATACCGGATTGCCAGCAATACAATGATCGCTAACAAAAGGCATTTCAGCCGGGGTTAATACTCGAGTCACCGTCTGACTGATAATATCAGTAGCTGATGACTTAGTCGTAACTGCCTTAGTCGTAACTGCGTTAGCCGCAAATGCTTTAGTCACAAGTGTATTAGTAGCAAATGTCAGCGAACCCTTGGCAATAAGCAAAGCGTCCGCATTAAGCTTTTTTGCAGTGTTATCCTGCTCTGATGAACCTTGCATATCAGAGCCAATGAGCAGTTGTGCTCCTTGTTGGCTTAATAAACTGTGGGCAAATAACTCGGCACCTGCTTGTAGCGGAATAACGTAAACGCCACGTTCAACAAACATTTTCTTTAATGCTGAACTGACCATACCGCCATCCCAAGGGCCCCAATTAAAACTCATCACTTTAGCTTGCGGTAAGGTGTGTGCCAGTTTCAGTGCGGTTTTATTGAGAATTTCATTCGACATAGCGTAATCACTTTGACCGGTATTACCGTAAAAAGCGGCAGCCGATGAAAACAGCGCAATAAGCTTAATCTGTTGTGGGTCGAGTGCATTAATAATGCTAGCAAGTCCAGTCACTTTGGTGTGGTATACGCGGTTAAGTTCATCCAAGGTTTTATCTTGAATGTGCTTATCGGCTAATACGCCAGCACCGTGAATAACCCCGTTAATGGTGAATGAGTCGCCCTTGGTATTAGTCAGGCTTTTAAGGCTGGCAGCTACCGCGGTGGCATTGCTGACATCCATCGAGACATATTGAGCACTGGCACCAACCTTGCTGAACGCGTTTAACGCAGCATCTATTTCTAGGCTGCTGCTAATTGGCCATACGAGTGCATCAATCTGTTTTGGCGTCGGCTTGTTGCCTTGAGATTGAATATAAGCGATGGCAGCGGCTTTTAACTCAGAGGCTTTTTTCCCTTGTGCCCAAGCCGGTAAGTCTTTGCCAAAATGTTGGCTACGACCTGCTAACACAAAATGTGATTGGCATTGTTTGGCTAAGGTGAGGGCGCATTCAAACGTTACGCCTTTTGCGCCGCCGGTGACCAAAATAGTGTCATTTCTGTTTAAGCTTGCTGGTGCGAACTGCTCGCTGGCATTGCCGGCAACTAAGGTTACTCGACCTTGGCTACTGATCCCCACTTCATTAATGCGGTCCGCGCTAGTATTGGCACCATCGATATCAAATAACTCTGCAACGATGGCATCGGCAAAGCTTGTAGTATCAATATTGTTGGCAATGTCTAATGCGCGGCAAAACACCTGTGGCCATTCATGGCTTAGGGTTTTGCTTAGACCAGATAAGGCTGCTTGGTTAAGCTCTGCTGTTGCTAGCTGAGTATTATCAAGATAACCAAATCCACCGTCTAAACGGCTCACGGTAAAGTAGCATAAACGCGAAGCTTGAGTTGGTTTGGCAAACTCAGCGTGAAGATGCTTAGCCCATAAAAACGCGTTGTCGACAGCGGCTTTTGCTGCAACAGTGCACGACATTAATTCGCTGCTGTTAGCGGTGGTTTGTGGCTGTAAATGAATAAAGCCCGCAATGGCATGTTCAGCGCCCAAGTCGGCCTTAATATCGGCAATCACTTGTGCAATTTGGGCATCATCAATACTGCTCAAGGTGTAACTTTTAATATCACTGCTTAAGGGTGAATGTGCCACGGTAATGGTTTGTGGGTTACGAATAACGGCGACGGTTAATCCCTTTGCATTTAGCTTTTCAGCCAGTAAACCTGCATTGTGGCCATCGTCTGTGATGACAATACAAGAGTCTGTTGAAAAGCAATCTGCGAGTTTATCCGCCGCTGGTAACTTTTTTAGCGCTACCTCGCTGTGTGGCGGTAATGCTGCGGTGTTAACGTCAACCTTGTTTGCTGTTGATGCTGGTGCGACCGGCGCAATCGCGGTTGCTGCAGGCAATTTGGTTTGCATGTAGCTAACGATTTCACCTAGGGTGCGACATTCGGCTAAATCTTCTGGGTTCAGCTCAGGTAAGCCTGGAAGCTCATCTTGCACAGTACCTAAAATCTCGACGCGTTTGATTGAGTCGATACCTAAATCGGCTTCCATGTCCATGCTCAGTTCAAGCATTTCTGCAGGGTAACCGGTTTTGTCGGCTACTACTGACATCATGGTGCTTAAAACGCTATCAGCACTTAATCCTGTTGTTGCTGGAGCAGATACTGGAGCCTCAGTGTTGGTTGCAGGCAATTTGGTTTGCATATAACTGACAATTTCGCCCAAGGTACGACACTCGGCTAAATCTTCTGGGTTCAGCTCAGGCAAACCGGGTAGTTCGTCTTGCACTGTGCCTAAAATTTCAACACGTTTGATTGAGTCGATACCAAGGTCGGCTTCCATGTCCATGCTCAGTTCAAGCATTTCAGCAGGATAACCGGTTTTATCGGCCACTACTGACATCATGGTGCTTAATACTGTATCAGCACTCAAGCCCGTTGTTGGTGCGGCAGATGAGGATACGGCTGATGCTGGAGCTGCAGTGCTGACTGCAGGCAGTTTAGTTTGCATGTAGCTGACGATTTCGCCCAAGGTGCGACACTCGGCTAAATCTTCTGGGTTCAGTTCAGGTAAACCTGGTAGTTCATCTTGCACTGTGCCGAGAATTTCAACGCGTTTAATTGAGTCGATACCAAGGTCGGCTTCCATGTCCATGCCTAGTTCAAGCATTTCAGTTGGGTAACCGGTTTTATCGGCAACCACAGCTAACATAGTACGCTGAACGCTTTCTGCACTTAAGCCTGTTGCTGGCACTGTAGATGCAACTGATGCTGGCGCCACTGTGCTGGCAGCAGGCAATTTGGTTTGCATATAACTGACGATTTCACCCAAGGTGCGACACTCGGCTAAATCTTCTGGGCTCAGTTCAGGTAAGCCTGGAAGCTCATCTTGTACTGTGCCTAAAATTTCTACACGCTTGATGGAGTCGATACCAAGGTCTGCTTCCATGTCCATGCCAAGTTCAAGCATTTCAGTTGGGTAACCGGTTTTATCGGCAACCACAGCTAACATGGTACGTTGGACGTTTTCAGCCGTTAAGCCTGTTGATGCAGGTGCAACAGCATCTACCGATGTTGATCCCGTTGACGCTACAGCAACCGAGTTGGCCGCTGGTAATTTGGTTTGCATATAGCTAACGATTTCGCCCAAGGTGCGACACTCGGCTAAATCTTCTGGGCTCAGTTCAGGTAAGCCTGGAAGCTCATCTTGTACTGTGCCTAAAATTTCTACCCGCTTGATTGAGTCGATACCAAGGTCGGCTTCCATGTCCATGCCAAGTTCAAGCATTTCTGTTGGGTAACCGGTTTTGTCTGCGACTACATTGAGCATAGTGTCTAACACTTGTTGCTGTGTTAGTCCGGCTGTTGGTGCAGAAACCGCTGCTGAGCTAACTTGCTGAGCGACAGGAGTTTGAATCGGTTGACTGGCTGTTGGTTGAGATTGAACTGCTTGAGCTGTTTGAACCGGAGCTGGAGCAATAGGTGCTACCACTGGCGAAGGTGTCGTTGTGGCTTGAGCAACTTGGCTTGGCTGCACAAATGCAGGCTGAACTGATGCCGTTTGTACAGATACTGGAGCAGCCATAGGCATTGGTGTTTGCCCTTGCAACATGGCTAATGCGGCTTGGTTTGCTTGTGCTTGCTGCGTTAAAAATTGGGTATGACTTTGCAATGTTTGTGCTTGATGCTGGTGGAACATCTCCATCGAACGTTGCAATCTTTCTGGAATGGCTAATCCCGATGACGCCATTTGTGCTTGGGCTGTCATCAGGTGAGCAAAGGTGTTGCCATATTGCTGTGGTATGGCTAAAAACTGCTGATGTAATTCAGCTGTTTGTTGCTGCGCAGCAAAAAATGAACCGATACTATCGGCCGACGCTGGCACACTTGAGTTAACCGGTTGAGCTTTAGCTACAGGAGTCGTTGCCGCTAAAGGTGCGGCGACTGCAGAGGCTTGAGCTTGTGCTGATGTTGCAGGCACTTCAATGTATTCAGTTTTAATGACTTCTTTTTCCACAATCTTTTCCACAACTTTTTCGACAGGCACTTCCACTGTCTGGCTGGTAACGGTGCCAGTTTGCAATGATTTTTGCATTTTGGCTTGAGTGGCCGGACTAATATAATTACTCGCGGTCAACTTAACGTTCATCGGTGACACTTTTGCAAGTTCTGCGATAGGCGCTTGATATGGATCAACCTCGGTTAATGCAACACCTAATACTGCAAGCTGACAAGCCGCTTGGCGCAGTTGAGTGTCACTATTGCCTTTAGGATTTGGGTTCAAGCTCACTACACTGACTGATTCTGCTTTATTGCCTAGGGTAGCCTCCACCAATTTTTGGAGGATGTTTTTAGGACCAAACTCAACAAATACACGAGCACCAGCATCATACATGGCGTTTAGTTGCTCGCTAAAACGAACCGATTGCAGCATATGTTCACTAAATGCAGCTTGGATTGCTTTAGCATCATTAGGATGTGCTTTACCTGTGCCATTGGCATAAAGGCTTAGTTTTGGCTTAGCAAATTTAATCTTATTGATTGCCGCAGCAAACGGCTGCTGCGCATGCGCCACTAATGGAGTGTGGAACGCACCAGAAACCGGCAGGGCGATTGCTTTAAAACCAAGTTCAGTAGTGATTGCTTGCGCCGCTAAGGTACATGACGCTGTTGGGCCTGCAATAACCAGTTGGGTTGGTGCATTGTAATTAGCCACCTTAACGCCTTCAAATGCACTAATGCACTGTTCAAGCTTTTCAACTCCGTGGTCAACAGATTGAGCTGGGACAATAATGGCGTACATTACGCCAGCGTCTTGATCTTTAGGTGTCGCCGCCATTGCTTGGCCACGAGCAAAGGCCAATTGGTAATAATCAGCTTGGCTAATGACGCCTGCTGCACATAATGCTGACAGTTCACCAAAACTATGGCCAGCAACCATATCGGCTTTAAAACCTGCTTGAGTCAATATTGCATATTGGCCCATGCTGACCGCGCCAATAGCACTCTGGGCATTGGCTGTATTGGTTAATGCTGCCTGTTGCGCGGCAATATCTTCGGCTTCAAAAGCAGGATTTGGGTACATGATTTGCGATAGTGGCGTTTGTTTATGTTGCGCAAATACCTTATCAGCTTGCATCAGTTGCTGACGCATTTCTGGATACAAACAGGCTAAATCGGCGCCCATGTTCAGATATTGTGCCCCTTGCCCAGCAAATAGTGCTGCCACTTTATGGCTTGCCGCTTCAGGATGAATCAATGCTGCTGCGCGATAACTGGTACCAGAAGGCAATTGCCAGCTGTCGGCAGTATTTGAGCTTAACTGCGCAAGCGCCTGAGTCAGCTGAATGGTTAAGTCTGCTAATGAAGCAACCACTAAACCTATACGTGCCGCATTAGGGGCGATGGTATTCAAGGCAAAACGTTTACCAAAATCGGCTAATACAATTTCTTGGCGATTTTGCTGTGTGGTATCAACAGCATTAATTTCACTTTGCAGTGCGGTTAATTGAGCCTGTAATGCGGCTTTATTTTCAGCATGGATCAATAGACTTTGTGGCACTGAACGTTGACGATACTTATCGCCTCGAGCATGTTCTTGACGATATTCTTCCAACACAATGTGGAAGTTGGTGCCACCAAAACCAAAGGCACTAATACCCGCGCGGCGCGGCGTATTGTCTGCACGAGGTAACCAAGGGCGGGTTTCGGTGTTTAAATAAAATGGCGAATCTTGAATGTTTAAATTTGGATTCGGTTTACTGACGTTAATGGTCGGTGGCAATACTTTATGATGCAAAGCCAGAGCAACTTTGATTACACCTGCGGTTCCGGCTGTCGATTTAGTGTGGCCAACTTGTGATTTAACTGACCCAAGAGCAATGTGCTGTTTGATATCATTACCGTCTGCAAACACTGATTTCAGGCCATTGAACTCCGCAACATCCCCTGCAGCAGTACCGGTACCATGGGCTTCAATTAAGCCAACAGTTTGCGGCGCAAAACCTGCATCATCATAAGCGCGTCTTAATGCTTTTGCTTGGCCTTCAGGACGCGGTGCATAAATACTTTTAAACTTACCATCAGATGATGAGCCAATACCTTTAATAACAGCATAAATTCGGTCACCATCACGCTCGGCATCATCAAGACGTTTAAGCGCCATCATGCCAATACCTTCACCTATCATCATACCTTTTGAATCAATATCGAAAGGTTGAATGGTGTCGTTGGTGGTAAATGCTGGCGTTTTTGAAAAGCTCATGTACATAGAAGGCGAGTTATCGGTACACACACCACCAGTGAGCATCATGTCACTGCGGCCTTCCACTAACTCTGTAATCGCCATGCGCATTGCTGCTAAAGAACCTGCACAAGCTGCGTCAACCACGCAATTCATGCCGCCTAAATCAAAGCGGTTTGCAATACGTCCAGCAATTACATTGCCGAGTGAGCCTGGAAATGAGTTCTCTTCCCAGTGAATATATTGATCCTGAAACTTTTTTATCAACATCTCAGTGTCTTCATCACTTAGACCACTATTTTTAAATACTTTTTTGAGTATTGGGTACTGCAAGCGACCGCTGAGGCTATGATTGATTTTTTGACCACCGCCGACACCTAGTGTAATACCGATGCGATCGGTATCGTACTGTGCATCAATACCAGCATCAGCTAACACTTCTTTGGCGACCACTAACGATAAGAGTTGCGAGGTGTCTGTTAGTTCGAGGATATTAGGTGGCAGGCCAAATTCCATTGGATTGAAATCGACTTCAGGTAAAAAACCACCGCGCTTACAGTAGCTTTTATCGGCCATTGATTTATCGGCATTGTAGTAATCTTCGGCATTCCAATGGGTTTCTGGAACGTCGATAATCGCATCAATTTTTTCGCTGATTAAATCCCAAAACTTGTTTAGGTAACGTGAGTTAGCAAAAATACTTGCCATGCCGACAATCGCGACAGGCATGTCTTTTAAGCGTTTGTTTAAACGCTTATCTTTATTACTGGATTGGCTCATATGAGTCTCCGTTTGATAACTGAGGTTCAGTTATCTGGTGTTGGGATCCAGCTGCATCAATGGTGCTAGTGGATACTGCTGCTGGTTGACTTGCTCCGGGAAATCGAGCAAGAAAAGTGTGATAGTTCCGAACCAATAACTTACGTAAATGAAATGGTCCGTGCTTTAAGACATGCGTGATATAGCGATTACTCGCTTGGGTATGGCTGTCTTGATAAATATCGAGGTAAACCCAATCAGACTTAAAATCGACTCCAAGCAAAACAGAATAGGCTTGCTGCTCTGTTAATTGAGGCGGAATACTTAACGACACCACTTGCACTACGTTGTCTGGATCTGGACTTGGCAGGGCTAAAGTATCGGCTAAGGTCTTAGGGTTAACAGTATAGGTTTGTATATCAGCTCCCTGAGTAATCGGCAGCTGATTGAAGAATTTTTCCGGCACAAAAGGGCTGTCAAATTCGTCTAGTTTAGAGACCCCAAAACGCTTTAAGCAGCGGGCAAGGCCGGAGCGAGAGACATTGGGGTTGATAAATTCTTGGGTGACTTTTAGTAGCCTATCTAAAGGCATTTTTAATTGATAACGCAAGCCCAGCATCACGTATTCTTCCATCGGAGATAGTGTCGTGTTGAGTTTGTGCGGGGTATTTGGGGTGTTATCGATTGAGTCACGTTTACGCCACTTACGTATTGTGGCTTCGCTGATATTGAGGATTTTGGATAATTGACTGACGCTGTAATCGGATTGCTGAATAAATTGACGCATTTCAGGCGTCGTCGTCGCATTACGGTGTTGAACCGTTTTTTGGCGAGGTTTGCCCTTAAATAGACCTGATTCTAAATGTGTTGTTATCTTTTTTGTCATCTAGACCGGGATTCCAAATAATCTATTGGGACTTCAGTTCACTCAAACTCGCTAGTACTTACTTAAGTTATACTCAAATCTTACTTAAATAAGTTAAATTCGTTTAAATATCCATTTATGATTTTTTTAGCATAAAGCACATTACCTGAGGTTTCACTTCGATACAATCACCCGAGACTGAAAACTAGTAATGATGTGTAAAAAAACATTTACCTGAGGCATTAGTGAAGCGCTTTCTATTGTTACTGGCTGAAGGGGGAATCTTACTAGCGGAGTAATTCAACTGGTTATCAATTTAGAATATCAAGAGACAGTTGATATTGATTATGTTGCTCTTTTTTCAAAGAGTATATTTTGGCTGTTTTAAGTAACGACTTGAAATGTAATTGAATAATACTCATTCAGCTTTGAGTTATTTCATGTTTTGTTAACAAAGTTTGATTACTGGTAGACATTTATGGGAGATGTTATATGGCCGGTTATCGGTCTTAGATTATCAATTCAAGAAGTCAAAATATTTTGATTTTTCAATGATGTAATCAACAAAAATACGGACGTTAGCGGATAGGTGTCGACTTGAAGGGTAAACAACTGAAAGTGTACGCAATGGAAATGACCAGTCGGGCAATAAAGTAATTAATGATCCGTTATCAATATTTTCACGGCATAGATAACCGGGTAGTTTTGCAATACCATGGCCTCCACAGGTTAATGTGTGAAGTAATACTAAACTGTTAACCGTTGCTGGGCCTTCTACTGTAACTAATTTACGTTCTTTACCCCGCTTAAGTTCCCAAGTAGAAAGAGGCTCTGGATTGCTCATGCGTAAACATTTATGCAGGCTTAAGTTTTCGATATCAGTTGGGTAACCATACTTTTCAATGTAGGCAGGTGCCGCGCATAAATAGTCTCGTGGGCGGCCTAGCGATCGTGCTATAAGTGTTGAATCTTTTAAATTGGCAAGACGAATAGCGACATCAAATCCTTGTTCAATCGGATTAACCATAGTATTGCTAGCAACCACATCTACTTCAATCTCTGGATATAAATTTAAAAAATCATTAATAATTTGGCCTAAAAATAGGTTAATAGATTCAATGGGTGCCGTTATTCTGAGTAATCCTTTTGGAGCTTCATTTGATGCTTTCACGGACCGATTAGCTTCAAGTAAATCTTTGAAAATTTGAACACATTGTAAATAGTATTCCTGCCCAGCCGGAGTGACTTTTACTTGTCGAGTCGTTCGATTTAATAATCGTACTTCTAACTGGTCTTCCAAACGCTGAATTTTACGACTGACCGTCGACTGAGGTAAGTTCAAACTGTCAGCCGCAGCACTAAAGCTACCTAGTTCGGTAACTTTAATAAATATTTCTATGTCATCGATCATTGTTTCATATCGCTTTTAATTTCCACATGTAAGTCACCAGAGTAAGGCGCATGACCTGAATTCATTAATGCAGGATAATAACAGCTATATTTTTCAACAAGAAGATCATACGGGACATCTGAAAAATGTCCGTGATTATGTCTATATTCCATATATTGATTTCCCGCATCATCATATTTTTGAAATTTTGAATCGTGTTTACCATCAAACTCAAGTGGTGGAATACCTAAAGTTTTACACAGATTACTATCAAATGCAGGGGTAGCAATTACCCACTGGTCATTCAAAAAAATCTCTACATAGCCATGGTAATAAAATATATTGGTTCTCATGCGTTCTAATAATTTTTTCGATGATAAATGATTTACAACATCGGAAAACCCAAGTCGAGCAGGAATGTTTACCGACCTTAACAGTGCAGTTAATAGAATGGCCTTCGAAACACAGTACCCTTTACCTGCCTTAAGTATTTCGCTGGCAGTAAAGCATGATTTATTGAACGTTAATGCATAAGGATCATATTTTATTGAGTCGCGTACGTATAAATAAAGGGCGATTGCGTTTTCTGTATTTGACCCTGTAGGTGAACATACCGCAGCAGATATTTGTTGTATTTTTATATCTGAATAATCAATAAAATCTGTGTCACAAAGATAGTCTTTCATTTTAAACCTCTTTATTACTCATCATATCCACTCAATAGCTATGAATAAAATGCGTGCTCAGACCCTAGGATTAATATTACTATCTAAAAAACTCTAAAGCCATGATGTAGAAGCTAAAACAGACCAGTCAGGATCTATCCAAAATTGGATTAATGTTATTCACATTTTTTGCTTAAGTTTGTAGCCGAATTAGCACAAGATATAAGCGTTGTAGCAAATTGACTTATAGGCGAAATGCAAATGAAAATGAAAACAGAAGTATGCATTGTCGGCAGTGGATTTGCAGGTGCCATCATGGCCTCAAGGCTGATCGATGCTGGGTTCAGTGTTTCTTTACTGGAGAGAGGTCCTTGGCGTTCAACACTCCCCGTCAATTCATCAGGCATTCGACATACTTCTCCTTTGCCTACGGGTAAAAAAATATTGACTAGCCTGTTGCGTACCTTCAATCATCCTAAGCTTCCTTTTAGATCTATTACACCTTCTAAACATGGCTTATTTGAATACAGTGTGCATAACGGTATCAACACTGCCTGCTCTTCTGGTGTTGGTGGTGGTAGTCACGTATATGGTGCATTATTGGGGCGTTCACCCGATAAAAATTATTGGAATACTACCGTTAGCGGCCTGAATGAACAGATGATGGATAAACATTATCGTCGTGTAGAAGAAGAGCTTAAAGCTATCGCGCCAGACTCCATAAATCAAATCCCTAATTTTGCTCCTGATAAATGGTGTAACAGTTCGGTTTTTGATGTTTCAGAAGCCGTAACTCAGCCCAATATGGGCTTACTATTTGACCAAGCCGAGGCTGACTCTGGCGAACAAGAGAATATAAAACGAAAAACGGCGAGATTTAAAGGTGATTCTGTTTTGGGCTCGCCGAGTGGCGCCAAAAGTACGGTTGATTTTATCTACCTTATTCCAGCCTTAAAAAAAGGTTTGAAAATATTAGACCTGCATGAAGTGCAACACATCAAAAAATCGCCACAAAATACCTATACGATTAATGCCAAAAACTTACGCAATAAGCAATCTTTGGACATAATTTGCCAGCATGTTTTTTTTGCGGCTGGTACCATGAATACCATCAAATTATTATTTAAAAGCCAAGTTAGTGGTGGTTTGAATGACATGCCCATGCTAGGTCAAGGATTTGGTTCAAATGGAGATTATTCAGCTATTTGGGAATTGCAGGATAAAAACAGTGACTTTACACAAGGGACGCCTTGCCATGGACGAGTCGCTATACATGGAGCCTCTGATACTCCTAACTATGTATTAGGCGGTGTTGATATTCCGCGGTTACCTCATTGGGTGCCTAAATCAATCCGTACAAAAATAAATCGTCAAAAACATAATGTGCTGTTAATTGGTATGGGCGCTGATGCTGCTGATGGTGTATTTAGCTTTCAAGAAAACAATCTCACGCTAACATATGAGCAAAAAAACAGTCCTATATATGAGCAAATTAGACAAGGGTTTAAGCAGGTGAGTAAATCTTCGGGAAAATCTGTTCGTTATGGTTATAAAGCTGTCACTGTACATCCTTTTGGTGGAGCAAAAATTGCTCAGGATGACACTACTGGAGTCATTGATCATAAAGGTGAGATTTTCAATAACCCTGAATTGTACATCGTTGATGCCTCTGCATTGCCCAAGGCTGTAGGTGGTCCACCATCATTAACCATAGGAGCTTGGAGCTCACTAGTAGCAGAGAAGTTTATTCAGAATCACTCCCCATCGATGGAAAAAAATAACATCATGATAAATGATACTTTATGTACTAAAAATTTGGTCGGTAAATCATTTAAAGATTTGGATGCGATATTTTCAACTCTAGCATCCCCATCTCATAAGCTTGAAATCGATGGAAACTATTGGGGAAAACTAATAATGGCAAGAGGGTTAAACTGGATGCCGTATATAGTTCGTCGCCCGTTAGTGTGGGTTGTAGAAAAGATTTTGTTAAGGAACTGGAAGGGAAAATGTTTTAACCAAGATAAAGGGATTAATCTGTTTGGTCGATATGACAAATCTAAAAAAGCACTTCCTTTTAATGTGGCTGTTGAGATTAGTCGAGACGGTACTGGGCTGGTAGTTCAATTGGATTATAATATTGAAAAAAATCCACAGAAGTTTAGAAAAATATTAGGTGAAGCAAGACAGTTAAATGAAACTGAGTGGTTGGCGCGTATGTATTATGGCGATAAAAACTGGTTCTACTACAGTTTAAAGCAATGATGTAATCAACTGCTCCAATTAAAATTCGGATTGTTAAATTTGAGCCCGTAAATATTTTGTTTATAAATCCATTTTTATTTTTAGCACACAGCTAATTACCTAAGATTTCATTTTGATAACATCCCCTTAGACTATAACGCGTGAACAGTGCCATTAAAGCGGCTTATTTTGCTAAGTAGTTATGTTTGGATATGAGACGTTTTCGATGTTTTTTGCTTTAATGTGAATGAATTAAATATAAATTAAAGCCGGATGAGAGATGTTAGAAAAGTTAGTTAGCTCAATGGTATGTTGATGTTTAGTTAAAAATACTTATTTTCTGCACCGTTTGTGCACAGTTGTTTAGTAAAGTCATGAGCAATATCTATAAACACAAAAATTTGGGGTATCGCACAATGCAAATAAAGTTAATTATTGGCTTAATGGTCTCTTGTTCATTGCTTTTAACTGGTTGTGGTGGCAGTGATGACAGTGTAGCTGATACTGTTACTGAAACCGTTATTGATACCGTTGAAACTGAAATTGAAGATATTATAGATAATATTGTTGTTGTCGACCCATCGCTGTTTGCTTTAAATTCTCTTGAATCAATTGAAGTGGTTGACTGTACTTTGTCTAATGGTGCTGCCAGTACTTGTTACTCTGTTACCGTAAATGGATTTCCAGCAGATCGAAATGATCTAGGTCCTTTTTGTCCTGAGAGTACGGACACAACCGCTGAAGATGCAGGTAAATGGTTTGATGGTGGTGTGCTATATGATCTGACTGGCTCGTTTGTGTCAAACCTGAGTGTATTTTACGGTGACAGCAAATGGCAGTTATACGACAAGGATACGGGGTTAGTTAATATCACTGACACCCAAATTGCTTGTGAAGCTGCAGCAAGACCCGATGTGGCTGCTGAATACAATAATTTTTGTGTGCAATGTGAAATAAGCTATTACAGCGAGGTTGCCGGTGAGGGCGTTTCCAGTACTTACTTAATTCCTGTTATTCCAGTGTTTCGAGATACACCTGCAGATATTGGAAATACTGATGTTGGAGTCGCATTTGATGGTGTGAATCTTGCCGCAGCTGCGCCAACGGAAGCTATTTTAAGCGCATATACTATAGCTGCATTTGACGACTGCGTTGGCCATGTTAATCCAGCGGCTGGTTATCATTATCATGGTGCTAATCATGGGGATGGTACCTGTCCTGCTATTGATTATGAAAGTGATGGTCATGGTGGTGCTTTTGCTTATGCAATGGACGGTTTTGCGATCCACAGTATGCTTAATCAAAGCGGTGAAGAAGAAACTGATTTAGATGAATGTCGTGGTCATAGTGACGACACCCGTGGTTATCATTATCATGCAGCAGGTGCAGGCGAAAATACCTTTATAGGCTGCTTTGCTGGTGAGATTGCAATATGATAAAAAATAACTTGAAATTACTCTATACCGCGGCTGTTTTAGGAGTATTGTGCTCCACTTGTTTGCCTGCTTTAGCACATGAAGAACATGTTTTCAAAGCGCCTTGGAATGCCTGCGCTGATGCGGTTAAAACTCAGCAATGTGCTTATACCAATGTTAATGGCGATTTGTTTAAAGGCACTTGTAGAGTGTTTAGCGAGGCATTGATGTGTGTGAGAAATCAACCCATCATTACCGCTGAAAATGTAACACTTAAAGATGTTGCAGACATAACGGTATCAACAAGTCACGGTAAACATGAAGGTCATTAATTAGTAGGCCCACATGATAGATAAAAAAGCAGGTAATGAGTGTACTCATTACCTGCTTTTTTATCTTTACTCATTAGATTTTAAAGCAAATCAACTCGGGAAGAAGTCGATAGCCCAGATAGTGGTCATTACCGCGACTTTTTCTGCAGGGAAACTGATAGAGCGTAATACCAAGGTTAATTGGCGTTCTAATTTGGCGTTATTTAGCTCGCTTGAGTTAATCGTCACTTTACTGACATTGCCATTAGGTTGGATGACAATTTCAAACATCACTTTGCCTTTTAAGAAAGGATCTTTTCTCAGTGCACGATTGTATAACGAATAAAGCCGAGACTTATTGGCCTCCAATGTACGCCTAAGTGCCGCTTCTGAACGTTGTCCATTTTGGCTCGTTTGACTGGCTTTTTCAGATACGGCCCCTTGGCTTGCCAATACTTCCTCTTTTGCTAAGCGAATTTGTTGGGTTTCGTTGCCTGTTAACGACCCCGCAGCAACAGTTTTACTGATAGTTGATTTTGCCAAGCTGTCAGTTTGTTTATTGGCCGCACCAGCTAATAAATCACGTTTTACTTTGACTTCTTGAGACGTGGTTTGGTCAAGTTTGCGTTGCGCTGTAGGTTTAATATCAAATGCTTCGCGCATTGAAAAAAGCTCATCTTTCATCGCCGCTAAGCCTGATGTGCTGGCTTTCTCTTTTGCAGCGTCACGTGTTACTGGTTGAACAACTTGAGGTTTTACAGCTTGTTCAACAGGTTTTTCGGGTGCCTTTTCTTCTGGTGGAGCAGGCTCAGGTTCAGGCAATGGTTCAGGTTCAGGCGGTTTCACCTCAGGTTTGACTGGTGGAGGTAACTGCTTTTTTTGCAAGATGATTTTGGCTAATTGCGGTGGCACTTGCTCTTTCACTTCGCGCGGAACTTCAACTTGTTCAAGCATAGGAACGACCACCGCCAATACTAGATAAACCAACAGCAACAACCACAAAATTTGTTTGTACAGTTTGTCTTGTTTACTGGGTTTAAATAAGTCACCTAAGTCATTAAAGCTATTATTAGTTTGTCCGCTTAGTCCACCTGATTGTAGGGTTGCAGCTGTCATATTAGCCCTCACCATTAGCTTTTTGGGCTAGATGCTCAACGGCTAACGAAATATCACGATAACCCGTTTGAGCACATGCGGCCATAATTTGCTTTAGCACCACATAAGGTGTGGATGCATCGCCAATAATGGTTACTGCACGGCCATTTTGTTGCTCGGTTTCGCTTAGTTCAATACGTTTACTGGCTTGATAGGTTAACTCTGTGGTTAAAGTACTAATAAACTCAGGGTTTTCTTGTTCGGTTAAGCCAACTCCATCTGGGCCTTTTTGCCATATTGCGCGCTCTTGCACTAATACTGTGTCTGCTAGTACGGTAATCACCAGATTTTCGACTGGTAGGGCTTCTGCCACCGACACAGGTAAAGTCATCTTGTCGATGTTTTGCAGTACTCGCACTTCAGATTGATTCACAATTAAGAAAAATACCAAAATGGTAAATATGTCCATCAACGCCACTAAGTTGAGCTTACTGCCGTTTTTTAAGCGCTTGTGATGTTTGCCTAATCTGCGACTTCTTGCCGATTGCTTCATCATTGTTTGGCTCCTATTGGTTTTCCAATAGTGGCTTGCGTCGGTGGGGCGATATCTGCGTCATTAACGGCAGGTGCATCACCTAATGAGATCATCGGAAACAGTTCTGCATCAACCAAATTGGCTGCCACTACCGCTTTAAATGAGCGAACTGTGTCCATGGCTGACACTATCGTTTGGTAGTCAATAACAGGATCGAGTAACAATACAATGTCATTTTTTTCAATATCTTGCTGTTGAAATGTCAGCTTTAAGTCTTGCAGATAAACAGACAATGCGGCGAAATCATAACCGTTATCAGTCAGTTCAAAACGTTTAAGTGACATACCTGCAGGGTAGTTTAATTCTAAGCGAGCAGGGGTAATCACTAATTCGAGTATTTTGGGTTCTTGATCATCTTGTGCTTGCTCAGCTTCAGACAATACTGGCAATTGCAGATTTAAAATACGCACTTGTGAGAACACCAAACTCAGCAGAAGTACTGGCACTAACACGATCATCAAATTCATGAATGAGGTGATATCCAGTTCTGCATCTTGGGTATTAGGGCGACGACGGCGTCTCATACTCATTAGCCTCGGTTATTATCCGGTTACTTGTTAAATGACAATGAATTAAGCAGTTTGATGCCTGCCATTTCAATCGAGTCAACGATGGTTGCCGTTTTAGTTTGTAGGCTTGAGTGAAATAAAATCAGCGGAATGGCAGTGATCAAACCAAATGCGGTGGTGTTCATTGCGACCGAAATACTTGAAGACAATAAGTTAGCTTTTTCAGCAGGATCAGCGCTTGCAACGGCCGAGAACGCCGCAATAAGCCCCATAATAGTACCTAGCAAACCTAATAATGTAGCGATGTTGGCGAGAGTGGCAATAAAGGGGGTGCGTTTTTCAAGACGTAGCATATATTCCATCACGGTTTCTTCCATGGCATATTCAACATCTTCACGTCGACTTGCGCTTGAAATACGGGCAATACCTGACTGTAATACATCAAAAACTGGCGCTTTGTTGTTTTGCGCTTGTTGGCTGATGGTATCGATATCACCCGTTTTTAGGGCATTTTTAATCAGTGCAAAAGCCTTCTGATTACTACGATGTGCTGAGCTTAAATATAACCAGCGTTCGATTGTAATGGCCAAACCGACCACTAATACCAAAGCAATAGGGTAGATAAATGGGCCGCCATTTTGTAAAAACGCAATGATATGGTCGGTATAGCTCATGTGATGTTCCTTCTCTTTTTTGTTGTAGTGAACACAAGGCACTAATGGCTACATGGGTTCAGTTATCTTGTTTTATTGACTGCTTACTCAGGTTTTTGGGATCATTTATTACTTAATTTACGATCTAACTGTTGGTCTAATTAATGGATCAAATTATTGTTTAGTTTGTTGGCCGTTATCGGCAAAATCTCTCACTTGTTGCCTAAATATTTTAGGGTTAATGGGTTTAAATTCTGGCAAGGTTAGCTGCATGTCTTGGTTGTTAATATTTATTGGGTTGGTGATCCCTTGCCACGGCATAATATAAAGCACTTTGGGTTGCTCTTGTGAGCCGGTCACTTGGCTTTGGATCACCACAGGTTTGTTGCTTGTGGGTTTCACTGTTTGTTGTTTTTCAGTGTCATCATTGGCAACCACCTGAGCAGAGACACTCAGTAAACTGACGGCTAAAAACAGCGGCAATGTGCCAAGACGACACCTTGCTTGAAACACCTTTTTCATGGTCATCTTAGCCTGCTCCATTAGCATTGTCGGGTAATGTTAACCCCGCGCGTTGAATTTTAATTTCCACTCCAGCGAGCCAACGCTTGGCTTGTTCATCATTTGGTTGGCTAACCAAATAAGCAATGTAGTATTGGCGTGCTTGCAGCAGCTTGCCACGATATAACTCTAATAATATCGCCAAATTTAATTGAGCTTGTGGGTATTGTGGCCACAGTGTCAACGCTGTTAAGTAACCTTGCTCGGCCTGAGCATAATGGCCTTGTCGCCTTGCGATATTGGCTTTTATTTGATGCGCATATGGATTGTTATTATTAACCGCTATCGCTTGTGCAAGCAGTGCATCAGCTTGATCTAATTGCAGCTGATCCATCGCGATGATGGCTTTATTGACATACGCGCCCGACAACTGAGGCTGGGCTGCAATCACTTTATCAAACAAACTATTCGCTGCTTGCCATTGCTGGTTTTTCATGTGGCTAATGGCTTGCTGATATTGACTCAATACCGATGCGGGCACATCGGCTAAACGTTGTGAGGCTTGTTCAAGATACACATTACGGGTATCGGTTGAACTTGCACTGCTACTGGTGCTGTTATTGGCGCCTTTAGCCTTGAGGTTAACTAAGTCGACAATGTTTTTGTCCATTCCATCTGGGCTTGGAGTCTTAGTGATTTGCTTGTTCGTATCAGTACTGCTTGGCGATGAACTACAACCTGGTAACAGCATGAAGCTCAATAGCCCCAGGAGTGCCACTTGCGGTGTCGATGAGGCAAATAATAGCTTAATGGATAGCATCGATGACCTCATGAGTTAATTCTGATTTTTGGTATAAGGCTGGAGACATTTCAGCCAAACGATTGAAGCTTTTTTCTATCCATTGGTCGTATATATCTTCCCATGCGCGTTGAGTATTACTGACGTGGATTTCGATGGCTTTTTCTTCAAATGGGTAAGCCAGTTCTTCTAGTAAGATCTCGTACTCTTCTAGCGCTAACTCGTCTAAGTCGCTAGGGCGTTGTGAGCTCATCATGTCGGCCGCAAGTTGGCGATACATTTCAGCGAGATTGTATGTCGCATGAGGTACGTATTTAGCCAATTGAAAATCGAGCACTTGTTGATAATAACCAATGGCTTTTTTCATCGCATCTTGTTTGCGCTTCAAGCTTTTTTGCAAAGGTGCGTTGAGTTTAATTGCCGCAAAACTGCGTTGTTCAGCTTCAGCCAAGGCAAACGCCGCGATGGAGGCGAGTTGAATTTGGCGAGTTTGAATGGCATTCGGGTCGAGTTGCAGTTGTTTGCGATCAAAGCTAAGTATTTGTCTAAACCAGTAATATTGTTTATTGGCTTCACCACTTTGGCGATAAAACTCACTCATTTTAAAGCGGACTTCTTGTGCCACATCAAACGGTTGTGGGTAGGTTTTTGCATACGTTCTAAAGGTGCTGAGTGCGTTATTGTTATCGCCTGCTTTTAAGTAATACTCCGCCGCGGTGTATTGAGCTTCACGTTTTAATGGGCCGGGCTTTTCATTGGCGACAATGATTAAAAGCTGCTCGGCGGCCAAGTCCCATTGGGAAAGTGCTTCGTAGGACTGCGCTAATTTGGCCGGAATAATCGCGCTAAACTCATGGTTTGGATAACGTTGTTGAAACGGTTTTAATACGTCGACCGCTTCTTGCCAGCGCTGTTGTTCCAGCAATAAGTTTGCTGCGTCGAGTTCGGCATTAACCGCATATTTTGATTCGGGCACTGCCTGAGCGACTCGTAATAATTGACTGACGGCTAGCTCTGGTTGTGTTTGTTTAACGGCTTGCGCTTGGAAGTAAATGCTTGAAGCTAACAGATTACGCATTTCAGACCATGAGTCTGTGCTCTTGTCTGTGTATTGCAGCGCTAAAATGTAACCTTCTTCAGCCTGAGCGTATTGCTCTTGCTGATACAAGCTATTGGCATAAAGCTGGCTGACAAACTGCACTTGCTTGCGGGCAGCGTCTGACAATGGCGTCGAGGTTTGCACTGAGCTTGCCGCGTCATTGAACGTGTTAATGCCGTGGGCTTGTAATACGAAATCAGTAAAATATTTAAGGTCTGTGTAGTGTTGAGCATCAAACGAATATTGGGCGGCATTACTGGCTAACTGTAAGGCTCGCTCATCTGATGGGTATGTATTGATGAATTCTTTATCTAACTGATTACGTTGTGAAATGAGTGTATTGTAATCATCAGTATTACGTTGTTTATTTTGATTTTGTTGGCTTTGTTCATGTTGCGAAAGGATATTGCGTACCGTGACAGTTGTTGCGTAAGCCGATTGCTGTTGTATCTTGCGCAAGGCCGCCGACGTTGCTGTAGCGTCATAGGCAATGGTGTAATAACTGGTAAGGGCTTGCTGATATTGTTTGGCTTCAAAATTAGCGTCGGCAAATAAGTACTCGTCATTCAGAATATCTTTGGTTAACAAGTTACCGGCTTGAGGTAATTTGGCCAATTGTAAATAGGTGTTTAATGCACTGGCAGCTTGTGCGAATGCGCTAACCCGTTGTGCGCCTTGTTGAGTTTGCGCATCGGCGTACAAACGACGGCTATGCTCGTCACTAAAGCTAAGCAGTTGTGGTAATAACTCAGCTTGCTGCGCCTTGTTGGCATTGACCCAAAATGTGCTGCTAAGACCATATTGATTAACATAATCATTTTTAAGTTTATGCATTGAAGCAAATTTACCCTGACCTTGGTAGAGATCAAGCAACTTTAGCGAGTAACGTGCTGACCAAATATTGTCGGGAGCCAGTGCAATGTAAGTTTGATAGGTTTGTTCAGCGTCATAATCAAGTTTTTTGTCGAGCAAGAATTCAGCTAAATTGGCAAATAATACATGTTGATATAGACCAAGATAAGGCAGCGATTGATTGTCATTAACCAAAGTCAATAGTGATTGTGATTGCAGTTGTTGGCTTAATGAAATGCTCAATACTCTTTGGGTATCAATCGCCAAATTTTGTGCGCGGCTGCCGAGCTTTTCAAAGGTAAAGTTGCCGGACGTTAAGTTTGCAACATCACTATTACTTTGTTGGCTGGCCACTAATGCTTCAAATACTTGCAAGAATGCTTTGTCGGCATTGGCAAGTCGATTGAGTTTAAATTCAGACCAACCGAGCATATATAAACTGTTCAGTCGGTATTTTTGATTATGTTGAGCGGTTAACACTTTCTTATACGACTGAATCGCCGCAGAGTAATTTTGCAAATTATAATAGATTTCACCACGTCTGAAGTTAAGCTCGGCGAGATAAACAGTTTGCGGATAGTGTAACAATAGTGATTCAACTTCAGCCAGACTAGCATCTAACTTGCCTTGTAAATCGAGCGCTTTAGCTAATTGATATTGTATGTGCTCGTTTTCAGGTCGCTGTGGATATCGCTGCAATAATTGTCGATATTCGGTGATTAATTTTTGCAGTGCGGCATCGTTTTGAGTCAACTGTGCTAATACTTGGCTATCTGTCTGCGACTCGTCATCTAAGTCAGCATAAGATTGTGTTTCAAATGATTCAGTATTGATTTGAGCTAAACGATATTCAACGTGCGTCCGGATTTCAGGATCGGGCTCAAGTGTCAGCAGTTGCTGATAAATACTGGCCAATGCGACACTGCGTTGATTTTGGGTCATTTCAACACTCGCCACGGTTTCGTTGCTGCGTTTGTTGGCCAAGTCGCCTAAACTAGTGCGTTTGGCTTGTTGATCGTAATCAGCCTGACCGCTGCTAAAACAACCTGATAATGCAATACCGCTTATTAAGATTAATGCGCGTGATAAATAAGCCGATGCTGACATTAGTACGCTCCTTGTGCAGCTGACTCACCTGCGGTGGAATCACTTTCAGTCGATTCATTTACCGCCGTTTCGTTTACTGAAAAGGGACTGATTGGCGCAGTGTCTGCTTGTGACATTTGCTCTAATACATTGGCCATCTGATGGCGAGTGGTGAGCAGCAGCTGTTGTAACGTATATTGCTGTTGCTGGGTAAAGATGCTGATTTTCCCACGAATATCTCGGTCGGTTTTATCACGCAGTCCGGTAATATTAAGGTTCATGCTGTTAATGTCGGTTTGGGTTTGTTGTTGACGTAACTCAAAGTCAGACAACAAACGTGTGTTACTCGACAATGCACTAAATCGACTGGCTTGTACTTCAAGCTGTTCAAGTTGCTTTGTTAATTGCATAAGGCTTTTTTTATGTTGCCAAAGTCGTTGTGGCAATGTTTGCTGCAGCTGCCAATGCAATACTCCTTTAACCTTATCAAGTCTTTGTTGTTCATCGTCGATATTACGTTGAGGTGCCAATTTAGTTAACGTGGCTTGGCTGGCATCAATACGGTCTATCCATTGTTGCTGGCTTTGGTCGGCAAACACTTGCCCATTTTGCTCTGCTTCAGCTTGTTCAATAATCTTCACAATACGTTGTTTTTGCTCGGTGATCGCATTAATCATCTCTGTGTAAGCGAGCTGTTTTTGCTGTTCAATAACGTTTGCTTGGCGTTGAGTGTTGAGCGCTAAAGTGTCTTTTAACCATTGACTGTTAATCTGTTGTTTTTGCACATTGTCGCTAAGTAAATCTAGGTTTAGTAAGGTTTGATAATCGGTCGCTAATTGCGGTTCATTTAAGGCTTTTTTTAACCAAGGCGAATCAGTGCTAAAACGCTTGGTAAGAATAAGTTCTAACGCGTCAGACTTAGGCGCTAATGATGGGGTTTGTTGAGCAAGCGTCTTACTGGCAAAATCAGTGACATTGTTAATATTGCTAAATGCTTCTGCAAACAGTTTAATATCGGCAATCTTTTGTAAATACACTTGTTCAGCTTGCTGATATAAGGTTAATCCTTGGGCTAAAGATTGCTGCTCACTGACTTGTTTCGCATTTAACAACGCGGCTTGCCAAGCTAAATTTGAATAGGGGTATTGCTGCTGCAATAGCGTGAGTAATTTAAATGACATGTCATAGTGCTGTTGTTGCTGGGCCGAGTAGGCAAATAAAAACAAAGCGGATTCAGCGTAAGGGCTTTGCTCAGGAAAGTCAGCCAGTTCGTTATAGGCTAAATCGTATTGTTTATTGGCAACATACAACTGAGCCAACAGTAACTTTGCATAATCATTGACGGCTTGTTGTTGCAACAAGGCGTCCTTAACTTCTGGTAATAACTCGTCGTTATCGTCAAAAATATTGGGTTCAGCAAAAGGGTTAAACACTTGCTGCCAAAAATTAATCTTGGGTGGCTGCCATTGTTGGCTTTTAAGCTCTATTAATATAGGTTGTGCTGCACTGTATTGTTGCTGCTTCATATGCAGCAACGCCTGGTTTAAGGCGATGTAGGCGGCAGATGAACTTGCTGGTGGCTGGTCATCTTCTGATGTTGATTGTTGCTGTACTTGCGCGGTTAACGGCGGCGCATCTGGCCAATAAGCTAATTGATTTAACACATGATATTGTTCGACATAATCGGGCAGTAATATGGTAATTCTGCCTAGTGTGAGTTTGGCCGCATCAATATCGCCTTGCTCAATTTGTTGTTCGCTGAGTTGCAACAAAGCGATCAATAATAATTCGGTTGGCGATGTGGCTGACTTCGTTTTGCTGCTATTGGTATTAGTACTGGTATTCGCTGTGGTTTTGGCCGTAGCATTCGCTTGCTGTTGTTCAAATTGCACCAAGGTTTGGGTGGCTTGATTGTGTAAGCCAATCGACACTTGAAGTCCGGCTTCGAACAATTGGCTACGATCAGAATCGATGCCTTTGTGTTGGCGGTTGAGGCTAATTTGCCTTAAAGCAGCGCCATAATCACCGGCAAAATAAAAGTACAATGATTGACGGTAAAACTTATCTTCTAAGTCTGTTTTAGCTGCCGTTGCCTCCATTGAGTCCTTCACAGCGTGTTCTGCAGCTTGAAGGTCAGCCAAGTGCAAGAGTGCCAAGCAACTGCAAAACATGGCGGCACAGCCGAAACGTCGTGTGAGTCGGTTACTGATGTGAGCTAGCTTAACGCTAAGTGATTGAGTATTAACAGCCATTGTTGTTTACAATACCCACTGTTCGACTTTGATATCAGCACGATAGCTTGATTCACTGTCTTCGACTTTGAGTTCTATCATTACCGTTTCATCGGTTTTATCAAAACTATGGCTAATGGCTCGTTGCACAGTGCGGCCTTCGGCATCGTTGCCGGTAAAAATAGCCGTTAGTTGGTGAGGACCCATTTTAAGATTACCCAAGTAAATACGTTGAATTCCACCTTGCTCTAGTGCTTTACGTTGACGTTCGGTATATAAAAAACCACTGACATTGTTGTCGTCAATTTTTAACTCGACACTGTCGAGTTTTAGAAAACGCCCCACATCAACCGATACAAACACTGCAATTTGGGTGCTGGCAGGAAACAACAAATCTTCTTCTAAAATAAATAAATCGCGATTGAGTTTTAGTACTTGGCTTTTAATGTCTTCAAGCTCGCTGGCTAATGCGCCATTGCCTTGTTTGGTCTCTTCAGCTTGGGCTGGTAATGCAAATAAACCTGCAATAAGCACAGTTGCTGCGAAAAGCCGTGTTAAAAAAGTACCCCATTTACGGTCGGTCGTCATAGTTATAGCCTTGGCAATTACGTTGTTAAAAGTATGAATATTTAGGGCTAGCAATTAAAAATACACGCTGACAAAAGCACGGATGACATTGGCAGAGAACCCATAAAACGGTTCGTTGCCCACTCCGCCATCTGCAGTAGGATCCCTAAAGTTATTGTATTGAAAGTCAATATAATCCCATTGAAGCGATGCTTCCGAACGAGTGTCGCCAAACGATACCGAGGCTGGTAATTGATAGGTAATGCCTATCCCGTAAGTGATGTCACTAAAGTCACTGAGTTCTTTGTCGCGCGCAAGGTAGTTTTGTGCGTCGCGATAAGGAAACAAATCACTGTAAAATTCTGCTTGAGTTTGCTGGTAATAACGCACTTTAAATTCTAATTCGAGACTGTCGCCCAGCGGATGTCGATATCCAAGCTCTACATCACTGGCGGTGATTTCCCAGCTGTCGGTAAAGTGGCGGTAATGAAAAAACAAGGCAGCGCGATAAGGTAAAAAGTAACTGGCAGATAATTTTGCCGCAAACGAGTTGCGAGTTTCTGGATACACTTCTGCCTGATAAGCCACACCTGATGGAACGCTGTTGTCTACGTATCTCACCGTGCGATATGGGTTATTTAAATAACCACTGTCGGCAATGGCTTCAACGTTAACACTCGCCGTAAGATTGCGGGTTAACACTTGATTGATGCCAGCGCGGATACGATATTGCTCGCTTTGCTCTTCAAACTGGTCATCACCATTGCGGCGAATCTCATTATCGCCATAAGACAAACCCAGATTTAAATTGGTTAAATCACCAAAGGTGTCTTGTGAGACATTGATGCTAAATGATTGCGCTAAATAATCGTCTTCATCACTTTGGCGCAGGTTAAACGACATCAAGGTTTTGTCATGCAGGTATTCAACCCCAAATTGACCTTCGTTACGCTTTTCTGTGTAAGCACTGGCAGTGCTGATAACATCCACTGATGCAGATGAAATACTGTCTAAATAATAATATGCGGTAAATGCGACCGATTCAGAGGTCTTTTTTCTGAGTAACACTGACGGACCATCAATGGTCATGCCGCCACCTTCGTAGCTGTGATACAACACATCAGCGCGATCAGGGTCGAGCACCGCAGCTTGGACAGACAAGCTCGTCATACTGACAAGCAGTACCGCCAATAACTTAACGCCTTTATTGATAATATTAGTTACAGCCACAACCACCACCTCCGGTTCCTTCAGCACCACGGGCTGATTCACGACCTTCAAGTACATGAGCCATATGCATGCTGGCACTGGGATGACGATTAAAGCGCATGATGGGGTCAGCTAAGTTTTGACGCTCGTATGGTTTAACCCAAGGTTCAATGCCCATGCTCGTGCAGCCGCTCAAACTAATTAAGCTTAATAGTGCAATGCAATTAAGCGATAAAGCCGTGACGCGAGGAGATAAGGTTTTTGTCATCATATGCTTACTCCCTAATCAGCTGTTTGATGGCCGCAGAATACTTTTTATCAAAGCCGTCTTGGTAGCCCTGAAATACAAAGCGCACATTACCATCGCGATCAATAATCACAGTGGTTGGCATGGCTTCAACTTGATAGGTCTTAGACAAAGAATTGGTTTGGTCGAAAAATATCGGAAAACGTAAATCAAGATCGGCTAGAAAGTCTTTGCCTGCTTGATTTTCCTGTTCAACATTAATGCCCCAGACTTGAACGCCGAGGTCTTGATACTTGTCTTGTAATTTTTGCAAAACCGGCATTTCTTTACGGCATGGTCCACACCAAGATGCCCAAAAGTTGATCAAGATAATCTCGCCACGTTGCTCGGCTAAATTGAGGTTAGTCCCTTGCTGGTTTTTTAAGGTGAAGTCGGGTGCAGCTTGGCCAAGCGTGAGCGCCTGTACCTGCATCGACAACAATATTGCACCTAATGCAATAAGACATTTACCACTAAATCGACTGAACAACATTGTATTTCCTTATTGGTATTTCACTTTTACTACTCGAATTTTCTATGGTCTCTTTTAACGACCGTTATCGAGGTAGATTAAAAATAGAACGACACACCCGTAGCAAAATTCAGGTTATGGGTTGTTTTAGACTCACCAGTAACCTCGGTATTAAACAGGTAATCACTCATGCTTAAATCCCATGCTATCCAGTCGGTTAAAAATACTCGGTAGTTTGCCGTGAGGTTGAAGGTAAATTGCTCGTCACCGGCAAACTCGGTACTGCCGCCACCTAATTCGATTGAAAAGACACTGTTAAACACCGTGTCTTTGCTGAAAAAAATTTCACCAGGCAACAAGTTATAACCAATGTTTAAGCCGTAATAAGTTAACTCGCGCTCATCGTCAGTTAACAAAGGGGCTGCGTTAGACAGTTTTTCAAAACTTGTTTCACCTGCTTTGGCTTGGGCATAGCGAGCTTTGACGTAAAAGTGCTCGCTGATGTGATAACCCACATGGGCACTTATCCAAGGATTTGATTCAAAATCCTCAATTGACAAAATACCGCCTTGAATACCCACTTCAAAGTTTTCAGTATCAATCACATCATCAAGCACTGTTCGACGTTCTACATCGGCTTTGACTGTGGTTGGAACATCGTCTGCTGCAAATACTGCTGAGCTTGGCGTTAATGCGGTCAGCGCTAAGGTACTAACGGTGAACAAAGGCATTAAAAAAATACGCTGAATCCTATTTTCCATGTTTGGATCTCTTCATTTTCATCTCGGTCGGTTAAGGCTAACGAGAGTTTATATTCGGCTCGTAATAAAAAATTACGTGCAAGGTGATATTTAATCCCAACCGCAGCACTCATTAAGGTGCTGCGACGCGATTCGGTGTCGGCTAACACACTATGGGGCTCGGTATTAATGATCCCCGCGCCAACGCCAATGTATGGCACTACGATTAAGTCGGGTAGAGGTTGGCTAAACAGCATGACTTCAAATACATCACTGTCTGAAATGCTCCCCAGTGCTTTACCCGCTGATATTTCAGCACTAAATACGGGGGTAAATGCATAGCCTGCATAGATATTGTAAAAATTGGCACCTTCTAAATCGCCGTACATGACCCCGGCTTCTATTTGACGATTGATGACGTCTTGTTCTGTGATTAAATTGGTATCAATGGCTTGGCCATCTTGGGATAAACCTTTTAGGTTATCTTCATGAAACCAGCCTTCAACGCCACGTTTGTTTTGCACTTTTAACCAAGATGTACGCTTAAGCAGCACAGTGACTGTTTCGTTTTGTTCGATAATTGACACCACAGGGTAGCCAGCACTTGGCCCTGAATGCAGTTCAATAAAGGGCACCTCGATACGCAAACTTGGGTTGTCGTCGGCCTGCAACACTGGGCTTAAGCACAGCAATATCAGTAACAAAAAGGTGTTTCGTAAATATGTTCGCATAATTCCCTATCGCAAAGTCATGAAGCAAACCTATGGATTTGCTTGTGGCATGCTTTGTTAGTCCTGTGAGTAAAATGGCGTGTTGTAATATTGCGCGCCAATGTCTAACCATTCATTGAGTAATTTGAGCTCATCGGCCGACAGCATATTTTGATGGGTAGTATTAGTCATCACCTCAAAAAAGATACTGCTTGAGCGAGCACCATTAGTCGACAAAATAGCGGGCACATTGACTGTCGTTAACATCGGAATAGGGTTACCGTCTGCGTCGAGAATAAGCTCACCATTACTGTCTACTTGATAGACCACGTTGCCATCGGCATCGAGTACTTCAATTAATTTGTCGATTAAAATGCCGTCGACTTCTTCTTGCTCAACATCGTTAAAAAAGAGTTCACGGTATGAGGTTAAGTGTGCGGCTTGATCGCTTGAAGGTGAATTGATTAACGACAACTGTCCCGCAGGCACTTGCGCCGCGCCATCGGCATCGACGATATTATGGCAACTGGTACAAGTGTTATCGGCAACGATTATTTGAGTTGTCTCGTCTATAACGGGTCGAGCTAAGTCCCACAGCGGTTGAATATGTTCAACATAATTGATTTGAATGCGGCAATAGGGCGTCCAATTTTCAAAGCATTCGCTGCCATTAGGCGCTGGTGTGGCTAAATTACTGTAACTGTATTCAATATTTGGATTAACGGCAGACAATACTGGGTTAGTCCAAATATCTTGATATTTAATACTGTCGCTAAGCTCAGCAAGGCCATTCACCATTTCATCGGCTTCGGCCATGGTTTGTCCTTGCTCAGGAATGATATTGCTAGTGGCATTAGGGTAGGCTGAACCACCCGCGGCTCCTGGATTAATGCTAGCGGCTTGGGCGTCTAGTCGGCCATGAGGTAGTTGACTGTTAGCAGTATGGCAACCGGTACATTCTAAGGTTTCACCCGGCGTTAAGGTGATCCATTGACTGTGGCGTCCACCAATACGCTGACCATTGATGTCTAATATACTGATGGCTAACGGGATATTAGCAGGCACTTTTATTTTGACTGAACCATCGGGCTGAATTGGGCTATAACCGATAATCTCGCGCATCAGTTGGTTATTACTGCGCCCAAAATCAGTATTGGCAATATCTCTAACATCGTCTGGTGGCATGGGAACGCCACGAACGATACGCAAAAAACGTGCTGGCAAATCTACCGCGGGTGTTTGCGACGGGTCGCTAAGGAGAGTTAACCCGCCTGCGCTAGTTGTGCTGTCAACGCCATCAAAGTCATAAACGCTACGAATGTGAATCGAGCCAGCTAATTCTTGGCTAAGCTGTGAATCGAGTTCGTTGCCAACAACTTTGTCTGCTATAAAGGTTTTCGGCTGTGCGCTAGGTTGCATCACTACCGATTCGGTTAACACTGTCCCTTGAGTGGTGCTGGCAACTAACTGTTGAGTGTTGTTGGCATTATTGAGTAGCCATAACTCGTATAGTGGATCGGCCTGAATCAGATTATCGTCAGCGAGTTGCTCCGCGGTAAATTGGCCGCAGGCACGGATGATGTCATTAACGACTACACGGCACAGATCCCAACTCATTAAGAAGCGCTGACTGTTATCGGGTAGCGGGTATAAATGATTGATTCTACCTGTTTCTGACAATGCGGCAGAAAATGAGAAATTAAATTCCGATAACGTGGCGTCTGTAATCGCTTCGCCTTGTGCGCCAGAGTTGGCAGTGGCTTGCTGA
Source organism: Shewanella polaris (assembly GCF_006385555.1). Classification (NCBI taxonomy): domain Bacteria; kingdom Pseudomonadati; phylum Pseudomonadota; class Gammaproteobacteria; order Alteromonadales; family Shewanellaceae; genus Shewanella; species Shewanella polaris. The sequence continues at coordinate 3,102,135 of NZ_CP041036.1, read as the reverse complement.
GCGTCAATGTAGTCATCAATATTAATCAGCACCGGGCGCTTTTGAATTACGGTGTCATCCTGTGATGTCAACAACATCAATATCTCGCCGCTAGCTAATTGTTGTGGCTTGATGAAATCAATCGGCTCGGCTTGGCCGTCAAGGGTCAATTGATGCGAATGCCAGCCAAATACTAATTCGTTTTCAGTTCCGTCTGGATTCATACGGTACAGGTTAATACCATGGTCGCCGCCCATACGGTCCCAGCGGCTGTATAAAATCTTTCCGCTTTGCAGTACCAATGGGTAAAAGTCATGGCTTAAGTTAAAGGTTAACTGCTTAATGGCGCTGCCGTCTGGGTCCATTACATGGATATTGAAGGTTTCATTAGCGCGGCTTTCATCTAATGCTGTGTATTGTGGTTTACCTTCATCAAGCAAAATGGCTCGAGATAAACGTTGTCTGGTTGATGCAAATATAATTCTGCCGTCTGGCAAAAACGCAGGCATTAGGTCATTGCCTTGCTCAGCTGTTATGTCACTCGTGATGATTCTTTCTAAGGTTTGGCTAGAAACTGTATAACGCCAGATATTCCATTTAGGTTGTTCATCGTCGTCAACACCATCGATTTCTGGTGCGCGAATGGCCATAAGCAATTGTTGGCCATCGTCAGACACTGACAGATCGCGAATATCAATCAACTGATCTTCAGCAAATAAGGAGGCTGTTAAATTCGTCGCAGGTGAATCAGCGAAGGCATTGCGTTTAATGAGTAATTGAGCGCCAGGGTTAAAATAGGCAGGATTAAGGGATTGAAATTGTGCCGGTGTTTGATCGACCGCAGTTAAATTACGCTCAATATAAACCACAGGATATTCAACCAGAACAGGATCAGGCTGTTGATCTTTAATTGCTGTTTCGGTGTTACATCCCAATAACAATGCAATTACCGTAAACATCATAATGTTATAGCCAAAAGTCGGCCTCATTTGTTTTCCTTAACGATTTATTATTTTTGTTAGTATCATGGCAAAACCTGATGGCGCCTGACATTATTGCTTTCTAGAGCCAGTGTTTCAACACTTTTTATTAAATAGTTTGAATACTTTTTTTTGACGGGGTAGGTATTTTTTTTGACGTCAAGTAATTGGCTGTAAGTGTCAAAAAAATTAACAAAATTAAAACTTTTATTGTGAGCCGTTGAATGATTTAATCAGCACAATTCGATTTTCATCATGTGCAAACATCAATGTCAGTTCAATGTAAGGCAGTCAAGTGCTAACAAGGAGATAGTATGAAGCAACGACTTCGTACGATAAAAAGCCTCAGCTTATTATCTTATTATGGAAAAACAATGCATTCTAAGCAGGTTAGGGGTGTATTAGCACTTGGTGTATTTGGTCTTTTCTCGATCAATGCAGTAGCGGCCAGCTTAGAGCAAGCAAAACAATTGCATGACCGCATCGCTGGGGTTCCCGCTTCAGAAGCCACATTGCAAAATATGGCGGCATTACTTGATGATGGCAAATCCATCGAAGCCGCCTACCTCGCAATGGAAACGCCGGCATTTTATTCTACGACGTTGAAATTGTTCGCCACGCCGTGGACCAATATTGATCAAGACATTTTTGCGCCGTTAAATGACTATTCTGCCACTGTGATTGGTGCGGTTAGGGACGATGTTGATTTCAGAGATATTCTTCAAGCAGACATGGTGTATGTAGGTAAAAATAGTTTGAGCTTGCCCAGTTACAACCGCAACAATAATGACCATTATCAAGCGTTAGAAGACCAATTTATTGATTTAAAAGACGGCTTGGAGCGAACCACTCAATCGAGTGTGAATGGATTACCTGCTGACGCAACCGCTGGGGTGTTAACTAGCCGTGCCGCGGCGAAAGAATTTTTCTATTTAGGCACTAACCGCGCCATTTTTCGTTTTACCTTAATGAATCATTTGTGTACCGATTTAGAGCCATTAAAAGACAACACCCGCCCAACCGATCGTATTCGACAAGATGTGAGCCGCAGCCCAGGTGGTGACAGTCGTTTGTTTATTAATAACTGCTCAAGTTGCCACAGTGGTATGGATCCGCTGGCACAAGCGTTTGCTTATTATGAATATGAGTTTAACCGTGACCAAGATCCAACCGGTGAGGCTGGTGCGATAGCTTACAACACCAGCGGTCAAACCGACCCTGCCACCGGCACTCGAGTGCAAGGTAAGTATCATATCAATTCAACCAGCTTTCCTTTTGGCTATGCAACGCCAAACGATAAATGGAACAATTACTGGCGCGAAGGACCTAATCAAAAATTGGGTTGGGATAACAGTTTGTCAGGTCAAGGTAGTGGAGCTAAATCCTTAGGGCAAGAGTTGGCAAACAGCAATGCCTTTGCGCAATGCCAAGTCAAAAAAGTGTTTAAAACTGTGTGTTTACGAGATGCAGAAAGCCAAGCGGATATTGCACAAATTAGTGCCACTACGGCTTCTTTTAAACAGAATTCTTACCAACTTAAGCGCGTGTTTGCTGAAGTTGGCAACTACTGTATGGGAGAATGACCGTGAAATATTTAATGGCTAAAGGCCTTGTTATTGTCTCATTAATCTTGGGGCTTTCTGCTTGTGGCGGTGGGGATGTTGAAAAAAATCCGCCTGCACAACAAAACCCGCAATCTGACGTGTATACCGGCCCCGCAGCGGCAACGGCTGATATTCAAAAATACAAAACATCATTGTGGGATAATATTTCAACCCAAGAAAAATGCGGTGCGTGTCATACAGAAGGTAATCAAGCGCCTTATTTTGCTAGTCGCAATGATGTAAATGATGCTTATGCCGCCACGAATCCATTGGTTGATTTAACCGACCCCAAAGCATCACGTTTGGTTAGCAAAGTGGCTGGTGGCCACAATTGTTGGCTCGCCAGTGATTCAGCTTGTGGCGAAACCATGACTCAATGGATAAAATTGTGGGCCGATGAACGTGTTAGCAGTGCCAATACTATTGAGCTGACCGCACCGGTTATTCGTGATCCTGGTTCAAGTAAAAACTTCCCTGATGACAGCAGCCTATTTAGTCAGCACGTTTATCCCATCGTGAATCAATATTGTGCGTCTTGCCATAACGAA